>JBJMOX010000039.1:0-2200 GCA_045803515.1 Gemmatimonadales bacterium
AGGGTTCGCCCCACCGCGGCCGCCGCGCCGCCCAGCCGCTCCGCGGCGAGTGCCTGAGAGATCACCACGACCGGCGGCGCGCCGGGCGTCTCGTCGCCGGACTCGATGAGGCGCCCCGCCGCCGCGGTCAGGCCCAGCGCGCGGAAAAACCCCGAGGTGACGTGCACCACGCGGATCTGCTCCGGATGGCCCATCCCGGACAGCGCGGCGGCGCCCCAGCGCGCCGCACCGAAGGCGTCGAAGCTTCTCTGCTGCTGCTGGATGGCCTGGACATCCACCAGAGAAAGGGTCCAGAGGTTGGTCGGCGAGTTCTGCTGGTAGACTCGCACCAGCCGATCGGCGTGGGGGTATGGCAGATCGGCGAGGAGCACGGTGTCCACCACGCTGAACACCGCGGTGGACGCGCCGATGGCAAGCGCGAGCACCAGGATGACGGTGGCGGTGAAGCCCGGATTCCGGCGCAGGGCTCGGAGGGCGAAGCGGATGTCCGCGAGGAGATCGTCGAGCGGGCGCACCCCGCTGGCGTCGAGCGCTTCCTCCTTGTAGCGGTCCACCCCGCCGAAGGCGAGCCGGGCCTCGCGCTCGGCCGCGGCGGGAGCCGCGCCCGCCCGGACCCGCGCCGCGGTCCCCTGCTCGAGATGGAAGCGCATCTCGTCGTCCAGATCGCGGTCCCACTGCCGGCGGAAAACCAGCGCCCGGATTCGCTCCAGGAGATCGGCGATCACAGGTCGGCCATCCGCACCCGGAGAATGCCGTTGACCGCCGCCGCGGTGCGCTGCCATACCCGGGTCTCGGCCTCGAGCTGTCGCCGGCCCTTGGGTGTCAACTCGTAGTAGCGAGCGCGCCGGCCGTTCTCGGTGGTGCGCCACTCCGAGTGGATCCAGCCCTTCCGCAGCATCCGCTGGAGGGCGGGATAGAGCGAGCCCTGCTGGACCTGGAAGACGTCGCGCGAGAGCTGGTCGATCCGCTGGCCGATGCCCCAGCCGTGCATCGGCTCCAGCGACAGCGCCTTCATGACCAGGAGCTCGAGGGTACCGGGGAGCAGATCGACGGGCGCGGGCACGTGGGCTTCCTCTAGGTTGTCTGAAGGAAGCATGGGGCGGCTGCTCCAGAGTGTCAAGAGAATCCTGCCGCGTCTCATTGATCGGCAGGCGACGTGCAGGGTCTCACGCTTCCGGCGTCCACCACGCATGGCGAATATCGTCCCGTGGCTCTGCCCCCCGCTGCTCCTCCTGCTTGCCGCATGCTCCGGCGATGGGGCCGGTCCAACCGATCCCGCCTCCGCCCCGGTCCTCGCCCTGGGCGACCGTCACGTCTGCCAGGCTGAGCCCTCTCGTACGCGCTGCTGGGGGACGGGGGCGGACGGGCAGCTCGGCATCGGTGTCACGCCGACCGACACGACGCCGGTCGTCCTTCCCGATGGCGCGGTGTTCGTGGCTCTCGCCGCGGGACAGGCCCACACCTGCGGCATCGACGTCTCCGGCGGCGTCTTCTGCTGGGGCTCCGATCGCGACGGCCAGCTCGGCCTCGGTGCCGTGGCCCCCGAGACCTGCGGCGCCTTTCCCTGCTCCACCCGGCCGCGACCGATCGCCGGCGGACTGAGCTTTCTCGCGCTGGCGGCGGGACTGCGATTCACCTGCGGGCTCACCACGGACCGCACCGTGTACTGCTGGGGACTCAACGACGTCGGGCAGCTCGGCGCCACGGCCGACAGGGACAGCTGCGACGACGGTCGCTGCTCCCACGTCCCGTTAGCGGCCGCCGCAGGCCAGGCGTACGTCTCGATCACGGCGGGCCTGTCCCACGTCTGTGCTCTCGACCACAAGGGTACGGCGGTCTGCTGGGGCTATCAGGGCCTGACCGTGGCCGGGCAGCACACCAATGCGACGTTCACTCCCGACGCGGCCCCCGTCGCCGGGGTCAGCTTCACCCAGCTCAGTGCCGGAGGGTATCACACCTGCGGAGTAACCGGAGGCGGTGGCGCCTCCTGCTGGGGCATCGACGCGCTGGGCGCGGGGCCGGCGGTCCTCGAGAGTGCCACACCCGTCGCGGTGATCGGCGGCATCCGCTTTCGAGCGGTCTATTCCGGGCGGTATACCAGCTGCGGCCTCGACGGGGAGGGCACCGCGTTCTGCTGGGGTCCCAACCTCAGCGGGGAGATCGGCACCGGGCCCGTCGGGTCGCTGCAGCGGTTCGACCA
>JBJMOX010000344.1:0-10467 GCA_045803515.1 Gemmatimonadales bacterium
ACGGCAAGGAGCACGGCGAGGCGCTTGGGATCGATGCCTGTCGCGACCCGCTGCGGCGTGCCGTATCCGGACTTGGCTGCCAGCGCCTGGACCTCGACCAGCACCGGACGGGTGCCCTCCATCAACGCCGTGACCGCGCTGCCGCTGATCCCGTCGGCGCGCGCGGCGAGGAAGACCGCGGACGGATTGGGCACCGCCACCAGTCCGCGCTCGGTCATCGAAAAGACACCGAGCTCATCGACCGAGCCGAAGCGGTTCTTGGTAGTGCGGAGGAGCCGGTAGTCGAGCGTGACCTCGCCCTCGAAGTAGAGCACCGTGTCCACGATGTGCTCCAGCGTCTTGGGCCCCGCGATGCCGCCGCCCTTGGTGACATGGCCGACTACGACGACCGCCGTTCCGGTCTCCTTGGCGAAACGCATGAGCTGGCCTGAGCACTCCCGTACCTGCCCGACATTGCCGGGGGCGCTCTCCAGCGTCTCGGTGTAGACCGTCTGGATGGAATCGATGACCACCACGTCGGCCGCGACCGCCGCCGCCGCGCCGACGATGGCCTCCAGCCGGGTTTCGCCCAGCACGTGCACGGCGCCGGCGTCTTCCTCGAGGCGGTCGGCGCGGAGTCGGATCTGGTCGGGCGACTCCTCGCCGCTGGCGTAGAGCACCGTCCGTCCCGCGGTCTCCAGCCGCGCGGCGGCCTGCAGCAGCAAGGTCGACTTCCCGATGCCGGGCTCGCCGCCAATGAGAATCATGGAGCCCGGCACAATGCCGCCGCCCAGCACGAAGTCGAATTCGGGAATCCCGGTGCGCCAGCGCTCCAGCGGCCGGGTGGCGACCTCACGGAGCCGCGCGGGCGGGGCGACCAGGCCTTGCGCCCGCCCGCCGCGCTTGACGCCGCCCCGAGCTGCCACACGCACCAGCACGGGCTCTTCGGCCACGGCGTTCCAGGCCGCGCACGCTTCGCAGCGGCCCACCCATTTCGGGTGCTCGTGGCCGCACTCGGTGCAGCGGTAGACGGACTTGGGTCTAGGCATGGGCGGAGACCTTAAAGAGAATCTGTCAACCCGAGCGGAGCGAGGGATCTTGTTCGGGCATGTCGGACCCTCGCGACGTTCCGGGATTGATGAGAAGATCCCTCGCTCCGCTCGGGATGACAGATCGCGATCACTCCGGCTCCTCCCGGTTCGACAGATTATCGAACCGCGTATACTCCCGCACGAACCGGAGCTGCACGTCTCCCGTGGGTCCGTTGCGGTTCTTTGCCAGCATGACTTCCGCCATGCCCTTCTTGGACTCGTCCTCCCGGTCGTAGTACTCGGGCCGGTGAATGAACACGACCAGGTCGGCATCCTGCTCGATGGCGCCGGAATCGCGCAGGTCGGACAGGATCGGCTTGCGCTCGCCGCCCCGCTGCTCCGAGGCGCGGGAGAGCTGGGAGAGCGCGATGACCGGGATCTCCAGCTCCCGCGCCAGCGCCTTGAGCGAGCGGGAGATGTCCGAGATCTCCTGGACCCGGTTCTCCGCGTGCTCCGGACTCCGCATGAGCTGCAGATAGTCCACGATGACCAGCCGGAGATCGTTGTCGATCTTGAGCCGCCGCGCCTTGGAGCGCATCTCCAGCAGGGTGAGCGACGGGGTATCGTCGATCCAGAGCTGATAGGTCTGCAGAATGCCGGCCGCCCGCGCCAACTGGGTGAAGTCCGAATCTCGCAGGGTGCCCTGCCGCACCCGGTGGCTGTCGACCCGCGCGGTGGCGGTGAGCATCCGCTGCACCAGCGACTCCTTGGACATCTCCAGCGAGAAGATGGCGACCCCCTGCCCCTCCGACGCGGCGTTGGCCGCGATGTTGAGACAGAACGCGGTTTTTCCCATGGAGGGCCGGGCGGCAACCACCACCAGCTCGGAGGCTTGGAATCCCGACGTCAGCGAGTCCAAATCTATGAATCCGCTGGGGACACCGGTAATCGCTTTGCCGCTGCGCTGGAGCGTTTCAATGCGCTCCATCGTGGGCCAGAGCATCTCCTTGATCCGGGTGAACCCCTCGTTCCCCCGTTGCTGGGAGATCTGGAAGATCCGGGATTCGGCGACGTCGAGCAGGTCGTTCGCGGTCGAGTGCCCGTCATAGGCCTCCGTGATGATCGAGGTGGAGGCCTCGATCAGCCGGCGGAGGACCGCCTTGTCGCGGACGATCTTGGCGTGGAATTCGAGATTCGCGGCCGTGGGTACCGCGTCGACCAGCTCGGCCAGGTACTCGTGGCCGCCGGCGGTCTCCAGGTCACCCCGGCGGAGCAGCTCGTCGCGGAGCGTGATGTGGTCGATGACCACCCGCCGCTCGGTGAGCGCCAGCATGGCTCGGTAGAGGCGGCGGTGCCCCTCCCGGTAGAACATGGCATCATCGACCAGCTCCGCCGCGCGGAGCGCGGCGTCCTGGTCCAGCAGCATGGCCCCCAGCACGGCCTGCTCCGCCTCCTGGCTCCAGGGGGCCGAGCGGCCGACGTAGGGATCAGCGGTCGAGAAGTTGTCGGGCGATACGGACGTCATCCCAGGTCGGCTTCTTCCAGTTCGGGTTGCGGAGCAGCGCCGCGGGATGGTACGTCACGATCAGCGGAATGCCGTTGTACGTGTGCACCTTGCCGCGGAGCTCTCCCAGACTCTTCTTCACGCCGAGCAACGATTCCCCGGCGGTTCCGCCCATGGCGACGATCACCTTGGGACGGATGAGCTCCAGTTGGCGGTGCAGATACGGAATGCAGGCTGCGATTTCATCCGGCAGGGGCTTCCGGTTCTGAGGAGGCCGGCACTTTATGATATTGGTGATGTATACCGAAGTCCGCGGAACTTCAATAGCCTCGAGAATGGAATCGAGCAATCGTCCCGCCTGGCCCACGAACGGACGTCCGGTGGCGTCCTCGGTCGCACCCGGCCCTTCGCCGACCAGGACCAGGCGGGCCTCCGGATTGCCCTCGCCTGGCACGCCATTGGTCCGGTGGGGGCAGAGGTCGCAGCAGTAGGTCGTGCGGATCCGTTCCGCCACGGCCTCCAGGCTGCCCAGGGCGGCCAGATCGTTCCCCAGCAGGATCGGCTCGGGTGAGGTCACCGCGAGCCCCGGGCCCGGAATCGGCGGCGCGCCCTTCCGCCATTTGGCGGCACTCTCGGCCGCGGCTGCTGTCGGTGCATGTCGCATGATGATCTCCGCGCCGCCGAGCTCGATCTGTTGCGCCAGATACCGCCGCCACTCATCCGCCAAGGCTCTGCTCCACGGCGTCGAGAATCGCCTCGGCCACCTCGCGTTTGGATTGCAGCGGGAGGATGCGCGCCGCGCCGTCCCGGCCGAGCAGGGCGACGCGATTGGTGTCGACCTCGAAGCCGGCGCCCGGCTCGAGCGCGTCGTTCACCACGATGAGATCGAGGTCCTTCCGCTCCAGCTTGGCCCGTCCCTTCGCGAGCGCGTCGCCGGTCTCGAGCGCGAAGCCCACGGTCACGCTTCCCGGCTTCCGTTGGCCACGGGTCGCGCTCAGAATGTCCTCCGTCGGCTCCATCGGCACCGCGAGTGCCCCGTCCACCCGCGCGCGCTTGCTCTCGCTGGGGCTGCTCGGCCGGAAGTCGGCCGGCGCCGCCGCCATGACCAGCACGTCCGTCTCGGGCAGCTCACTGCGGACCGCGGCCTCCAGCTCCCTGGTGCTCTCCACCCGGCGCATGGTGACGCCGATCGGCGCGGGCAATGCCACCGGACCGGAGATCAGCACCACCTCGGCGCCCCGCTCCCACGCGGCTTCCGCCACCCGGTAACCCATCTTGCCGCTCGAGCGGTTGGTCACCACCCGCACCGGATCGATCGACTCCCGGGTCGGCCCCGCGGTCACTACCACACGCCGGCCCGCCAGCGGACCATGGCGCCGGATGAGGCGGGCCGCGTGAGCCAGGATGGTCTCCGGCTCGCTCATCCTGCCCGGCCGCTCCGATGGGCCTTCGGCCAGCGCACCGACGTCGGGCCCGACGGTCGCCACGCCGCGTGCGCTCAGGCGACCGAGGTTCGCCCGGGTCTGCGGGTGCGCGAACATCTCGTCGTTCATCGCCGGCGCCAGCAGCACCGGCGCGGTGGCGGCGAGCAGCAGCGTCGTGAGGAGGTCGTCCGCCAGTCCCTGCGCCATGCGGGCGATGAGATGGGCGGTGGCCGGCGCGACCAGCACGAGATCGGCATCCTGTCCCAGTCGCAGGTGCGAAAGCGCCCCGTCCGGCTCCCAGATGGAGGAGAGGACGGGGCGCCCGGTGAGCGCCGCGAAGGTGAGGGGCCGCACGAATTCCGCGGCCCCTTGGGTCAGCACGACGTCGACCCGCGCACCCGCCTCGGCCAGGCGCCGGGCGAGCGTGCAGCTCTTATAGCAGGCGATCCCGCCGGACACGCCGAGCACGACGCGCCGGCCGGCCCATACGCTCACGCCTCGGAGCGACGACGGCGGACGAGCTTGTAGTTGAGCTCACCCTCCACCAGCGACTGCATCGACTTGGTGGTGAGCTTCTCTCCGACGGCGGCCAGGTGGTCCTTGGGGAACTCGTTCAGGTAGCGGGCGAACTTGGCCGCCACCAGCACACCCAGGTACTTGTTGCCGGCCTGCTTGGCGACTTCCGCGGGAGTGATGATCCGCATCGTGGCTCCTTATGAGGGTACGTCCGTGGTTCCGATCTTGGCCGCCGCGGCGATCACGTCGCGGCGCAGGCGGTCGATGAATCCGGGCAATCCGTCCTGGCGCGAGACCCGCCGGCCCTCCGCCTCGAGAATGGCGGCCACCTGCGAGACGGCCACGACCAGGTCCTCGTTCAGGATCGCGTAGTCGTATTCGGCCACGGCGGCCAGCTCGTCCGCCGCGCGGGCGATCCGTTCGCGCATCACCGCGGGAGGCTCCGTGTTCCGCGCCGTCAACCGGCCCACCAGCACGTCGGCCGAGGGAGGCAGGACGAACAGGTGGAGCGAGTTGGGGAAGCTCGACCGGATCTGACGCGACCCCTCGATCTCGACGTCGAGCACCGCGATGCGTCCCTCGGCGACGATCCGCTCGACCTCGCTCCGCAACGTGCCGTACAGCTCGCCCGCGTAGGTGGCCCACTCGAGAAACTCGCCCGCTTCCACCCGGCGGAGGAACTCCGCCCGGGTCACGAAGTGGTAGTCGAACCCCTCGCGCTCGCCGCCCCGGATCGGCCGCGTCGTCGCCGAAACCGAGTAGCCCAGATCGTCGCGGGCGTTGAGCAGCTGCTTGGCGATGGTGCTCTTCCCGCCTCCCGAAGGCGCGGAGAGGACGAGAAGGAACGGCCTCACTCCAGATTCTCGAGCTGTTCCCTGAACTTCTCGAGCTCGCCCTTCATGGCGATGACCTCCTGGGCGATCTCGGCGTCGTTGGCCTTCGAGCCCATCGTGTTCACCTCTCGCCCCAGCTCCTGCGCCAGGAAGCCGAGCTGCTTTCCCACCGGCCGGTCGAGCGCGAGCGCCTCGCGCACGGCGGCCAGGTGGGCCCGGAAGCGCACCAGCTCCTCGGTGATATCGAGCCGGTCGGCCTGGAAGGCAATCTCCTGGGCCAGACGCCCATCATCGACCGCCCGGCCGTCCAGCAGCTCCGCCACCGCGGTGCGAAGCCGGTCGCGCTCCCGCACCAGGCGACCGGGTGCCCACTGGGCGATGCGCTGGGCCGAGGTCTCCAGCAAATCCAGGCGGTGACGCAGCTCGGCGGCGAGGGCCTCGCCTTCACGCGCGCGCATCGCCCGGCACTCCACGCTCGCCTGGGCCACGATGGGCTCGACCTCCGACCAGGGGACCTCGAGCGCCGCATTGCTCGTAGTGGAGAGCACCTCGGGCTGCCGGGCCACCAGATCGAGCGTCACCTCCCCACCCAGTCCCAGGACCGCCTGCAGCTCTCTCAGGCGGGTGGTCACCAGGCGAGCCCGCTCGAGGTCGATGCCGAAGCCGCCGGTGCGTTCAGGGTATTCGGTCCACCGCCCGTGCACCGCCAGGTGTCCCCGGTCGAATTCCCGCCGGAGCCGCTCGCGCAACTCGCCTTCCAGCGCGGCCAGGTCGCTCGGCAGCTTGGCGGCGAGATTGAAGTGTCGATGGTTCACCGTCCGGATCTCGATCCGGAGCCGGCCCCCCGCGACACTGCCTTCCGCCGCGCCGAACCCCGTCATGCTGTAGGGCAACGAATCTCCTCGGTGGCCGGGAAAGCCTGGAAAATTACCGCCGAATGGGCGCGATTGGTAGGGTCGGGTGGGAGTTCACCACTGCAACAGCTCACCACGGAAACACGGAATACACGGAGGTAGCACGGAAAGCCAGGCTGGATCGAGGCGCTATTGCATTGAGGGTGGAAAAACCCAATTCCCCGTTTTCAAGCCCCTGTTACTAACATCAGCAGGCGACTGCGCAGATCCCGCAGTCCGTGCTACCTCCGTGTTTCCGTGGTGAGCTGTTGCAGTTAAACAAGAGCCGGTCAGTTCGCGAACTCCCACCGCACGCCGAAGTCGCTCCCGTACGGTGGGATCCGAAACCCCGGCACATAGGTCAGATGCGTCGCCGTCAAATTCCGCCGGTCCCAGAACAAGCTGAAGCTCTGGAGCTGAATTTCGAGCAGGCTGCCGTAGAATGTCGCTCCCCGGAGATTGATCGGCGCGCCGGCGGCGTCGCGACCGATGGTGCCCTGGCCCCAGCTCTCCATGCTGAACTGCAGCTTCAGATCGAAGGTCCCGCTCCGGAACTTCCGCAGAAATTTCGAGCGGATGGTAGCCGTGCTGATGGAATGGGTCGGGGGCACGCCCTCCACCGTGCCCTGGCGAGGGTCGAAGAAGCGGCTCTCGAGCGTGATCCACTGCACCGGCGCCACCCGAACGGCGACGGTGAGCCAATCGACCTCGGGTGTAGGCGCCAGCGAAGCGATCAGCGGGAACTCGGCGTAGGCGAACGGGCTGAACGCCGCGGTGCGGGTCCAGCCGACCTGCACTCCCAGGCGCGCGCGATCCCAGCCGAGCATGGCGCCGAAGTCGCGCAGCTTCTGAGCGGTATCGCTGAGAATCGCGGGTGCCGCGACCAGGTTGCCCAGCCGCGCGGTCCCGGTGAGCGCGAGCCCTCGTACCGGGGAGAGACCGGCCGCCAGGGAGACGTAGTCGCTGTTCCGCCCGCCGTCGTGGTGCTGATGCACGGCCTCGGCGCTCGCGGTGAACGCGGCCAGCGGGGTCCAGCCCGCGCTTCCCCGCAGATCGAGCGAGGTCCATCGGCTTCGGTGCAGCCCGGAGGCCATGAGGGAGAGGGTCGGTGCGCGGAATGACGCATACCCACCGAGCTGGTTGATCTGCTGATCGATGCCCGGACTGTCCCAGGCCGAGCGCGCGTAGACCAGATCGAGGCCGGGGCCCAGCCCATCCTCACGGGACCGGAGCGACATCCGGATCTGCGCGTCGGTCCGCCCGGCCTTGAACGCCGGACCGATGGTGTCGGTGGCGCCCGTGACGTCCGCAATGGCGAACGCGCGCCGGTTGGGGCGCGAGCGGAGCAGCTGGTACTGGATGCCGAACCTCCCGGACGGAACGTAGCTCCCCTGTCCCCAGAACTGGGCGTTGGAATAGCTGCTGCTGACGCCGCTTGCGGTGGGCGAATTGAGGTAGTCCATCGCCAGCCCGAAGCCGATGCCCGCCGGGAAGCGGCGCTCCAGGGAACCTTCGTAGCGGGCGAAGTCATGGTCACCCCGGGCGATGCCGATGCGCGAGCGGGGAGAGAGCCGGTCGTGCCGCCGGGTGAAGAGGTACACCCGCAGCTGGCCTGGCCATCGGTCGACCTCGATTCGCTCCAGAAAGCTGAGAGAGAAGAGCGCCGGGTCCACCCCCACGCTGTCCACGCCGGCGGCGACGTAGGGGATGCCGTCCAACATGTATTCCGCGGACGTGGCTCCGCGCCCCAGGAAGTTCACCGGCTCCGGACGGCCGGTGAATCCACCACGCCAGAGGTACACGCCCGGGACCTGCGCCAGCAGGTCCCCGACCGTGGCCGCGCTACCCCACTCGATGCTGTCGCGGCTGAAGACGATCCGGGTGAGCGCCGGTCGCGGACCACGGATGCCCATTTCGGGCATCACCGGGAGCCGCACTTCCTCTTCGGCCTGAGCCTTGAGGAAGCGCGCGGTGTAGTCCACGGTGTCGGCCGGGAGGGAGTCGGACGGGAGCGTGTCCTCGGGCAGTTGGGCGGCGAGCACCCGTCCCGAGCCGGCGAGAAGAATGGCGAGGAGCGCCAGGGCAGCTCTGCGCAGTGGCGGTGCCCCTACGCCTGGCGAGCCAGCACGAACTCGCTGAAGAGCCGGACACCGAGACCGGTGGGGCCCTTGACCCGGCTCGCGTCCTCGCGATCGGTGTAGGCCGTCCCGGCAATGTCGAGGTGGGCCCAGGGGAAGCCGTCCACGAATTCCCGCAGGAACCACCCAGCCGATATGCTCCCGGCCGGCCGGCCGCCGGCATTCTTCACGTCGGCGATGTCGGACTTCATGAGCTCCCGGTACTCGTCCCACAAGGGCAGCGGCCAGACCCGCTCGCCGGCGCGCTCACCCGCCGCGCGCACCTCCTCGGTCAGCGCGTCGTCCGTCCCCATGACGCCCGTGGCGGTGTGGCCCAGCGCCACCACGATCGCGCCGGTGAGCGTGGCGATGTCGAGCACGCAGGCGGGCTGATAACGCTTGGCGTAGGTGAGCGCGTCGCACAGAATGAGGCGGCCTTCGGCATCGGTGTTGATCACTTCGATGGTCTTGCCCGACGCGCTGGTGATCACGTCTCCCGGCTTGACCGCGGTGCCGGACGGCATGTTCTCGGTGCTCGGAATGAGACCCACCACGTGCACCTTGGGCCGGAGCCGGCCCAGGGCTTCGAAGGTCCCGAGCACCGCCGCGGCGCCGGACATGTCGTACTTCATCTCTTCCATGTTCTGCGCCGGCTTGATCGAGATCCCGCCGGTATCGAAGGTCACGCCCTTCCCCACCAGCACCACCGGCGCGCCGGGCGCGCCCTGGTACTCCAGGGCGATGAACCGCGGCTCCTCCGCGCTGCCCTGTGCCACCGCCAGCAACGCGCCCAGCTTCTCCCGGACGATGGCCGCCTTGTCCAGCACGGTCACCCCGAATCCGTAGCGCGCGGCGATCTCCTCCGCCGTCCGCGCCACATAGGTCGGGGTGCAGATATTGCCCGGCAGGACCTGGATGCCCCGGGCCAGGGTCTGTCCCGCGCCGACGGCGGCACCGATGCGATGCCCGCGGCTCACCTCGTCGGTGTCGGCAGGTGCCAGGATGTCGACTCGCTCGAGCACCGGCTTCTTCTCCTCCGGTGGCCGCCGCATCTCGTTGAACTGCCACACGCCCTGGGCCAGCCCCTCACCGATCGCCTGCCCCACCTCGACGGACGGGACCGCGCCCCGCGACTCGGCCGGGAGATGGAAGGCCGCCCGCGCGACGCCGATGCTTCGCGCCCGCTTGGCCGCCACCGAGGCGGCGCGGCGGATGCTGCTTCGGGAGACCTCCTCCGGCTTGCCCAGACCGACCAGGAGGACGCGCGCCACCCGACCGGGAGGATAGATGATCGCGGTCTCGTCCCGCTTGCCGGCGAAGTCGCCCGAGGAGAACAGCCGGTCGAGGGCACCGCTGGCGGCCTTGTCCAGCTCCGCCAGCGACGAGGGCAGTCCTCCGCGTGCAACCGCCACGGCCAAGAGCGGCGTCTCGTAACCCAGCGGAGAGGCGGCAATGACGGCGGTCTCGAACGGCATAGGCCTGGGGACTGAAAGGAATGGTGACGCGGGAACCGGCGAGGTCGGAAGCTACACGGGCCGGCGGGTCAGCGGCAACCGAGGGCGCGACGTCGAGCCGCTACTCCGCCGGCGACGGTTCCGGGGTTGGCATTGCGACCGGACGGGTGTGCGCCGGCGCTCGGCCGAAGCGCGCGGCGACCCAGGTCCGGAAATCATCCAGAATCTCGTACACCGTCGGGATCACGAGCAGCGTCAGGAGCGTCGAGGTGATCACTCCGCCGATCACCGCCCGGCCCAGCGGAGCCCGGAAATCCGCCCCTTCGCCGTGGCCGATGGCCACTGGAATCATGCCCGCGATCAGCGCGAACGTGGTCATGATGATGGGCCGAAGCCGGATCCGCCCAGCCTCGATCAGCGCCTCGCGCAGCTCCAGGCCCCGCTCCCGGGCCCAGATGGCGAAATCGATCAGCAGGATCGCGTTCTTCGCCACGATCCCCATCAGCAGAATCACGCCGATGAGGCTCATGATGTTGAGCGTGTCGCGCGTGACCCAGAGCGCGAGCACCACCCCGATCAGGGAGAGCGGGAGTGACACCAGGATGGCCAGCGGATCGAGGAACGACCCGAACTGCACCACCAGGATCAGATACATCAGCAGGACCGCGACGCCGAGGGCGGTGAAGATCCGGGTGAACACCTCCGCCTGATCCCGG
>JBJMOX010000345.1:0-23828 GCA_045803515.1 Gemmatimonadales bacterium
ACGACAGATTGAGCGCTTCGGCCACAGTCTGGACCATGAGGGTCTTGGCGAGACCGGGTACCCCGATGAGCAGGGCATGTCCCCCCGCGAGCACCGCCGTGAGGATCCCGTCCACCACATCTTCCTGCCCGACGATGCGCTGGGCCACCTGGCGGCGGAGCCGGGCGACAGCATCGACGAGCCGGGCGAGCTGCTGGACATCGTCGTGCTGGGCGGGGGCGGGCTGAGTGGCGGTCATTGGATCTCGATATTGATGATGGTCTTGTGGAGATTACCCGGGTCCATAGACGGACGCTAGCGGCGGGCGGGGCGTTTCGCGGGAACTCGAGCGGAACTGTCGTGCGAGACCATCTGTCATCTGAAGCTCCGACGACGGCGCCGCTCGGAATGACAACGTCCCGACTCGGCTCCGCCTGCTTGCGAAATATTTCACAAGCGGGTAGGTTAGCCCGGCGTATGGAGCCCAAGGACAAGAACGTCGGCCGGGAACTGGGCGAGGGGTACAAGTACGTGTCTCTCGGTCTCAGCTTCGCCGGCGGGATCATCTTCTTCATGGCGCTCGGCTGGGGCCTGGATCGCCTGCTGAACCTGATGCCGCTCTTCACCATCACCGGCACGCTGGCGGGGACGGTCCTGAGCTTTCTCGTGGTGTATCGCAAGCTCCAGGCGGAGGAGCGGCTCCGGCGGGAGCAGAAGGGTCGGTGAAGGCGCTCGGGCTGGGTATCGCCCTCACGCTTCTGGTGACCGGCCTTCTCGCTCTCGGCTGGGGACAGGACGCTCTGGTTGCCGGGCTCGTCTTCGGCCTGATCGCCACCACGATTCAGGTGATCTCGGTGGCGCTGGTTCGACCGGTGTTCGAGGGCGAAACGGCACGGCTGCTCAAGCGCTGGGGTATCGGAATGCTGCTCCGCGGTCTGGGCGTGGCGCTGGTGGCGGTCGCAGTCACCCTGGATCGGACCCTCTTCCCCCCGGTTCCCACCGCGTTGGCCTTTCTCGGAGTCCTGGTGCCGCTGCTCTTCATGGAGGTTCGTCTGGTCCGATGATCCAGGTGCCCGATATCGGTGAAGTCGTCCTGCACCACACGGCCGACGCGTGGACCATCGACTTCTATCCCTTCGGCACGATCCACCTGCCCCGCTGGCCCGACATCCATATCGGGTCGCTGGTGGTGAATCTCTCGCCAACCAAGCACGTGTACTTCCTGATCCTGGCGGCCGTCCTGGTGTTTCTCACCATGTACGTCGCCGGACGCCAGATGAAGAAGCCGCGGGCCCACGAGTCCACGCCCAGGGGCTTTGCCGGCGCGGTCGAGGCCATGGTGCTGTTCGTGCGCGATGACATCGCCATCGCCAACATCGGGCACGACGGGGCCAAGTTCGCTCCCTTCATCATGACGCTGTTCTTCTTCATCCTGTATTCGAACCTGCTGGGACTCTTTCCCTGGGGCGCCTCGCCGACCGGCAACTTGGCGGTGACGGCGGCGCTGGCGATCGTGGTGTTCCTGACGGTCGAGGTCGGCGGGATGATCAAGCTGGGCCCCAAGGGCTACCTCCACACCATCTTTCCCAAGATCCCCGGGATGGAAGGCGTGGGGGGCACGGTGATGTCGGTGGCCATGGCGCCCATCGAGATCATCAGCAAGCTGGTGAAGCCGTTCGCGCTGGCGGTCCGACTCTTCGGCAACATGACGGCCGGTCATTTCGTGATCCTCTCGCTGTTCGGGATCATCTTTCTGTTCGGCAATCTGGCGGGCTGGAACTGGGTGATCGGCCTGGTCACCGGGCTGCTGGTGCTGGCGATCATGCTGCTGGAACTGTTCGTCGCGTTCCTGCAGGCGTACGTGTTCGCGCTGTTGAGCTCGGTGTTCATAGGGTTGATGCAGCACGAGCATTAATCGTAGTGCACCCCTGGCGCGAGCGCTTCCGCGGCCAGGGAACCGTACTCCGCCGTCCGGCGGATGAAGCCCGCTGTCCCTCAGGACGTCGGCGGGCCACCGGAAGGAGCCCGATCCGGGAGAATCGGTGCCTGACCGGGAAGCGCGGATACTTATGGATCTCCCGCTCATGATCGGAGTCTGAGATGCTGTACATGCTCGCGATGGTTGCCCTTCTGCAGCAGGCCGCCGGTGATGCCGTCGCGGTGGCCCGGAATACCAACGCCCTCCTCGGAGCCGGCATCGGCATCGGGCTGGCGATCGTGGGTGCGGGCATCGGACTGGGACGCATCGGCGGCCAGGTCGCCGAAGGCATCGCGCGCCAGCCGGAGGCCGCCGCCGAAATCCGTGGCGCGGGCTTGCTCTTCGCCGTACTGCTCGAGGGTGCCGCGATCATCGCCCTGGTGTTCGCGCTGCTCTTCAAGCTCATCGCCTAGCCGGGATCCGTGATGTTGTCACTGCTCGCGCTGGTTCAGGAGGCCGAGACGCACCAGGGCCCGGCCTCGCCCTTCGAGGTGAACTTCGGGATCTTCTTCTGGACCTGGCTGGTCTTCTTCGGGCTGCTCTACGTGCTGAAGAGATTCGCCTGGCCGCCGCTCCTCAAGGCGACGGTCGACCGGGAGAAGCGGATCCAGAAGCTGCTGGATGAGGCGGAGCTCCGAAACAAGCAGGCGCAGTCTCTGCTCGAGGAGCAGCAGCGCGTCCTGGCCGAGAGCCGCACCAAGGCGCATCAGATGATCGTGGACGCCAAGCAGATCGCCGAGAAGGAGCGGGCCGTCGCGATGGAAAGAACGCTGCAGGAGCAGCAGCAGCTGCTGGAGCGGGCGCGGCGCGACATCGCGGGCGAGCGCGACCGCGCCATCGCCGAGCTGCGGCAGGAGGCCGTGGACCTGTCACTGGCGGCGGCATCCAAGCTCATCGGTCAACGGCTCACCTCCGACACCGACCGGAAGCTCGTCGAGGACTATCTCGCCGGGTTGCGCCCGCGGTGAGAACCGAGACGATCGCCCGCAACTACGCCGAGGCGCTGTTCGCGCTGGGCGAGCGCAGCGGTCGGACCGACCAGTACGCGGACCTCATGGATGCCGTGGCCGCCGCGGTGGAGACCACGCCCGAGGTAAAGGCCACACTGATGTCGCCCAAGGTGCCCAAGTCCGCCAAGGCCCGGCTCCTCGCCGCGGCGCTCGAGGACGCTCCACGGGAGTTCGTGCTCTTTCTCCAGGCGGTGGTGAAGCGCGGGCGGCAGCTCCTGTTCCGCGACATCGCGTCCGAGTATCTGGGGCTGCTCGACCTCAAGCTCAACCGGGTCCGCGCGGGCGTCACCCTGGCGCGACCGGCCGACGAGGCACTCCGGCGCACCATCCAGGACAGCCTCAGCCGGCAGCTCGGGAAAGAGGTGCTCGCGTCCTTCTCGGTCGATCCGGAGATCCTGGGCGGCGCCATCCTCCGGGTCGGAGAGCGGATCCATGACGGGTCCATCCGGCGGCGCATGACGAGGCTCCGGCGCGCACTGCTGACGCGCTGAGCTTCGCCGCGCGGATGTAGGATCGAGGGCAGGCCAATTGGCCTGCCCTCGTCGTTTAGGGAAGCGCCTCGAGGTCCGGCGGGACCCAGCCGGCACGGGCGGCGGGCGACATGAGGAGGGTGCGGCTGTAGTAGCGGAGCGGCAGGTCTCGCGCGCCGTAACGCTCGAAGAGCAGGTTGGCGCGGGTGGCCCAGTCACCCTCGGGCAGCTCCTCCCGGACGAATCGGGCGACCACGCGCATGTAGAGACGGGTGATCGTCTCGTGATAGCCTCGGGTGGGCGTGGGCACCAGCCCGTGCGCCGCGTTCAGCCGATGGATGCCCTCCCGCATGAGGTCGAGGGCGTGCTCCGGCGGGTGATGAGTGGCGTACCACAGCGCCACCGTGAGGTGAGCCCGATGGGTCCAGCGCACGTGCGGCAGGCTGCAGTCGGTGAACGCCGCTACCAGGCGGTGCACCTCCTCGGCGCTGGTGAACGGCCGGTCGCGCGCGACGGTGGCGGTCACGCGCGCTCCAGCCCGGCGCCGCCAGCGCGCGCCGCGCGCATCTCGGCGGTGTCACGATTGGCGGCCCGGGAGGCCAGCTGAATCCAGAGCACCGCGCCGAGGATGAGGACCATCGCCAGCACCGTCCTCATGGTGACCGACTCGTGCAGGATGAGCCAACCGAGCGCCACCGCGACCACCGGATTGACGTACGCGTAGGTGCCGACGATCGTGGCGGAGGCGTGCTTCAAGGCGTAGCCATACGCGGTGTACCCCACGATCGAGCCGAAGACCACGAGATAGGCGAGGGCGCCGAGACCGGTCGGTGTCAGGTGCCACGCGGGCCATTCACCCAGCGCAAGACCCAGGAGGGTCAGCAGGGCGCCTGACACGACCATCTGCACGGACGCCGCCGCGTAGGCGGAGGTTTCAGTCGGGTGGCGCTTCCAGTACACGGTCCCGAACGCCCATGAGGCGCTCGCCAGCGTGAGCGAGACGGGACCGCGCAGGTCCGCCGCGAGCAACTCGCCCGGCGTGACGCCCGCGAGCAGCGCGCTCCCCGCGAACCCCAGCGCCAGCCCCAGCCCGATGCGCCAGGTCAGGGCACTCTTCCCGCCCGGAATGATCGCGTCGAAGAACGCGGCCCAGAGCGGCATTGCGGCCACGAACACGCTGGCCGGTCCCGATGGGGTGAACTGCTCCGCCCAGACCACGATCGCGTTCCCACCGACGAGGAGGAAGACGGCGGTGATGGCGAGGGTGGCCCAGTCGCGCGCTCGCCGGGGGAGCCGGCCACCGGTGGCCAACACGCCGCCACCCAGGAGCAGCCCGGCGATGAAGAACCGGATCCCGGCGAAGAGAAACGGTGGCAGGTGGCCCACACCGATCCGGATGACCAGGTAGGTGGACCCCCAAACCGTGCAGACCAGCAGATAGGCGACCAGCGCCTTGCCCCGGAGACCGGCCATCTCAGTCGGGCTCCACCGGCGCGAGGCCGGCTTTCTCGAAGACCGAAGAGAGCACGATCGTGGTCCGAGTGGTGACCGGCTGTCCGGGCTCCCGCAAGTCGTGCAGCACCTGGCCGAGCGCCTCCAGCGAGGGGGCGGCCACCTTGAGCACGTAACAGTCCTCGCCGGCCACGTGGTGGCATTCGAGAACGCCGGGGTTGGCTGCGAGAGCCTTGACCCCCACCTCCGGCCCTGGCGAGTCGGACGCGGGATAGCGGACGGCGACGAACGCGGTCACCGGATAGCCGACCTTGGCCCGGTCCAGGCGCGCAGTATACCCCAGGATGTACCCGCCTTCCTCGAGCCGTTTGACCCGTTCCATGACGGCGGGCCGGGACAGCCCGACCTCGTCGGCAATGGCCTGATAGCTGGCCCGGCCGTCGGCGACGAGGAGCTGGAGGATGCGGCGGGAAGTGGGGTCGAGGGCGGGGGTGATCACGTGAGGGGCTCCGCGGTGGTCGTTTACAATGGTAGTACAATCTGCAATTTGGCAGACTATTCGTCAATGGTGAAAGTTGCTGCCAAACTAAACGGAGGGTATGTACTTGACGCACGGGGGGCGCCTGCTGTTGAGAATGTGGCTTAAAGGTGGGAAAGCGACTCCGCCGTGACTTACGGCTTCTTCCGGCTGGCGACCAGCATCAGGATGAGGCCGAGGGACAGCCCGATCACCACAACCGCCGCGAAATACCAGCCATAGACTTGGAGCAGAACGGCCACGACCTACCTCCCAGGGTGGAGCGGGGGGAGAGAAGCAGGTATCAGGCCAGAAGGGCCGGGCGGGTTGCTCGCCGGCTGAAGCGCCGAGAAAGTGCCGATTCGCCGGCGGTCTGCGTGCGACCACCGGAAGGCACCGTCCACAGCGCCGAACGCTTCCTCCCCCATATCTTGCGGCTATCTCACAACCGGGAGGAGTGGTATGGCGGGGGAGCGGGCAGATACGGTCGCGATCATGGCCGCGATCATCTATGCGGGTCGCACAGGCGAGTCGGCCCAGGCGCCGAACGAGAAAGTGTTCGCGGTGGTGGCCAAGGCCGCGTGGGATCTGCACAAGGCGGTCCTGGGCAGCGAGGCTCAGAGAGGAACCTAGTGCGGTGGCCCTTCGGCTCAATCCATGACGTCTCGCAGGTCGTAGTCGATGCCGTGCCGCTCCAGAATTCCCAGGTACTCCGCGTGAAACGGGAGCTCGCGGTGATGGGTTTCCTGGTTCCGGATGTACGCCTGAAGCGCGGTGTCCTCGCGCGGGGTGACGCTGAACGCCGCGTAGCCCGCCTGCCAGCGAAACTCCTTCCGGTGCGGAAAGGTCTCGTGGATCCACCGCGACGTGCTCGCCTTGATGGTGTGCACCAGATCGGCGAGGGCCACGGTTGGCGGGTACTGAAGGTAGAGGTGGATGTGGTCCCTGGTGCCACCGGCGCAGAGGAGCTGGGCACCCCGGCGCCCGGCCGCCGCACTCGCACTCGCGAACAACCGCGGGCGCCACTCGGGATCGATCCAGGGTCGGCGCCGGGAGGTGCTGCAGATGAGGTGAACGCGGACCACGGAGTAGGTGTCGGGCACGAGCCGGAAGGTAGCCGAGCCGTCGGAGCGACCGTCATCGCCGGTGCGCGAGCCGGTGCCGAAAGTGCCGGAACGCCGGCGACCCTCTATCAGGTGCCGAATCTCTGAGCAGCGCGTGCCTTCGCCCGAGCAGCGACCTCTTCCCGATTCTTGGGTGGCGCGGTGGACTCGAGTGAGAGGAGAAGCTGGCGCGAGATCCGGGCGATGTCGTCGACCGCGGCGTGGAAGACCGCTTCGTTCGACCTGGACGGCTTGGTGAAGCCGCTGATCTTCCTCACGAACTGGAGTGAGGCCGCCTGAACTTCTTCGTCCGTCACCGGCGGCTCGAAGTTGAAAAGCGTCTTGATATTCCTACACATCTTTGCCTCCGGCTCGAGGTCCAGTCATGGTGCCGCCAAGGTGCTCCTGCGCCGATTGCTTCATGGTCTGCCCTGATGGATGCCAGTCCCGATGTCCACGGCGATGCCGCGCCACTTGCCCTGTCTGAACCGCAGGACGCTGAGCGCGCAGCGGGTCACATGGCCGATGAGAATCGCGATCCAGATGTGGAGCGGCTGCAGGGTCCCGGTCTCCCGGATCACGAAGCAGATGCCCAGCGGGACCGCGATCTGGGAGACGATCGAGATGTAGAGCGGGCTCCTCGTGTCGCCCGTCCCCTGCAGCCCACCGGTATAGGTCAGGGCGACGGCGATGAAGAGCCCCGACACGCCGAGCACCCGGAGAAGCTGGGTGCCGATCTCGACGACCACCGGCTCGTTCATCCCGAAGACGCCCAGCAGCTGCCGCGGCAGGAAGAGGAAGAAGGCGCCCACCAATGCGGCCCCGGCGAGACCCATACCCGCGGCCACGTGCACCGCCTGGTCAGCCCGGTCCGGGTTGCCCGCGCCGAGATTCTGGCCCGCGACCGCCGCAGCGGCGCCCATCAGTCCGATCGAGGTCCAGGTGATGAGCGAGAACAGTTGGGTATAGGACACGGCGAACGCCGCCTGGGCCGCCGCACTCTGCGCCACCGACCCGATGAAGGACAGCATGAACACGCCCCCAACGTTCATCGCGATTCCCTGGATGCCGGTCGGAAGGCCGAAGCGGAAGAGCGACCGGATGATGGTCCAATCGGGTCCGTAGCCGCCACCGCGTGGGAACGACACGACCCAGCCTCCCCTCCAGAACCTCACGATGGCATACAGGGCCACCAGGCCTGACGCCGTCACCGTTCCCATGGCGGCGCCGGCGGTGCCGAACGCCGGGATGAGGCCCCATCCGCGGATCAGCACCACATTGAATGCGATGTTCAGCACCGTGAGCGCGATGCCCAGGATCATCGGGGTCCGCGCGTCACCGGCCGAGCGGAGCGCGCCGCTCAGCATGTAGAAGACGAGCATGCCGCTGCTGAACAGGAACATGATCCGGAGGAAGGGGAGCGCTTCCGCCTTCACCGCCGGGGCGGCGTTGACCAGGTCGAGCAGCGAGGGCGACAGGAAATACCCGATCGGCGCCATCACCAGGAGGGACATCGCGATCGCCGTCACAAATGCCTGGTACACGGTCCGGTCGACCTTGTCCGGCTCGCCCGCTCCGGCAAAGCGGGCGACCAGCACGCTCATGCCGGTGAACAGTGAGCTGATGAAGATGATGACGACGATGACCATCTGCCACGCGACACCGATGGCGGCATTGCCGGTATAGCCCACGAACCGGCCGACCAGCACGTGATCGATGATCCCCTGGAGCCCCCCGACGACATTGGTCAGCATGGTGGGCCACGCGATCTTCCAGACGGCCGAGCGGAGGGGTCCCTCGACGATGGAGCGATCGTAGCGACGGGTAGCCGGGGGCGGCGGCAGGGGCGATGGCGCCGGGACTCCGGTCCTGCCGGCGGCGACTTCCGTCACGCCGGGTAGCCGTCCTTCGAGCGGGCGATCATCGCGTCAAAGCTCCACGCCCCCGGGCCGGCAAACACGAGATAGAGATAGAGGAAACAGTACAGGATGGCCGGAGTGCCCATGTTGGTTGATGGGTACACCGACTGGGGAAAGTGACCCTGGAAATAGGCCACAGCCATCTCCCCGGAGAGCACGAAGGCGACCGGGCGGGTAAAGAGGCCAAGAATGATGGCTGCGCCACCGAACGTCTCGAGCACCCCCGCGATCCAGAGCTGGGTCATCGGGGTAATTGGCGGCATCGCGGCCGGGGGCGGAGGAAAGCCGAGCAGCTTCATCGTTCCGAAGGAGATGAACACCACTGCGGCCACGATGCGGAGGACCGCCAGCATCCTGGCGGGCCAGGGTGGCGGCGCAGGCTCGAAGATCGACATGGACCGCCTCCTCTCACGCGGGTCCTTCGTGGCTACTCTACCCATACGTCGAACGGAAGGTCGAGAGATCGACACGCCAAGCCGAGCGGTCCACCGGCTCAGCTTCTCATCCACTGTTGATGTGGAGGATGTTACCGTCAGGGTCCTTGAACCAGGCGGCCTTGAACTCTCCGGCGACATGGACATCGCCTTTGCGAGTGAGCCCCGGCAGGTCATAGTGCTCGAAGACGACGCCCTTGGACTTGAGGCTGCTCACGATGTCGTCCA
This sequence comes from Gemmatimonadales bacterium, assembly GCA_045803515.1. GTDB lineage: Bacteria > Gemmatimonadota > Gemmatimonadetes > Gemmatimonadales > GWC2-71-9 > CAVVWJ01. The sequence goes on from JBJMOX010000345.1 coordinate 9,091, forward strand.
GCTCGGAGCCGACACCCCAGGTGACCGCGTTCGCCTTGTTGCTGCCGGCATACTGTGAGCGATAGACCACCAGCCTGGAGCGCCCGCTCTGGTACACCCGCACTTCCGCATTCTGGACGCCGGCCGGCTTGAGGCCGAGAGTGTCCTGGTAAAACTTCGCTGCTACATCCAGGTCCCTTACCGCAACCGTGGCGTTGGCATCCTTGTCTTCCAGCATTGCAGCCTCCTCATGTTCGAAGCACCTGCCGGCACCACTCCGCCATGCTCAGCGCCAGCTCCTCCATCACCTCGGCGTCGCTTCTGCCCGATCGCTTGAGCACGGCGAACGAATGATCGGCCCCTTCGACCACGTGCAGGGTTGCCCCCGGGCCCAGGCGTGCGCACACCGAGGTGATGAGTTCCAGCTCGGCGAGCGCGTCGCGGGTGCCCTGGAGAAAGAGCATCGGGAGCGCGACGGCACCAAGATGGTCGGCCCGGCTCTCGCCTGGTTGCTTGGGGGGATGGAGCGGAAATCCCAGAAACACGAGGCCCAGAACTCCGGGCAGCGGATCGCGGGCGGCGGCGTTCGAGGTCATTCGTCCGCCAAGGGATTTCCCGCCCGCGACCAGCGGCAGCTCGGGTGTCATCTCCCGGGCTTTGGCCACCGCCGCCCGCACCGTGGCCTGGAGCACGCCGGGCGGATCGGGACGCCGCCCACCGGATTCGGTGTAGGGGAACTGATACCGAAGTGTGGCGATCCCATGTCGCGCCAGGGACTCCGCGATCGCCTGGAGGAATGGGTGCCGCATCCCGGCGCCGGCGCCGTGCGCCAGCACGTAATTGATCCACGCATCCTGGGGCCGAAGCAGGATCCCCGAGACGCGCCCGACGCGGTCGCCAATCTCGATCTGAAGCTCCATGGCGGCCACCTGATCTCGGGCCCGTGCGCCGAACTCGTCCAGCACTCTCATCTCTGGAACCCTATCGTTGCCGGGATCGAACCGCAACGCAGCGCACCGGGAGTGCGGGACCCTTACTTCAGCTCGCCCACCAGCCGCTCCAGCGCTCCGACCAGATCGGGAGAGAGCTCCAACACCTGGGCCAGGGGGTCCGCGCCCAGCTTCCGCATGCGCGCGGGGACCGTCTTGATGGTGTGGGCTCGGATGTCCAGCTTGCGGTTCACCTCGCGCCAGGCCAGGGGCACCGACACCGGGGCGCCGGGAAGCGGGCGGACGCTGAAGGGAGCCACGATCAACTTGCCCGACCCGTTCTGGAGATAGTCGACGTAGACCTTTCCCTCCCGCTGCGAGACCTGCCTGGCGATGGTGGCGATCTCCGGCAGGCGCTCGACGAGGCACCGCGCCAGCAGCTCGCCCAGTGAGCGGGACTGCTCGTGCGTGCATTGCCGGCCCAGCGGGATCATGAGGTGGAGCCCGGTCGAGCCGGTGGTCTTCACCAGCACCGGAAGGTCGATTCGGCGGCACAGCTCCCGGGCGGCGAGAGCGACCTCCACCACGTGGGCGAAGGGGGCGCCCTTGGGGTCGAGGTCGAGCACGCACCAGTCGGGCCGCTCGAGCGCGGGCCCCCGGCTGGCCCAGAGATGGAGCGGGATGGATCCCAGGTTGATGATGTAGAGCAGCGAGGCCGCGTCGTCGCAGACGAAGTAGTCGATCTCCCGCTGGGTGTCTTCGCTCCACATCCGCTCGGTCCGAATCCACTCCGGCCTGAAGCCCGGCGCATCCTTCTGGAAGAACGACTTGCCGGCGATGCCGTCGGGATAGCGGGTGAGCACGACCGGGCGGTCGCGAAGATACACCAGGAGCCAGGGCGCGATCGCGCGATAGTATGCGATCAGGTCACCCTTGGAATAGCCGTCCTCGGGCCAGAAGACCTTCTTGACGTTGGTGAGCTCGAACGGCAGGTCGATGTCGGTGTCGCGAGTGGCGGGGTCCTGCCGAGCGCCGTCACTGTCATCCCGAGCGGAGCGAGGGATCTTCTCCGCCGGATCGGACCTCCGCGGCGAGCGTCCGGATTCGCGGGCAAATGACACCTCCGCTCCCGATGACCGCTCCGCTCGCGACGACCGCTCCGCATCCCCCCGCTCCCGCACACACTCCTCCGGGCTCTTGTCCTCCCGGAACCGCAGGAACACCGGCTGCCGCAGCAGTCCTTCCTCGGTCCACTCGGTGTACTCCACCTCGCAGACCAGCCCCGGCTCGACCCAGGTGGTGCCCTTTTCCACTGGCAGCGGTCCGGTGCAGGGTGGGGCAGCGCGGCGGCGCTGCAGCAGCGCGCGTCCCATCTCGGTCAGCTGCTTGTCGGTGAAGCCGCTGCCTGCCCGCCCCGCGTAGACCAGCGCGCCGTCGACGTGATCGGCCAGCTGGAGGGCGCCGAATCCATCTCGCGAGCCCTTGGGGGCCGTGAACCCGACGACCACGAAGTCGCCGGTCCTGCGCGAGCGGATCTTGAGCCAGGCCGACGAGCGCCCGGGGCGGTAGGGCGAGTCGGCCTTCTTGGCCACGACGCCCTCGAGGCCGTGCCGCTCGGCCTCCTGATACAGCGCCTCGCCCTCGCGCTCCACGTCCTCCAGGTAGCGCAGCGGCCCGAGCGGGGGAAGCACCCGCCGGAGCACCGACTTCCGGGCGCGGAGCGGAAGCGGCCGCAGGTCGAAATCCTCGAAGCCGAGCAGGTCGAAGGCGTAGTAGGTCACGGGACAGTCAACGGCCGCGTGGCGGATGTCGACGGGACGGAGGAAACGCGCTCGCCCCTGCAGTCGCTGAAAGCTGGGACGCCCCGTCTCGTCGAGGGCGACCACCTCGCCGTCGAGCACCAGTCGCTCGAACGGCAGCGCTGCCACGGCGCGAACGATTTCGGGGAAGGTGGGAGCGCAATCGTTGCCGTTACGGGTGAGCAGGCGCGGCCCGGCCTCTGCTCGGGCGGCCAGCACCCGGTAGCCGTCGAGCTTGGGCTCGAACAGCCAGTCCTTGTGCGTGAAGGCCTTCTCCGCCGTCTCGGCGAGCATGAGCTTCACCGACTTGGCCTCCACCGGCCGCCGGGGAGTGCCGAGACGGGTGAGCTCCGCACGGATCGCGTCACCCTGATTGCGCCCGGCGCCGAGCTCCTCCACGGTGAGGCCGGAGAGCACCGATTCCGCGGGCAGCTCTTCCGGGTCCGCCGAGGCCCAGGCATCCCGCTCCTTGATCAGCAGCCAGTCCTTTTCCGATTTCTTCAGTTTTACCAGGGTCCAGAGCCCGTGCAGCTTGTAGCCGTTGAGCTCGAAGAGGAGCTTGCCGGTTGCGAGTCCTTCCAGCGGATCGCCGATCGGGGTCCACCGTCCGCGATCCCACACGATCACCGCGCCGGCGCCGTAGTTCCCCTTGGGGATGAGCCCCTCGAAGTCCCCGTACTCCAACGGGTGATCCTCGACGTGCACGGCGAGCCGCTTCTCGGCCGTATCGTACGACGGCCCCTTGGGCACCGCCCAGGAGCGGAGCACTCCTTCCATCTCAAGACGGAGATCGAAGTGCAGCCGGCGCGCGGCGTGCTGGTGTACCACGAACAGCTGTCCGCTCTCCCGCCCGACCGCTCCCGCGGGCTCGGGCGTCCGCTCGAGGGAGCGCTTGGCGCGGTAGGGGGCCAGGCGGCCGGGGTCAGGCGTACGCTTCGCGGGCATCCTGTCCGCTTCGCTCCTTCCTCTTGGGGTGTTCCTCTTGGGGTGTTCTTCCGCGGTCCCTGGTAAAAAGCCGCACTACTTTCACCTGCGCCAGGGAGCCCGGTAGAGCCAGTCGGCTTGAGATAACCCCAATGCGGCCTTGAGTCTATCCTCGGGCGGCCGGGTCCGGCTCCTTGCGGGGTCCAAATCCTGCCTGTATATCAAGCTTCCCCTCATCAAACTTCTCTATGACCGCGCGATCTATCGGCTCCGCCACGATCTCCTTCGGGCTGGTCTCAGTCCCGGTCAACCTCTTTTCCTCCAGCGAATCCTCTGGCGCGATCAGCTTCAACATGATCCACACCAAGTGTGGCTCGCGCTTGAAGCAGCAGTATATCTGCGCCAAGGAGGGGACGATCGTGGAGAAGGACGAGGTCTCCAAAGGTTACGAGTTCGCCAAGGACCAGTACGTCCTCTTCTCGGCCGAGGAAGTCAAGGCGCTGGATGAGAAGGCCACCAACGCCATCGACATCGTCGAATTCGTCCCGCTCGCCGAGGTGGACCGGATCTATCTGGAGAAGGTGTACTATCTGGGCGCGGGCAAGGGAGGCGAGCGGGCGTACCGCCTCCTGGTCGCGGCGCTCGAGGCGACCGGCCGTGCCGCGCTGGGGCAGTACTCGGCCCGGGGCAAGCAGCACCTCGTCCTGGTCCGTCCGATGGGCGACATCCTGGTGATGGAGCAGCTCCACTACCAGGCCGAGATCAGGAGCGCGGCCGACGTGCCGCGCGTGGAGGTCCCGCTCAAGGATGCCGAGCTCTCGCTCGCGCGGCAGTTGATCGAGCAAGGCGCGGTGGACGAGTTCCGGCCGGAGAATTTCCGGGACACGGTACGGGAACGCGTGCTCGAGGAGATTCAGCGGAAGGTCGACGGCGAGCAGATCTCCGCCGCCCCCGCCGAAGCGCCGCAGACCAGGGTCATCGATCTGATGGAGGCCCTCAAGGCGAGTCTGGCCAAGCGGGGCGCCAGCACGGCGGAGAAGAAGCCCGCCAGGAAGGAGCCCGCGGCGAAGCCGAAGAGGAAGGCGGCCGGCGCCCGCTAGATTTCCTCCATGAAGTCCTATACCACTCGCGACGTGGCCAAGCTGCTCGGCCTGTCCGAGGCGCAGGTCCGCTCGCAGGCGCGGGTGGGCTACCTGGCGCCGGACCGTGGTCCCCACAACGCCTACCGCTTCTCCTTCCAGGACCTGGTTCTGCTGCGCACCGCCAAGGCGCTGGGTGAGGCACGCATCGCCCCGCGGCGGATTCGCCGTGCGCTGCGCGCGCTCACCCTGGAGCTTCCGGCGGGCCGCTCGCTCAGCGCGGTGCGGATCTCTTCGGAGGGGAACCGGATCGTGGTGCGCGACGGCAGCGAGACCTGGAATCCCGAGTCGGGGCAGCTTCTCCTCGACTTTCACGTGATGGAGCTCGCCCTGCAGACTGCGCCGGTGGCCCGCCGGCTGGCGCGCCGGGCGCGTCGATCCGACGAGCCCCTGACCGCTGAGCAGTGGTACGATCTCGGGCTCGATCTGGAGACGGCGGCTCCCGAGGATGCCCTGGATGCCTACCTCCGAGCGGTGGCGCTGGACCCGCGGCATGCGTCCGCGAGAGTGAATCTCGGGCGGTTGCTCCAGGAGGCAGACATGCCGGCGGAAGCCGTCGCACAGTACCAGGCCGCGCTCAAGGTCCGGCCCGGGCACCCGACTGCCGCCTTCAACCTGGGCACCGCGCTGGAGGATCTGGGGCGCTGGAGCGAGGCGATCGAGGCCTACCGGAAGGCGCTGGATGCCGACGGGGACTTCGCCGACGCCCACTTCAACCTCGCGCGACTCTACGAGCAGGCCGGCCGGCGCGCGGCCGCGCTCCGGCATCTCAGGTCATACAAGCTGCTGAGCGAATAGCCATGCGGATCCTGGTCGGCACCAGCGGCTGGTCGTACAAGGAATGGAAGGGCTCGCTCTATCCTGCCGACCTCCCGGCCGACGGCATGCTGCGCCACTATGCTACTCGCTTTCCGACGGTCGAGATCAACAACTCGTTCTACCGGATTCCCAAGGAGAAGGTGCTGCTGGAGTGGGCGGAGCAGGTCCCGCCGGAGTTCCGCTTCGTGCTCAAGGCGTCGCGGCGGATCACCCACATCAACCGGCTCACCGACGCGGACGGCTCGCTGGGCTATTTCCTCAGGTCGGTCAACGTGCTCGGCGAGAAGCTCGGTCCCACCCTGTTCCAGTGCCCGCCATCGCTGCGGAAGGACATGGGCCGGCTGCGGGACTTCCTCGCCCTGGTTCCGCGGACTTGGCGTGCCGCTTTGGAATTCCGGCACGCCTCATGGTTCGACGACGAGGTGTACGACGCGTTGCGCTCGCACGAGGTCGCGCTGGTGGGAGTGGACGAGGACGAGAAGTCCTGGCCACTGGTGCCGACCGCGCCCTGGGGGTATCTCCGGCTCCGGCGGACGGAATACGGCGAGGACGAGCTGGGAGGCTGGCTGGAACGGATCCGAGCTCATCCCTGGGAGGAGGCGTTCGTCTTCCTCAAGCACGACGAAGAGGGTGGGACGCCGCCAGTGGCGGCGATGCGGCTGGTGGGGATGGTGTGAAGCTTCGGTGGCTCTCGCGGCCGGTGCCGGATCGCCAAGTGGGCACGTATGTTTCCCGCCGATGCTCACCCCCCGCGCCCACCCCCTTCTTCAGAGTCTCCCGTGATCGCCCTCGCCCTGCTCGCCCTCCAGATCAGCGACCGGGAGCCGAAGGCTCCCTACTGGCAGCAGGACGTGGCATACCAGATCACGGCCAGGCTGGACGAGCCCTCCGGTGTGCTGGCGGGAACCGAGCTGGTGCGATACCTGAACCGCTCTCCCGATACCCTCACCAGTTTTTCTCTCCACCTCTACCTCAACGCCTTCCGCCCGGGTTCTCGCTGGGCGGACGCCGATTCCGTCGAGGGTAAGCGTCGCTTCAATGACCTGCGGGAACCCGACTTCGCGTTCAACCACGTGCGGAACGTCCGGATCATGGGTACGCCGGTCGAGCCGGTTTATCCCTTCGCCCCGGACAGCACGGTAGTGCGGTTCGCGCTGCCGCGGCCGCTTGCGCCCGGCGACTCGATGACGGTCGAGATGGGCTGGGACGCCCGCCCATCCACCGTCCCTCGCCGCCAGGGCCGGCAGGGCCGCCGGTTCGACTTCGCCCAATGGTATCCCAAGGTCGTGGTCTACGATCGCTACGGCTGGGAGGAGCATCCGCTCTATCCGGCCGGCGAGTTCTACGGGGAGTTCGGCAGCTTCGTGGTCGACCTCGACGTACCCGAGGACCAGGTCGTCGGGGCCACCGGAGTGCCGGTCTGCGGCGACCCCGGATGGGAGCGCGCGAACCGCGCCCCGGCCACTCCGGTCGAGTACCAGCGCGACTATTACGGCCCTACCACGCCGCCGGCCGACGCGTGCGACGGCGCCGCGGCGGGGCGGAAGAAGATCCGCTGGTACGCGGAGCGGGTTCACCACTTCGCCATGTCGCTCAACCCGGAGTACCGCTACGAGGGCGGTCACTTCGGCAATGTCGCCGTCCACGTGCTCTATCAGCCGGGCGACGAAACGACGTGGGGCAACGGCATCGCCGCCGCCCACACCCAGACAGCGCTCGCCTGGCTCGACCAGCTGTACGGCCCGTTCGGCTGGCCCCAGATCACCAACGTGCACCGGATCGAGGGGGGCGGCACCGAGTTCCCCATGATGATCCACGATGGCTCGGCCGATCAAGGATTGATCGTTCACGAGCTGGGACACAACTATACGATGGGTCTCCTGGCCAACAACGAGTGGCGGGAGGGGTGGCTGGACGAAGGATTCACCAGCTTTCAGACCAGCTGGTTCTGGGAGGTGACGGGGCGGCCGAGCAGCTATCCCTCGAGCGAAGCACAGATGCTGGAGCTCGACCTGGACGACGCCTCGGAGCCGCCCAGCCTGGTGGCGGAGGACTATCGGGACTTCGCCTCCTACAACCTGGCGATCTACTCGCGGGGCGAGCTCTTCTTCCACCAGCTTCGTTACATCGTGGGCGACGACACGATGCACCGGATCCTGCAGACGTTCTACCAGCGCTGGAAGTACCGGCACGTGAACGAGGCGGCGTTCCGGGAGGTGGCGGAAGAGGTCTCGGGGCGCGACCTGTCCGCGCTGTTCGCCCAATGGCTGCACACGACGGAGCTGTACGACTACGCGGTGGGGCGGGTGAGCACGCGACAGCGGCCGGGCTCCGAGGGCTGGCTCACACGCGTCGAGGTGCTGCGGAAAGCACCCGGCCGGATACCGGTCGAGGTCGCCGTCATCGCGCAGGGCGACACCGCGCTGTTGCGCACCGACGGGGCGGGCGAGCGGGAATGGGTGGAGGTGGCGACCAAGTCCCGGCCCGTGGAGGTGGTCCTCGACCCGCGGGTGCGGACTCACGACTGGAACATGCTCAACAATCGCCACCGGCTCGGCTTCAGTCTTTCCACCGTGACGGCGTATCCGCCGGGCACGGACGTGTATTTCCATCGATACTTCAGCACCCGGAGCCGCCGTGACGGGATGACCCTCGGCCTGCAGCCCACGGTGTGGTACAACGACGCCGGCGGGGTTACCCTCGGTGTCCGGGCGCGCGACGATTATCTGGGTCGCTTCGAGCAGGGCGTCCTTCTGGTCAGCCGCGGCACCGGGTGGGGAGTGGATGACGGCGTGGAGCATCTCGACGTCTTCTTTCGAGCGCGCAACCCGGTATCCCTCCGGAGCCCTGGCGTCTCCCAAACCCTCGACCTCTTCAGGATCGAGGGGCGCTATGGCGTCGTGGCGAAGATGGAACGCAGCCGCCGTGCCCACCTCACCTTTGGACCCACGTGGTCCCAGGAGATGAGCCTGCAGTGGGTCCATCCCGACGATTTCCGCTACCTTGACCGCGGCTTCTACGAGGATGTGGGTACGGTGGAGCTGCAGGTCGGTGGAGGGGTGACCACCCAAGCGGGCGACTGGCAGCTCGCCGGGCGTACCTCGGTCGGTGCCGGTCTCGCCTACAATCGTGATGGTCTCGCGGCGAGCGGCCGCCCCGAGCTGGACCCGTTCTATTTTCGGGGAACCGTGGAGGGAACGGCGCGACGGCCGCTGGGCCGGCGGTTCGGCATCGGCGCGCGATTCTTTGCCGGCGTAGCGGGCGGCGACGACGAGGCCGCCAAGCAGCGTCAGATCTACTTTCAGGGTGCCGACCCGCTGGCGCAGCTCACCAATCCGTTTCTGCGATCACGCGGCGCCCTGCTGGTGGGTGACGACATGCGCTACCAGGCGCCAGGCGGTGCCGGGGTGCGCGGGGTGGACCAGCGGGTCTCCACCGCGGCCATCGTAGCGCTCAATCTGGAGCTCGAGCGAACGGTCGTGGCTCGGCCCCATGCGCGGCTCTTCAGCCGGATCGCGCTGGCCGCGTTCACCGACCTCTCGCACGCGATCGGCGGCTCCGCCCAGCCGCTCCTCGGCGAGCGGATCCGCTTCCTCGGCGACGCCGGACTCGGCCTCCGAGCCGAGCATCGTCTCGGCGATACTCGCTTCATGACCCGGCTCGACCTGCCGCTGTTCGTGAGCCGCCCCGCGCTCGCCCAGGACCGCGAGGCCGGAGACGATCAGCTCGCCTTTCGCTGGACGTTCAGCTTCGAGCCGGAGTTCTGAGGCGGCCCCAAGGTCCCGGTCCGCCTATATTTCTGCACCGCCGCATCGCCATCCCCAAACGCGTCCGTGGAGGTACGATTGCCCGACGTCCCATATCGAGTGGACAAGCCCTGGGGGTATGAGCTCGTCTGGGCAAGGACCGATCGCTACGTGGGCAAGATCCTGCACGTCAAGGCAGGACACGTGCTGAGTCTGCAGTACCACAATCACAAGGACGAGACGATGCACGTGCTGGCCGGGGAGCTGCTGCTCCGCACCCGTCCGGACGAGGCGCTGGTGGAGCGCCGGTTCCTGGCCGGTGAATCGGTGCGCATCCCCGCCAAACTGATCCATCAAATCGAGGCGGTGGTAGACAGCGATGTCCTGGAGGCGTCGACGGCGGAGCTCGACGATCTCGTGCGACTCCAGGACCGCTACGGCCGAGGCTGACATGCAACTGATCATCCCACTCGCTGGAAAGGGGACCCGGCTCCGGCCCCACACCCACCTCGTTCCCAAGCCGCTGCTCAAGGTCGCGGGCCGGCCGGTGATGGACTGGGTCATGGACCGCCTGGAAGGCCTGGACGTGAGCGAGCTCATCTTCATCACCGGCCATCTCAAGGAGCAGGTCGAGGCCTACGCCCGCGCGCGCTACAAGATCCCGTCGCGCTTCATCGAGCAGAAAGTCCAGGACGGCACCGCCGGGGCGATCAACCTCGCCCGCCCGCACGTGCACGAGCCGGTGCTCATCATTTTCGTCGACACGGTGTTCGAAGCGGACCTCACGCTGATCAACCGGACCGATGCGGACGGGATCATCTGGGCCAAGGAGGTGGAGGACTACCAGCGGTTCGGCGTGGTGGTGACCGACGCCCAGGGCTACATGACTCGGATCATCGAGAAGCCGTCGACTCCGATCTCCAAGCTCGCCAACATCGGGCTCTATTACATCCGGGCGGTGGACAGTCTGTGGCAGGGAATCGACCACGTGCTGGCGCAACCCAAGAACAAGGGCGAATATTTCCTCACCGACGCCTTCCAGTGGATGATCGAGCACGGCAAGCGGATCCTGACCGCCGAGGTGGGCGGCTGGTACGACTGCGGGAAGCTCGACACCCTGCTCGAGACCAACGAGATCCTGCTCCGGAAGGGCGCCGCCCGCCGGGTGGACTTCCCCGGGGTCACCATCCGCGACCCGGTGTACATCGAAGATGGTGTCACGATCGAGCGGAGCACCATCGGGCCCAACGTCTCGCTGGAGCGCGGAACCACGGTCACGGACAGCCGCCTGGCCAATACCATCGTGGGCCAGGACGCCACACTGCGCCGGGCGGAGCTGGACGGTGCCATGCTGGGGAACAGTGTGGTGGTGGACGGGCTCCGCGGCAGTGCCTCGCTGGCGGACCATTCGGAGGTGACCGCTGCCGTCCGTTGACGTGCTCTGCCGGTCCTACCTGGACCTCAAGTACCACTTCGACCCCTCGGCGGCGAGCGCCGCCGGGCTGATCACCCACGACGACCGCCTGGGCCGCTTCGATGCCCAGAGCGTTCGCGAGTATGTCTCCGCGCTCCGCGCGGTGTCGGGCGCACTGGAAGAGATGGACGTGGAGGAGCTCCAGGACGAGATCGACCGGACCGCGCTCCTGGGCGAGATTCGCAGCACCATCTCCCGGCTGGAGGTGGAACGTCCCCAGATACGCAATCCAGCGTTCTGGCTCACACACCTCTTTCAGGCGTTGTATTCGGTGCTCGCGCGCCAGGACTCGGTCGGCCCGCGGGCCCCCGCGGCCGTGGCCCGGCTGCAGGCGATCCCCGCGTTCCTCGACGCCGCCCGAACTACGCTGGATGGGCCTCCCAGCGTCTTCGTCGACTCAGCGCTGGCCATGCTCGGCGGGGGCGGCGAGCTGGTGGTGCAGCTCGCGATGACTCTGGCCGCGGAGACGCCCGAGCTGCGGGAGCCGCTGCAGGCCGGGGCGGCCGCCGCCCTCGACAGCCTCAAGGGCTTTGGAGCGGCGCTCCGGGACGAGGTCGAGCCCAGCCCCGACCCGCAGGCGTTCGCCATCGGCGAAGAGCAGTTCGGCCGACGGCTCCACTTCGAGCACGCGCTGACCTCGGGCGCCCCGGAGCTCTGGCGCTACGGACTCCATCTGCAGGAGGAGACCGAGGCCCGCCTGGCCGACCTGGCGGCGGAGATGGGCGGGCGACCCTGGCGCGAGCTGGTCGACGAGCTCCGGGGCGACGCGCCCGGACCGGACGATGTTCTGGACGCCTACCGGGAGGAGCTCGAACGGGCGCACCGCTTCCTGCTGGAGCAGGACCTGGTGACGGTTCCGGCGGGTCCGGTCGAGGTGGTTCCCACGCCGGCGTTCCTGGCGTCCCTGGTCCCCTTCGCCGCCTATGAGCCGCCGCCGATCTATCTCGGCGCACAGCAGGGGCGGTTCTACGTCACCCGGCCCGACCCCACCCTGCCAGCGGAGGCGTTCGCCCAGCAGCGGCGCGGCCACTGCCGATATGCGATCTCGGCCATGGTGGCGCACGAGGCCTACCCGGGCCATCACCTCCAGCTCCTGACCGCGCAGGGACTGGGCTCCGAGGTCCGGCGGCACCTGTGGACCCCGGTGATGGTGGAAGGGTGGGCGCTCTACTGCGAGCAGTTGATGGACGAGGCCGGGTACTACCAGACGGCGGAGGAGCGTCTCTTCCAGCAGGTGAACCTGCTCTGGCGCGCGGTGCGGGTGGTGCTCGACGTCGGGCTCCACACCCGCGGGATGACGCCGCTCGAGGCGGTCGAGTACATGGTGACGCATCTGCCGATCGAGCGCCGCAGCGCGGAGGCCGAGGTGCGCCGCTACTGCGCCATGCCGACGTACCAGCTCTGCTACGCGGTAGGCCGGCGCGAGCTTCTGCGCCTGCGTGACGCGTTCCGCGAGCTCGCGGGGGCCGACTTCAACCCCAAGCGCTTCCACGATACGGTGCTCGCCTATGGCGGGCTACCGGTCTCTCTCGCCCGCTGGGGCATGGATCTCGCCGAGTAGCGCGGGAACCGGAGGAGGAGCGGGGATGAAGATCACGGTCCTGACGTATCTCGACAGCGAAGACGAAAACTCCAAGGAGTACGATCAGGTCGTCCCCCAGGTCGCCCGGACGCTGCGCCGACTGGGACACCGGGTGTCGGTGCTCGGCGTCCACGGGGATGTGAAGCGGCTGATCGGCGGGCTCTCCCGCCGGCGGCCAGACCTGGTCTTCAACCTGATGGAGATGTTCGGCGACAACGTCTTCGGCGACATCCCGGTGACCGGCCTGCTCGACCTCCTGGGGCTCAAGTACACCGGCAGCGGACCGGGCGAGCTCTACTTGAGCCAGGACAAGGGACTCAGCAAGAAGCTGCTGGCGTTCGAGGACATCCTGTACCCCCGCTTCGCCGTGTTCTCCCGGGAGGCGGCGTTCGAGACCGGGGGCGGCAATCTTCGCATGCCGCTGTTCGTCAAGCCGCTCCGCTCCGACGCTTCGCTCGGGATCGGCGGGAAGTCGCTGGTGCACGACGCCGTGGCGCTGATGGAGCGGGTGGCGTTCATCCGGAAGGAGCTCAACGACTCGGCGCTGGCGGAGGAGTACATCGAGGGCCGCGAGTTCTACGTCGGTGTGCTGGGCAATGCGCAGGCCAAGGCGCTGCCGCCGGTCGAGGTCGACTTCACCGGCTTTCCAGAGGGCGTGCCCAAGGTGATGGACAGCAAGGCGAAGTGGGACGAGCGGAGCAAGGAGTACAAGGGGACCCGGTCGATCCTCGCCAATCTGCCGGACGAGCAGCGCGCCCGGCTTCAGAAAGTAGCGGTCGACGCGTACCGCGCGCTCCGGGTGCGGGACTATGGGCGGGTGGACCTGAGGCTCACCGACACCGGCGACATCTATGTGCTCGAGGTGAACGCGAGCTGCTACCTGGAGCGCTCCAGCGAGTTCGCCATGGCCGCGGGGGCGATGGGGGTGGATTATCCCCGGCTCATCGAGCGCATCGTGAACCTGGCGCTCGAGCGGTACGGGGGGCGGCGCTAGGAACGTTCAGGTCGACGATCCGGGACCGATCACGGCAGATAGCTCCCCCGCTGCACGAAGTTCATCGCCAAGCCCGTCACGAAAGTCGTGAACGCCACGATGGCAGACGCCTCACGGTTCGAGGCGTACCCCTGCTGGAGCTGGCCCGCGCGTTCGGCCAGGTAGCGGAGCAGCACTCGGGTGCGCTCCGGGAAGTGCCCGGTCCAGCGGAAGACATTGGCCATGAGCTCGGGCTCGAGCCGCCGGATGAGCGCCGCGGCGGGTGCGAGCGGTTCCTCTAGCGAGATCCCCTCCCCGTCGCCGAGATCCTCGAAGATTGCCCGGAGCGCCCCGTCCAGGCCGCGTGGGAGCTCTCCCAACGAGATCGGGTCGTTCCGGTAATACTGATCCAGCGAGTACTCGATCTGGCCTACATCCTCGTCCAGCTCGGCATCGGTGACGACGGGATCCCGATCACGCAGTGCGGCCACCGTCCGCTCGCAGTAGGCGAGCTTGGCGCAGGCCACCGGCCAGGGTCCATACTCCGCCCGCCAGTCGAGTCCCGGCGTCATCCAGACCGCGAAGGTCTCGGACCAATCCTCATCGGGATGCTTCTGGGCGTACCAGCCGGGCAGGTGCCGGACGTAGCGGCGGCTGAACGGCTCGGGTCGATAATCCTCGCTGTAGGGCTGGGTGATGGAGCCGAACTGCTTGACCCACTCCTCCTGGTCGTAGAGCCGGTAGGCGTAGTTCACCACGTGTCCCATCTCGTGCCGCAGATATCGCAGGAGGTCGGTGCGGTCGAACCCCTCGACATGACCGACCCGCTCGGCGTGCAGGGCGGTGAGATCGGGGCGGGCGAGGTAGAAGGGGATCGCGATGGCCACGGTCTCGAAAGGAACGCCCCACTCGGTCGAGAGGTAGAATCGGGGCCGGACCCGGGTGAGGCCGATTCGGTCGAGGTCCCGCTGGAACTCCTCCAGAACTGGCTCCAGCCGCGTGCCCTCGATGGTGAGGCCGAGATCCCGGATGGGGGTCGACCAGAGATTCGATTCGTGAAAGCGGGCGGGCTCGGCAGTCATGGGGGGTAACATACGCGGACGGCCGGTTCACGGGCGCCAGGCCGGACAACACACGCTCCCAATCTCGCTCACCGGATGGAGGTCGCTGCCGTCGGGGTTGACGACGTACAGCCGCGATTGTGCCACGTGAGACGGGTCCTGGATCAGCGGGGGCCTGGAATTCCCGTGCGTTCCCAACCATACCTCGCCGATGCGGGGCCCGCCAGGACAAATGCTTGCTAGCTTCCAGCCATGCCCCAGCGCGTCGCATCAGGCTCCGGCGAGTCCGAATCTGTCATCCCGCCGACCGTCA
>JBJMOX010000040.1:0-3736 GCA_045803515.1 Gemmatimonadales bacterium
CGCCCACCCTTACGCCCCCCGCACCCAAGACGAAGGTCGAAAGCCCCACCGCGCCGCCCACGCCCGCCGCTCCCCAACTCACCCGCGCCGACCTGGAAGCGTGGCTCGACGGCTACCTGCCGTACGCCCTGGAACGAGGCGACATCGCCGGAGCCGTCGTGGCGGTGGTGAAGGACGGCGAAGTGCTGTTGGAGAAGGGCTACGGCTACGCCGACGTGGCCAAGCGCCGGCGGGTGGACCCGGCGCGTACGCTCTTCCGGCCGGGCTCGGTGTCCAAGCTCTTCACCTGGACCGCGGCCATGCAGCTGGTGGAGCAGGGGAAGCTCGACCTGGACCACGACGTGAACGAGTACCTCGACTTCAAGATCCCGCCCGCGTTCGGCAAGCCGATCACCCTGCGCAACATCATGACCCACACCCCGGGGTTCGAGGAGATCGAGAAAGACGTGATCGTGTCCGACACGACCGGGTTCGAGTCGCTGGAAGCCTTCCTCAAGGCCTGGACGCCGCACCGGATCTTCCCTCCGGGGCAGGTGCCGGCCTACTCGAACTACGCTACCGCCCTCGTGGGGTATGTCATTCAGCGGGTCTCCGGCGAGCGGTTCGAGGACTACATCGAGCACCACATCTTCGGCCCCCTGGGGATGGAGCACGCGACCTTCCGGCAGCCACTCCCCGACCGGCTCAAAGGTGACATGGCCCGCGGGTACCAGGTGGGATCCGGAGAGGCCAAGCCCTACGAAGTGGTGATCCCCGCCCCGGCAGGCAGTCTCGCGGCGTCGGGTCACGACATGGGGCGGTTCATGATCGCCCACCTGCAGAACGGCCGGCTGGGCTCGGCGGAGATCCTCAAGCCGGAGACGGCCAAGCTGATGCACCAGACCTCGCTCACCATCGTGCCCCGGGTGAACCGGATGCTGCTGGGGTTCTACGAGACCAACCGCAACGGCCGGCGGGCGATCGCCCATGCCGGGGACACCTACTGGTTCCACAGTGACCTGCACCTCTTCATCGATGACGGCGTCGGCATCTTCGTTTCGATGAACAGCCCCGGCAAGGAGGGCGCCGCCGGACCGGTCCGCACCAACCTGTTCTACCAGTTCGCGGATCGCTACCTGCCGGGCGAGACCGCCGACGGCAAGGTGGATCCCAAGACCGCGACGGAGCATGCCCGGCTGATCGCGGGACATTACGACAACTCCCGCCGCTCCCAGTCCAGCTTCCTCAGCATTCTGGGACTCATCGGGGACGTGAAGGTCACGGTCAACCAGGACAGTACGATCAGCCTGCCGCTGCTGGAAGGTCTGAATGGCGAGCCGAAGAAGTGGCGGGAGGCCTCGCCGTTCATCTGGCGGGAGGTGGAAGGCAAGGACTGGCTGGCGGCCAAGCTGGAGGGTGGCAGGGTGGCCATGTTCACGGGAGACGAGATCTCCCCGTTCATGGTGTTCCTGCCCACGCCATGGTGGAGGGCATCAGTCTGGCTGTTGCCGCTGTTCGAGGTCTCCGTCGCCGCGCTGCTGCTGACGCTGCTGCTCTGGCCTACCGCGGCGTTGGTGCGCCGCCATTACCGTGCCCCCTTCGCCCTGGAGGCTCGCCAGGCATCGGCGCACCGACTGGTCCGGGTCGCCGCCGCTCTGACCTTGCTCGCGCTGCTGGGCTGGGTCGGGCTGTTCGCGGTCATCAACTCCAGCGGCCCGGCGGTGAGCTCCAGGCTCGACCCCTGGGTCTGGCTGCTGCACCTGGCCAGCGTGGTCGTCTTCATCGGCGCGGCGTTGGTCGCGGTCTGGCACTGCCGCATCGTCTGGACCGGCAATCGGCGCTGGCCAGCCCGGCTCTGGAGTGTGGTGCTCGCCGTCTCCTCGGTCACCGTTCTCTGGGTGGCCCTGGTGTTCAAGCTCATCGCGTTCAATGCGAATTTCTGATCAATGGCGATCTCACCGATCAGGACCACCATACGATTCGCCGCTGTCGCCCTCCTTGCGGCCTGCGCCGGTCATGCCGGCAGCAAGGGGGTCGAGCCGGGCACGGGCTACGATCTCGTGATCCGCAACGGCCGGGTGCTGGATGGCGCGGGCAATCCCTGGGTCAGGGCAGACGTGGGGGTGAAGGGGGGAATCATCACCAAGGTCGGCGTGGTGCGAGAGCGCGGACGCAAGGAGATCGACGCGGCCGGCCGCTACGTCTCCCCCGGCTGGATCGACATGATGGATCAGTCCGGCCAGGTACTGCTGGAGAACGGGGCGGCGGAGAACAAGCTGCGCATGGGCGTGACCAGCCTCATCGGTGGCGAGGGCGGCACCCCGGTGCCCGCGGCCGAGGTGGGCGGCTACTTCGCGCGGCTGGAGCAGCAGGGGATCGCGGTCAACTTCGGCAGCTACTACAGCGCCGCGCAGGCGCGGGTCGATGCGATGGGCGACGGCGCCGGGTCACCGACGCCCGCGCAGATGGCCAGGATGAAGGCCGACGTCTCGCTGGCGCTGGAGCAGGGCGTCTTCGGAGTTTCCAGCGCCCTGATCTATCCGCCGGAGAGCTTTCAGACCACCGAGGACCTGATCGAGCTGGCCAGGCTGGGCGCCAGGTGCAACGGCTTCTATGCCACCCACATGAGGGACGAGAGCGAGAACCTGGTCTCCGCCATCCGCGAGGCGGTCGAGATCGGCGAGAAGGCCGGGGTCAAGGTGGAGATCTTCCATCTCAAGGCGGCCTACGCTCCCGGCTGGGGCCGGCTGATGCCGCAGGGCCTCGCCGAGGTGGAGGCGGCCCGCGCGCGCGGGGTCGATGTGGCCGCCGACATGTATCCCTACGAGGCGGGCGGGACCGGGCTCAGCATCACGGTGCCCAACTGGGTGTTCGCCGACGGCGAGGTCCAGGGGTACCAGCGGCTCAGGGATTCCACCGTCCGCCAGCGGCTCAAGCGGGAAGTTGCGGCCGGCTCACTCCCGGGCTGGTCCAACCTGGTGGTGGCGTCCGGCGGCTGGGACCACGTGGTCCTCGCCAATCCGTTCAACCCCAAGTGGGAGGCGAATCGCTCCCGGAGCATCGGACAGATCGCGAAGCAGCTGGGCCGCGATCCGGCGGATGTCGCCTGGGACATCGTGCTCGACGCATTGCCCAACCGCGCCATGGCGCTCTTCTTCATGATGGACGAGGGAGACATCGAGACCGCGCTCCAGCAGACCTGGACCAGCATCGGCAGCGACGCGGCGGCCTCGGTGAAGTTCGGCGAAGTCGATGCGCTCGGCCTGCCGCACCCCCGGGCCTACGGGACCTTTCCCCGGGTCATCGCCGAGTACGTCAAGAAGCGTCATGTCCTGACGCTGGAGCAGGCGGTGAGGAAGATGACATCGTGGCCGGCCGCGCGAATGGGCCTCGACGACCGCGGTGTCATCCGGGAGGGCCTGCGCGCCGATCTGACGATCTTCGACTACGACCGGCTCAATGACGCGGCCACCTGGGAGCATCCGACTGCCGCGCCAACCGGGATCGACTACGTGGTGGTCAACGGCGAGGTGGCCATCGCGGATGGCGCGTACACCGGCGCCAAGGCCGGCCGGGTGCTGCACGGCGGGTGCTGGCGTTCGCCCGTCAAGTAGCCAGCGCCGCCGATGCCCGGCGCGCGGTCTCGGCCAGGACCGCGGCGCCCACCAGCGCGCTCTCCTCGGCGGCGTAGAAGCCGGACGAATGGGCCGGGAGCCAGGCGCCCCCGGGCTCCCTGGCGCCGACCCGCATGAAGCAA
>JBJMOX010000346.1:0-9651 GCA_045803515.1 Gemmatimonadales bacterium
ATCCGTGCTGGCAAACAGGCTATGGACGACGCGGACGATGCAGATCCCTCCTGCGCGCGCTTCGATGCTCCACTCGGTCGCCATCGGCGGCGAGTCCGGTGTCCAGCCGGCTGCCTCCTGCGCGAAGATCCGGGGCGGATCCCAGGCCGTCACCACGGAGCGTATTTCCATGCCCGGACTGAAGTTGTACTTCACTGCGACGGGCTTCCCGCCGCGCTCGTCGATCTCAGTGGGCACGAACCAGGACGAAATACCTGGACCGGTGGCGAGGGCCTGCCACACTTCCTCCGGCGTGCCGGGGGCTTCGAATTCGACCCGAACGGAACGGCGACCGTTGGCTTCTTTTGTCACGCTCATGATGGCTCCTCGGAATGAGATTTCTGCGGTAGGGCGTGCGCCACGATTACCAGGCGGTGCGCGCGGCCTCCGGGGGCGGATTCATCGTGATATTTCGAGACGAGTGTCGCGATGGCTTCGGTGAGCTCTTTGCTGAAAGCCGCCCGGTCCGTCGGCGACCGGAAGCGAACCTCGGTATCGATCGCCAGGGTTGCCAGGCGTTTGCCCGCCGCGTTCGCACGGCGAACGAGATCTGCCACCTCGCGGACAACACGTGCGCCCAAGGCAATGAGATAGCTCGCGGACAGCCGATCGACTTCCCGATTCGGATCGACGGCGACCGGGCCCATGGCGCTCGGCGAAACGACGTAGGAAGCGGCCGTCGCGACGAGTAGCCGTTCCGTCAGCCCGCCCCACTTGCGTTCCTCGGCCAGCCGCACCAGCCCGTGCGCCTCCAGCGCGCGCAGGTGGTAGTTGACCTTCTGCCGAGCCAAGCCGACCCGCGTGGCCAACGTCGCCGCCGAGGCGGGCGCGGCCAGTTCGGAGAGGAGTCGGCTTCGCGTCGGCTCCAAGGCCACCGTCGCGGCCGCGGGATCATCGATGACTTGGATATCGAGCATGAGGGATGGTAGCATTGACAACTTTTGTTGTCAAGGGCTCCAAGACTTGAGCAGGCGGCGGCTCCGCCTCCAGCTTGGCCAGTTCGTCGCGCGCGGCCCGCCATCCTGCGCGGGTTCCGATTTTGTGATCAGTCATCGCTTTCCCTTTCCGGCTAGAGATGAGACCGGGCAACGTGCGCCAAGGGCGAACGCCATCCGGAGATCTCGCAGCCCTCTACCGACACGACGAGCGAGGGGTCATGAGTTCGACATCGGGCCGATGGTCGCGGTATCACCGAGGGCGCGGCGTGGAGGTCCCGCAGCAGGTCGTGGAGCATTGGGACGGAGGATGCCTCGGATGGGGGGCTTGGATGCGGGCTAGCGTTCGCGCTTCATCCGCTCCTGACGGGGGATCTCACGCTTGCTGGGTGAATCGAGCGCGCCGTCGACGATCTTGATCTCACCATCGCGCTCGTAGTGGCCGATAAGGACGCCGGTGGACGAAACGCGCGAGCTGGTCAGCTTGAACGAATGCGGCGCCGAGCATCCGCGAACAGCTTCTTGCCGCCGCCGAGAACGACCGGCACCGTAAAAATGCTCATCGCGTCGACCAGCGCCAATGCGCCTCCGCAGCTAAGAAGAGGAGATTCCAGCTGCCGGCTGGCCGACGATCAATTTCGGAGCGACCGCGGCATCCGCCCCTGGCCAGGTCCACGCCTGCCAGACGATGGCCACGGTGCAAACGGTTTCGATCGTTGCGAAGAACAGGTACTCCGGCAAAGCGGGCGGCCGGCCCCACCCGACCAGGGGCGGAATGAAGGTCAGGAAACCGTTGACCAGGGTCACGATGCTGCCGGCGATGATATTCGCCAGCCGGTTCGCCCGAAGTGGAAGCAGTCGAGAGGCGAGAATCATCGCGATGGGTATTTCCATCAATACCGCCGAACCCGCGAGGGCCAATTGCCCGAGGTGCGGAGTGTCAGCCGGCGGCGAGCCAAGAATGGCCCACAAGGCAATAACATCCGCATACAGGTAGTTGAGCAACGCGAAGATCCACAATACTGACAGACGCTCCTTAATGTCGTGCATATCAACCTCCGAGTACGTGAACCGGCGTCACCCAGTGGCGGCAAAAGATAGCCTAGCACTACTTCGCCGCTTTCTTCGAGGCTACCGTCGAAGGACGTAGCTCGCGCCGCCAAGCCGCTGCGTTTCGAAGCGACCCGCCGATCGCGCAACGCCTGGACCGCGAGGATAACCGAGAGCCCACCGGTCACTCCGAGGACATACAGAGTCCAGATGAACAACAGGGCGCCGCTCTTCTCGAGAAACTCCGGGCGCAATCCATTCCGCATGTGCAGAGGCAGCATTCCGGCGGCCATCACGCCGCCAAGTAGCATGATCACCTTGCCCGATGGCCGTTCTCGCAGCAGAACGGCACCACAGACAACGACGAGCAGGATCGCGACGCCGACAAGATGATGGAGCCCTGCGGGGTCGAAGCCGAAGACGATGTCCTGCGAGATGTGCAGAGCAAGCAGAAGCATGGAGAGTATCGAGGTCACACTCAAGAGATCGCGTTGCTTCACAGGGGGCGTCCACAGGAGTCCGATGGTGTACTAGCGGTTCATGAGATGGGTTGTAGATCAGAGTCGAACGATGGTGCCCTTGGCCGAGAGTCGGCTCCCGTGTCGGCCGATCAGTCCGGCGAGGATCGCCGCGAACATGGCGGACCCGAGGACCGCATAATGGTTCACGTTATCCGCAACGAGATGACGGTCGCGCATGCGAATAAGAGAATCCGCCATGGCGAAGCTGATCGTACCCGCGATGAGGTGCGCGGTGATACGGTGCCGGCTCAGAAAGGATGCAGGAGCCCCGGCGCTGTCGCCGACGTGGTGCAAGGGACCGTGGTCAGTCTCGGTCCAAGGAGTTGCTCGCATGATCGCGGCCAGAACTACGCCGAAGGTCGCCGCCATCAGCATCGTCGACTGGGTTGCCCCATACCGAGGCAAGTCGACGATGCCGGAGCGGAGATACCAAACAGATCCAACCGTGTTGAACACAGAAAACACGGCCCACCAATACGCCGCGAATCTTGCGCGCAACGCAAGTGCGATGATTATGCCGAGAACTCCGCCGCAGATGGCGATTGAGGCGAAGACGAAAGGATGCTCCTGGCATCCTCCCGGTTGATTTCCGAAGAAGAGGTGACAGCGAAAGAAGTGAATCGCGACGTAAGTCCCTGGGATTATCACTGCATACCCGCCCGCGATGGCCGCGATATTTGCGACGCCGGGAACGATTAGTGCGCGCATGGTGCCGCGGGTAGGTTCGTTCATTTGACGGCGCTTGTTGATGGTCCACACGAGTGGCACTCCGCCCAACGCCCAGCGTAGTCGTTGCCAACCGTCGTCGGCGCATTCCGATTCTGCTGTTAGCGCGTCGAGCCACTCGCGCGACCCAGGCTCAACTCGTCGGTGCAGCCAGCTGAGCAGTTGTCGCGCCAAGACATCGGCGAGACGTCCGAGGAACCCGTGCATCTGCACTAACGGCTCCCTGGCACAGAGGCGAGGCGACGAGTCATTCTCAAAGGTGCGGCCTCAGCGAGCTTCGTTCGCGCCGTCTTCGCGCCTTCTCCCGTGAGGCGATAGGTATGGCGCGGCGGACGGCCGGGTTGTTCTGGTTCGGCCCAGCGAGTCTCGAGCCAGCCCTGGTCCGCAAGACGCAGGAGAATCGGATAGAGCGTTCCAGACTTGAGACCTGTGAGCTGGCTGAGCCCATAGCCGTAGTGCCATGAGCGCGGCGACTCGAGCAAAAGTGCGAGAACGCTGAGGGTCTGAGGCGACGTGTTTGGCAGCCGAGGCATGACATACTCTACATATGTTGTCTTTGCGATGCAAGCCCCTCGCGTGGACTTGTGTGAGCTAGCTCCGTATCAGCATCGACCCGGCGAATGAAGCATGGTCCAAGACTTGAGCAGCGGCGGCAATACGACGGTCGGCGCGCAGCCGCTTGGGGATCGTGGGCAAGGGGAAGGCCAACAGGTACTCGTGCGCACAGGCGTCGCGGCGGATGCGCGCGAAGTCGTGTTCCAGGACACCGCACGCGAGGAGCTTGTCGGCCACCTGCGCCACGACGGGACGCCACGGGCCGCACTCGCGGGCGAAGCGGTCGTCGTAGACCCTTCGCAGCCGATGCAGATGATCCGACACCAGCGAGGGCAGCCGTGGCGACTAGCCCGGGATCACCGCCGGGTTGCCAGCGAAGACTCGGCAACGCCATCGTTTCCGTCGGCGACGTAGCCGTCAAACGACATGGACATGAGTCCACAACCTTCGTCTTCGCGTCACTCCTTCTCGACTACGCGGCAGCCCAGCCGACTTTGTACACACCAACGGCGCTGACCAAGTTCTCTAATTGCCACCGGAAGGGCCGGTACGCCCACAGCATCCGCCGGCGCGGGGTCCGCTCACCCGAGCTGCTCGGCGAGCGCGACGATGATGCCCTCGGGGCCGCGGACGTAGGCGAGCCGATACGTGTTCTCGTATTGCACTACGTCGCCGACCAGTTCGGCGCCGTGGGCGAGCAGGCGCGCGACGATTTCGTCGATGTCATCGACGGCGAACATGATGCGGCGGATCCCGAGGGCGTTCACCGGGGCGTTCTCGGGCCCGGTTCTGATCGCCTCCGGCGTGTGGAACTTGTCCAGCTCGATCCGTCCGTGGCCGTCCGGAGTGCGCATCAGCGCGAGGGTGGCACTGACGTTCTGCAGGCCGATGAGACGATCCACCGAGGGGCCCTCGACGGTCGTCTCGCCCTCCAGCTCGAGGCCGAGTTCGAGAAAGAAGGCCTTCACGGCCTCGAGGTCGTCGACGACGATGAGGACGTTGTCCATTCGTTTTAGGGGCAATGTGCTTCCCTCCCAAGCTTGACCGGTGATGCCGCACGTGGCGTAGAACGACTGGCGCATCCATCGGCGGGTGGCGGCGCTGCAAACTCAGCCCGGTCGCGCTTGCCGGCTACACGCGCGGGTTAGGCGGCCGCATTCCCTGATCCCGACCTCGGCCAGAGCCAGCCACGCCCCCAGGCTGCCAGGATGAGCAGCACGCCGCCACCGATCCATACCGGTCGCTTCTCCCACCCACCGAGCCAGGCGCCCAGGAGTCCGAGCAGGCGAAGCGCTTCCATGCTCCGGGTCATGTAGCGCGCAACGTAGCGCCCCAGCGGCGACTGGCGATGCCTCCTCAAGGAGCCATCGAACCGGCCGGCCAGGAACGGCGCCGAGATGAGGAGGGGCGGCACCCCACCCACCAGCAGGCCGGTCAGCAGCCGATGCTGCCAGAGCAGCGCCGTCGCTACCGCTGTGGTGCTCCAATCGACCAGAAGCTTGGCCGGATGGATCTGGTGGTACAGAACCCGCTCCCTGAGCCTCATACGTGGTCCGCGATGCTTGGCTGTCCGCCCTGACGAAGGCGCGAGTGCTAGAACGCACGCATGGTGATCGCCGGATCGATCCGGGCTGCGCGACGCGCAGGCGGCCAGCACGCACCGATCCCGATCGCCGCCATCAGTGCCGCTACCCCGATGAATGTGCCCGGGTCGTACGGCGCGACGCCGAAGAGCAGTCCCTGGATGAGGCGGGCGGCGACGAAGGCGCCGGCAACGCCGAGCACCAGGCCGATCGCCAGCAATACGCCGCCTTCGCTCAGGATCATGCGCTGGACCCGGCCACTGTCGGCGCCGAGACTCATGCGGATGCCGATCTCGGTGGTACGGGCACTGACCGAGAAGGCCAGCACGCCGGCGATCCCCACCGCTGCGATGATGACCGCCAGGATGCCGAACAACGAGACCAATGCGGCATTCAAGCGTCGAGGCGACACACTCTGATCCTTGATCTGCGCCACGGTCATCACGTTCTCGATGGGGACCGCCGGGGCGATGCCCCGGACCACTCGCGTCGCCGCGGCCGTCACACCCGCGACGTCGCTGTCGGCCCGGATCACCAGGACACCCAGATCACCAGCTCCTGGGCAAATGGCATGAACACTACCGCCGGGGGCTCCGCATCCAGGCCACCGTCCTGGGTATTGCCGACCACACCGACGACGGTGCGCCAATCGCCGCTGAAGGGCGAGAATCGCAGCACGTCGCC
The DNA here is from genome assembly GCA_045803515.1 of Gemmatimonadales bacterium. Lineage (GTDB taxonomy): Bacteria > Gemmatimonadota > Gemmatimonadetes > Gemmatimonadales > GWC2-71-9 > CAVVWJ01. The sequence goes on from JBJMOX010000346.1 coordinate 6,094, forward strand.
GGTCCACGCGATCCGTTTGCCGATCGGGTCTTCGCCGGGAAAGAACTTGCGGGCCAGCGTCTGATTGATGATCACGACCATGCCGGAGCTATCCCGGTCGGTGGCGGCAAACGCGCGCCCCTCGAGCAGGGGAATTCCGGCGGCGCTGAAGTACTGCGGGTCGGCCGTGCGGTACTCGGCCCGCGGAATGGCCTCGCCGACGGACAGCGACTTACCCTCCGCCTTGATCTCGAGCTGGATCTCACTGTTCCGGAGCGGCGTCGTGGACCCGACTCCGACCTCGATGACGCCGTGGAGGGCCCGCATCTCACCCTGCATCCGCTGGTAGCGCACCTTGGCGTCGATGTCGTCCGCGAGCTGCGCCGTTGCCGGGGCAATGAGCGGTACCTCCATCGTGAGTACCTGCTCGGTCCGGAGACCAGTGCTCACGTTGGAAAGCTGGATCATCGTACGGGTAAGCAATCCGGCGCCGGCCAGCAGCACGACGGAGACGGCGATCTGGACCACGACCAGTCCTCGCTGCAGTCGCTGCTTCTTCAGGCTGCCGCTGATCCGGCGCGCCCCGGCGGCGATCCAGGACGCAAAGGTGCCTTCTTTGGGCATCGATGCCAGGAACGAGAGCAGGAGGGCGAGGGCGACCGCCAGCGCCGTCGTGTAACCCAGGACCACGCCGTCGAGGCGGATTTCGCTGGCGCGCGGGGAGTACCGCTCGGCGAGCGACGTGAGCAGCGGGACGCCTCCGATCGCGACGAGCACGCCGATGCCGGCCCCCACGAGTGTCAGCGCGAGATTTTCGGCCAGCAACAACCGCCGGAGCCGGGACTCGCCCGCCCCCAGGGCCGCCCGAACGACCAGCTCGTGCTCCCGCTGGACCCCGCGCATCAGCGTCAGGTTGGCGACGTTCGCGGCCGAGATGATCAGGACGAATGCCGCGGCGGCCATGAGCAGCCAGAGTGTCAGCCGGGCCCGTTCGCCCAGCACTTCCTTGAAGGGGATGACCGCGACGCGGTAGTGCGAGCCGGGATCGTACGCGTCCTGGTGATCACGCTGCATTCGGGCATAGACCGCGGCGACCTCGGCCCGGGCCTGCGGTACGGTGGCGCCGGGCGCCAGCCGGGTGATCATCTCGGTCATGCGATGGGTGCGGCCCTGGACCATCAGGGCGCTGAGGTGGTGCGGGCTGATCACCATGTTGAGCAGCGCATCGGCCCGGTCGGGAAAGTACGGCGCGGCCTGAAGCACCCCGATCACCGTCACCGAACTGCCGTCCAGTCGCACCTGCTTGCCAATGATGCCAGGATCGCCATTGAAGCGTCGCTGCCAGAACTCCTGTGTGAGCACCATGACCGGGGGAACCCCGGGCCCGTCGTCCCCCGGCCCCGTGAGCCGGCCGACCACCGCTGAGAGCCCCATGACCTCGAAGAAGTTGCCGGTCACCAGGCCGGCTTTGACGCGAACGGCGTCGTCCTTACCCTGAAGCGTCAGGGTGTATGGGGAGAATTCCGCGATGGCGCCAAGCGATCTGGCCCCGTTGCGGAAATCGTTGATCTCCGGCACGGAGAAGGCGATGTTCGCTCCCCCGGGTCCGTCGACCGACTGTCGCAGGTAGAGCAGCCGGTCGCCGTCACGATGCGGCAGGGGCTTGAGCAGCACGCCGCGGACGACGCTGAAGATCGCGGTGTTGGCCCCGATGCCGAGCGCCAGGGTGATCACGACCACCGTGGTGAAGGCGGGGCTGTGGCGCAGCCCACGCAGGGCGTAGCGGATGTCGGCGACGACGCCCTCGACCCAGGGCAGTCCGCGCTGATCCCGCACCGCCTCGGCGGCCTGGGTGAGGCCGCCGGACATGAGCAGCGCCTGCCGCCGCGCCGCGTCCGGCTGCATGCCACGCCGGATGTTCTCGGCGGTCTCCATGTCGAGATGGGATTGCAGCTCGTCCTGGACATCGTCGTCCGCCCGGTGTCCGGTGAAGCATCCCGCGATGCGGGCGAGCACGGCACGAAGCTGTCTCATGGCACCTCCCGGCGCGGCCCGAGAAAGGCCGCGATCAGGTCGGCGGTCCGATGCCAGTCGCGGGCCTCGCGCGCCAGCTGCTTGCGCCCCGCGGCCGTGAGCGCGTAGTACTTCGCCCGGCGGTTATTCTCGGACTGGCGCCATTCCGCGGTGACCAGCCCCTCCTGCTCGAGCTTGAGGAGCGCGGGGTACAGCGTGCCATAGTTGAGCGTGAGGCGGTTTTTGCTCGTCTCCTCGATACGGCGACCGACGCCGTAGCCATGAAGCGGCCCGAGCACCTGGAGGGTCTTGAGGATCATCAGGGCGAGGGTGCCCTGCTTCACGTCCAGCTTGTCCGCCATGTGGTGTCCTATGGGATTCCCATACGACGATACTGTCGAGAGCTGGATCACGCAATGGCAATGGTCCGGCCATCGGGGCGGTCGGGGGCGGGCTCGCCCCGGCCGGAGGTCCCCAGCAGCCGGCCGTGAATCGGTTAAAGTTCAGCTTCCGCTGGACCGGGAACAACGAGTAGGGAGGATGCATGTTTCCGAAGATCGTCTACTGGAGCAGCACCGCAATTGTTGCCGTGGCGCTTCTGGGTGCGCTTACCTATTTGACCGGCAGTGAGCAGGTGGTTTCCGGGTTTGCGAGATCCGGCTACCCGCAGCACCTCAGGATAGTTCTTGGATTCGCCAAGCCGGCTGCCGCAATCGTCCTGCTGGCGCCCGGGCTTCCTCTGCTGAAGGAATGGGCCTACGCGGGCGCAACCTTCGCATGGGTCATGGCGTCCATCGCGGCCTACTCGATCGGGGATGGCGTGCAGGCATGGGGCATGCCCCTGATCCTCCTGGCACTGCTGGTCGTGTCCTATGTAACCCGGCCCTCAAGCCGTCGGTTACCAAGGCACGATGCCGGTGGCGAGTGATGTGAGGCCCGCCGCACCAATGGACGTTCCTCACCCCTTCCTGGTCCACGGCGGCACGATCGAGTTCATCCGGGCATAAGCCACCAACTGGCCCAGATGTTCGTGCAGGTCGTTGAGGGTATAGGTCGCCGCCACGCGGGGCAGGGTGCTCTGTCCGTAGTACCTGATCGGGGTGTTGATCGTCGCCCGCGACAGCCCGCCCAACGTGGTGCTCAGACTCTGCATGGCCCGGTCCATGACGGCGATCAGCTGGTCGTCCGTGAGCTTCTTGAGCCGCGCCTCCTCGGCGTCGAAATCGGCCAGCGATCCTGCCGGCAACGGGCGGCCGAACATCGCGGTCTCGGTATTCCCCTCCGCGGCGATATGGGCAAAAACCTCCCGGAAGGAGCGCGTCCCCTCCATCGGACGCCAGGTGAGCTTGTCGGCGGGCACCGCTTTGGCGAGCGCCATGAACTTCTTCCGCAAGCCATCAATGTCTTCCTTCTGGACCTGACGCCAGGCGGCGAATTCGGCCGAGTCGCCTACGGCCATCTGTGCCCGGAGCGGAGCGCCTGGAAACCCGGTCAGCCCCACCACCAGAACGAGGGCCGGGGCGGGCCAGAGACAAGGCCTAGGCATGCTATCCTCCCTTGAAAGGG
>JBJMOX010000347.1:0-9863 GCA_045803515.1 Gemmatimonadales bacterium
CCCATCCGGACGACGACGTGATCTCGATGGGCGGGATCCTCGCCAAGCTCGCGCTCAACCAGAACGCGATCACCGTCGCCTACATGACCAGCGGCAACCTCGCCGTGTTCGACCATGACGTGCGGCGCCACGCCGATTTCATCCGCCGCCTGGCCCGCGAGCGTCGGCTCGACGAGCAGCGCGTGGCCGAGCTGGGCCGCCGGCTGGACGAGTTCCTGGCGCGGAAGCACCCGGGCGACGTGGACATCCCCGAAGTGCAGGATCTCAAGCGGATCATCCGCGAGTCGGAGGCGGTGGCCGGGATCCGCACGCTCGGCCTGGACCAGGGCGCGGCCCGGTTTCTCGACCTGCCGTTCTACCAGACCGGCAAGGTGCGGAAGGACCCGATCGGTCCGGCGGACGTGGCGGTGGTGCGCGCGCTGCTGGAGGAGGTCGGGCCCGAGCTCATCTTCGTGGCCGGCGACCTCTCCGACCCGCACGGCACCCACCGGATGTGCAAGGAGGCGATCGACCGCGCGCTGGCGGACTACGTCGCGGCCGGCAAGAAGGCGCCCGAGGTGTGGCTCTATCGCGGGGCGTGGCAGGAGTGGCCGGTGACCGAGGCCACCTGGCTGGTGCCGCTCTCGCAGGAGGAGCTCAGGCTCAAGATCCAGGCGATCTTCAAGCACCAGTCGCAGAAGGACAGCGCGCCGTTTCCGGGGCCCGACGAGCGCGAGTTCTGGCAACGGGTGGAGGCGCGGAACAAAGGCACCGCCGCGGAGCTCGACCGGCTGGGGCTGGCCGAGTACTTCGCGATGGAGGCGTACGTGGTGGAGGCGAGGGGGTGAGGGGAAGGATCATACCGAGCGGAGCTGTCACCGGGAGAAACTGAACTCGACCACGCTCCGCACCAGCTCCTCCGGCGCATCCAGCGCCAGGAAATGTCCCGCGCCCGCGACGATCCGCATCTCGGCCCCCGGCACCGCACGCCGGTTCGCCTCCCGCTCGTCGGGCCGGGACCAGTCGTGATCGCCGTAGAGCAGCAACACCGGCCGGTCGATGCTCCCATACTCCGCTCGCGCCCTCTCCCACTCCGGCCAGTGACGGATCAGCGACATCAGGGCCTGGTAGTGTCCCCGCCGGTTGCCGACCGCGTTGAGCTCTCGGGCCAGGCTCTCCGGAAGTGACTCTTTCCGATAGAGACCACCCTGTATCACCCGCCGAACGATCGGGTAACTGTGAAGCCTCATGAACGTCCCACCGATCACCGGCACGTTGGAGACCCCGAAGAGGAAATTCGCCAGGAGCGAGCTGCGGCGGACCCCGCGACCCTGATCGTAGTCGTAGGCGTTGATCGCGACGACCGCGCGCACCCGCGGATTGTGCCTGGCCGCGAGCAGGAGCCCGATCGAGCCGCCGATCGACTCTCCCACCACTACCGCGTTCTCGATCCCTAACACCTCGAGGAACCGCTCGACCGCCGATCGGAAGAATTCGGGCGAGTACTCCGCGCGCTGAATGTCGGAGTAGCCGTGGCCGGGGAGATCCACTGCGTATACCCTGAAATGTCCGGCGAGTGCCGGCATGACCTTCTGGAACATGTCCAGCTGGGTGCGAAGCGTGTGCAGCAGTACCAGGGCCGGGCCTTGGCCCGCCGTCACGTATCGGAGCCTGAGACCATCTCCGACGTCGATGTAGGAGACGGTGAGATCGGGGGCCCAGCCGAGGCGTTTGGGCGGGACCGGCTGGGGCCGGAGCGCCTCCACGACGTAGGAGAGCGCGACGAGGGCGACGAGCCCGCCCGCTATGACGGGAAGCATCGGCCGACGGAGCGGGCCCGGTGGTGGAGCACGGTGGGGTGCTGGTCCAAGCTGGGCATCGGCGATTGCTCCGGCAGCGGGCGTAATATATGTATATACATACATATATACCCTGGCGTCAAGGACCGCACCCGATGTCCCGGCGCGGGCATTGCCCAGCGGGGCTGTCAGTGTATATACATGTTTGATGGACCAGCTCCGTTCCGCCCCCGACGCTCTCCCGGCGCTTCCCTGTGCCTGCGCCAGCCTCCGCCGGGCCTCCCGCGCCGTGACCCAGCTCTACGAGGAGGCGCTCCGGCCCAGCGGTATCCGGATCACCCAGTTCACCCTGCTCCAGGTCCTGGCCCTGGCCGGCCGGCCCATCACCCAGGGCACGCTCGGCCAGCTCCTGGCGCTCGACAGCACCACGCTGAGTCGCACCCTCAAGCCGCTCCAGTCTGCCGGGTGGATCCGAAGCACGGCGGGCCCGGACGGCCGTGAGCGCCATGTCGAGCTCACCGCGGGCGGGCGCCGGGTGCTCAAGCGCGCGACGCCCGCGTGGGAAGCCGTCCAGCAGCGCCTCCGGATCGCCCTCGGCCCCAAGCAGTGGTCGGCGCTCGACGAACTGCTCACCTCCGTGGCCCGGCGGACGCGGGAGCTCTAGAGCTTCTCCTCATCGCCGCGGCTGGCGGAGCTGTCATCCGGAGCGGAACCGTTATTCCGAGCGGAACTGTCATCCCGAGCGGAGCGAGGGATCTTCTCCGCAGGATCGGACCTCGGCTGCGGGCGTCCGGATTTGCGGGCAAGATCCCTCGTCGCTGACGCTCCTCGGGATGACAGCTCCCCTCGGCATGACAGCTGAGCCGACGGGCGGCGGACCTCCCAGGGATCCCTGCCGGCACCTAGATTAGCGGCATGCCTGCATCCACCACGCGTGTCCTCCACGCATTCGCACTGTTTGCCGCCGGGCTTGCCGCCCCTGCCTCCGCACAGCGACCGGCCACCGACACCGCCGCCCCTCGGCTGATCCTTGCCCCCGACGCCGTCTGGGATGGCGTGGCCGACTCGCCTCACGCCGGTTGGGTGGTCGTCGTGCGGGGTCAGCGGATCGAGGCGGTCGGTCCCGCCAACCAGGTCGCCGCGCCGGCCGGCGCCGAGCGGGTGGCGCTCTCGGGCACCACGCTCATTCCGGGGTTGATCGAGGGACACTCGCATCTCTTTCTCCACCCGTACAACGAGGCGCTCTGGGACGACCAGGTACTGAAGGAGCCGATCGGGTTCCGGATGGCGGAAGCCGTCGCGCACGCCGCGGCCACGCTCCGCGCCGGTATCACCACCACCCGTGACCTCGGTACCGAGGGGGCGTTCGACTACGATGTGCAGCTCAAGCACGCCATCGATCGCGGAGTGGTGCCGGGTCCCCGCATCCTGGCCGTCACCCGCGCCATCGTCGCCACCGGGAGCTACGGTCCGCGCCGCAGTGACTATTCTTTCGAGCCGCTCCAAGGCGCCGAGGAGGCGACTGGGGCGGAAGCCATCGCCCGGGTGGTGCGGAGCCAGGTGAGCCACGGCGCCGACTGGATCAAGGTGTACGCCGATTACCGCTGGGGCCCCACCGGCCAGGCGCTGCCGACGTTCACCGAAGAAGAGCTGCTGGTGCTGGTCCAGACGGCCCGGGGCGCTGGCCGGCCCACCGCCGCCCACGCCACCACCGCCGAAGGAATGCGCCGCGCGGTGCTCGCCGGGGTGGAGACGGTCGAGCACGGGGACGAGGGGACGCCCGAGGTGTTCCGGCTCATGCGGCAACGCGGCGTGGCGCTCTGTCCCACCCTCGCCGCCACCGAGGCGTACGCCCAATATTTCGATGGCTGGGTGAAGGGGAAAACCGACCCGCCGCCGGGCGTGATCGCCAAGCGGGCCAGCTTTCGCGCGGCGCTCGCCGCGGGCGTCACCATCTGTTTCGGAGGAGACGTGGGCGTGTTTCCGCACGGGGAGAACGTCCGCGAGCTGGAGCTGATGGTGGCGGGCGGAATGACCCCGCTCGCGGCACTCCGCAGTGCCACCAGCCAGAACGCGCGGATCTTCCACCTCGACGACCGGCTGGGGAAGCTGGCGCCCGGATTCCTCGCCGACCTGGTGGCCGTCCAGGGCGATCCGACTCGCGACATCGCGGCCCTCCGGCGGGTGCGCCTGGTGGTGAAGGACGGGGTCCGGGTGCACTAGCGGGCGGGTTCACCCGCCAGCTGACGCGAAGGCCCAGCACTCGTTCTGAGTGCCGGGCCGCTTGGCTCACCTTCGCTGTCACAACTCCGCTGTTTACTTGGGTCGGCCGCCGTGCGTGAGGCGATCCACCTCGGATTCGCTCATCTTGTCCACGTCGAGGTCGCGCTGCCCGGTGATCCGGTGCCAGGCATCCTTCACCGCGTCCTTCACGTTCTCCCAGGCGTGGCCTCCGGCGCCCTTGCCGGTGAACTTGTCCCACCCGGTCCTCAAGTCCGGCTCGACCTCGTTCCAGTTACGGCCCATGTGGTGCAGCCCGGACTCGTAGCCGTAGCGGTACGCCGGCTGGAACTCCTCGTAGCTGTAGCCTGTGGCGTAGGGCCGCGAAGGGAAGTTGTTCCGCCACCACAGGTCCTCTTCGTTCCAGCTATTGATGTTCGCCATGGTTTCCTCCCGGCTGTGCTGTAGAGACTGGGTCCAGCATGGCCTACGTTAGGGCGGTGGCACCCGGGTGTACGTGACCCGCCTCACGGTCGGCGATTCAAGGAACTGACGCGACCAGCGGTGCCGACAGGGTGAAGACCACGGTCGTTCCGCTGTGGACGACCACATCCCTGCTGGCTGTCTGCGCCGCGACAACGGCCCCGCCCGCCGCACCGACGACTCCGCCGACGACGGCGCCTTTGGTCCTGCCGGTGATCACGCGTCCGGCCACTGCTCCGGCCGCTGTGCCTACTCCAACCTTCTCCATCTCTCCCGCGGTGATGCCACGGCCACGAAGCTCGTGGGGCACCGGCTGGACGGTGCCTTTCGTGGGCACGGGATTCCCGTCGAGAGTGACGGCGTCGACCCGGAGTGAGAGCTTGCCATCGGACGCCGACCTCGAGCGGGCCGGTTCCAGCCGGGTAATCGTGAGCTGGACCTCTGATCCGGCCGGGATGACCGGAATGCCGGAAGGGTCGGTGATGTCTCCCGATACCCGGGCCAGGACGACTTGACCCGCGGAGTCACTCCGGGAATCGATCGAATCGCTGAGAACGGCGCGAACCTCGGTCCCTGGCGCCAGCGTGTGCGCGTTCTCGGGGGCGGGGGCAGGCGCACTTCCAATATCGACCGGCCGGGGCTGAGTGCTCTCTGCCGACTGCCGCGCGGCCGTATCCCTGACCTGGGTACTATCCCGAGGCGCTGGAGGGAGCGTGTCGCGCTCGGGCGCGTACCCGGCCGAGGGGGAGGGCGCGCTATCTGTCGAAACCAGTGTGTCGGGCGCGGTAACCCGCGGCGTCGGACGCGTCGCTGAGGGCCGGTGACGCGGCTTTGCGGGTCGGGCCCGACCCGCGAGCCGCTTGGCGCTCGGGCTCGCCGCCTCCTGGGCGCGTGAGACCAAGGTGTCCGCGGTCACCGGCACGAGGGCCTGCCTCGTTGTGTCCGGTGTGGCGACAGCCCGGCGCTCACGGTCCCGCGAGCAGCCGAGGAACATGGTCAGCGCCGCCAGTGAGAGCACCATTCTTTGCATGGTCCCTCCAGGAATGGGCGACAGCCCTCACTAGCCCCTGGGACCTGGCATTTCCGTGTGATGGCTCACCGTCGGCCTGCAGCGCTTTCGCCGGACGCCAGCGCCGGGACCAGCCGCTCCGTATAGTCCAGCCCGCCGTAGAACGCCGCGACCCGGATTCTCTCGTCCCGCCCATGCGCCCGGATGTCGTCGGCATCGAGCGGCACGCCGGATATCCGGTAGACTGGCATCCCGGCATTCCTCAGATACAGGCCGTCGGTGGCTCCGGTCTCCATGCTCGGGACCACCATCGCACCGGGCCAGGCGCCCGCGGTGAGCCGCTCGACCGGCTGCAGGACCTCGGGGGTGAGCGGCGAGGGAGTGCGCTCCTGGGCGTAAACGACCGGCCAGGAGCGCTCGATGCTCTGGAAGAATCGGCCCGGAATCGTGAGCCGGACCTTCCCTGGAAGCTGGCGTACGGGCACTTCGCGCAGTTGCGGGACGAGCCGCGCTACGGCGCGCTGCTCGCCCGGATCGGGGTGCTGAGATACGGGCACTGACTCCAGCAGGAGGAACTAACGGCGGCAGCCGTCGGAAGGTCGCCGCTCCCAATCACCTGACCCGCGACATGCGAGAACACGGGCAGCTCGCAATCGAAGCTGTGCGCGATCGGTCCGTGCGGCGATGACCACCCATCTGCATCGGGTTGCCATCCATCGGGCGCATAATGGTTTGCACCTGTCTGGTGCGTCATCTCCTTCCTTCTCTGTTGGAGGAATTCGGTCGGGCATACCCGTTGCACTCCGACCGTCGGTCCGCCCCCGTCATCGCACCCGCCAAAAAATCCTGGAGTAACACATGGTCACTTTCCTCAAGGGTCGCCGTCGCACGGATGACTCGGTCGTCGCCGTCGACGAGAGCGGAGCGAACGTCTCCGCCGCGCTCGAGGCCCTCGTCAAACGCGCCGAGGCCGCCTCCGAGCAGCTCAGGTCACTTGCCCCCATCATGGAGCGATCGGCCGAGCTGGACACCTTGAGGGAGCGCTGTGTCGCCGTGGAACGCCAGGTCCAGGGGCTCGAGCAGCTCGGCACCCAGCTCGCGGCCGCTCAGGAGAGGGCGGAGCAGGTGGCCAAGACCCAGGAGCGGACCGAGACCCAGATGGCCCATGCCACCGCGGACGTGGAGCGGATCCAGAGCAACATGGGCGAGCTGGGCCACAAGGTGGACATGGCGCTCCTGCTCCGGGAAGAGGTCGACAAGTTCCTGACCCTCCAGGGTCCCATCGCCGCCCTGCGGAGTGACGCGGACGGCCTCCGGGCCCAGGTCGTGGAGATGGCTGAAGGGGTCGGCCGGATCCGGGCGCAGCACGACGACGCCCTCACCGCCCACCGCCACACCACGTCACGGCTCGAGGCGATCGACCAGGAGCACCAGGCGTCCACCAGCCGGCTGGAAGAGGCCTCGCGCCGGCTCCAGGCGGTCGAGCGCACCCTCGATCCGCTGACCCAGGCCACCGAGTCGATTCCCGCCATTCAGCACCAGCTCGCCGTCGTGAAGTCGCTGGCCGACCACGTCGCCCAGAAGACCACGGCGCTGGAGCAGCAGCGCGAGGCGGTCGACCGTGCCGCCAACCAGATCTCCAAGCTGACCGTGCTCGACCGCGAGCTCGACACCTGGCTTCGCCGCCAGGAGGAGCAGGTCCGCCGGTTCGCGGGCATCGAGGCCAAGATCGTCGACGTCCAGGCGCTGCACGCCAAGGTGCTGTCCCGCACCGACGAGCTGCAGACCGCGCAGCAGCAGGCCGAGGAGGCCCAGCAGGGCGCCCGCCAGGCATTGGGCGATCTCCGCGAGCAGATGCGGAAGAGCAGCGAAGTGTTCGAGCTGGAGAACCGGGGGCTGCACGCGGTGAGCGAGCGGGTCGCCGACCTGCGGAGCGCCGTGAAGGAGTGCGAGGCCCGGTTCGGGGTGCTGGATGCCGCCAGCCAGGGCACGGCGGCCGTAACTGCCCAGGTCCGGACCCTCAGCGACCAGGCCACCGAGCTCTCCCGGGAGCTGGCGAGGATGTCGGAGGAGGCCGGACGGCTGGGCATCCTGCGGGAGCACGCGGAACGGCTCGAGGCCGTCGCCGCCGAGACTACCGGCCGGATGCAGCATCTGGAAGAGATGAAGCCGGAGCTCGAGGATGCCGTGCAGAAGCTGGCGACGCTCAAGGGCACCCATGAAATGATGGCCGACGGGCTGGAGCAGATGCGGATGGCCCAGGGCGAGATGAGCCGCCTGCGGGAGAGCCACGCGGAGATGCAGGTCTGGCTGGGCAACACTGAAAGCTGGACCCGCAAGGTCCAGGGGCAGGTGAAGGAGCTGAGCGCAATGGAGCCGGCGGTCGAGCGGATCCGCGGAGACGTCGAGCAGGTGAAGACGGCAATGGCCGAGATCGAATCGCGCGGTGCCAAGGTGGACGAGATGCATCGCCGGCTCGGCGACCTCGGCGCGCTCAGCGCGGAGCTCAAGGAGCGGACCGAGAGCCTGCGGGAGCGGATGGACGGCGCGGAGGGGCGGTTTACCCAGCTCGCCGGCCAGTCGGTGGAGGCCGAGCGGGTCGCGCAGACCGTCGCCGGTGTGGTGGGCTCGGTCGGCGAGGCGGAGAAGCGTATCGGCGCGGTGGACGAGTCGGTCCGCGCGCTGGAGAGCCGGACCCAGCAGCTCGACGAGCTGGAGGACCGGATCCGGATCCTGGGCCAGGAGCTGGAGCAGCGGCAGGGCGCGCTGGACAAGGCGACCGAGCACCTGACCCGTGCCTCCGCCCTGCGGCAGGAGTCGGCCGAGACGGCCCAGCGGCTGGAGGAGGTCTCCCGCAAGATCGGCAAGCTGCTCACCAACGCGGAGGGCCGGGCCGGCGGGCTGGAGCGCGTCTCCGGTGACCTGGAGACCCGGGCCACCGCGCTCAAGGCGATCGACCACCAGCTCACCCATTTCGAGGAGCTGCTCGCCACCTGGGACTCGGCCCAGTCCGAGGCGGCGCGGGCCCTGGATCAGACCCTCGCGCGGCAGGGCGCCGTCGAGGCGCTGGGCGCCGAGGTGAAGCACGTGTTCGAGCTCGCTGAGCGGGCGGTGGAAAACGTGCAGACCATCGGCGCGGCTCGCCGGGAGATCGAGGAGACCCACACGCTGCTGCAGGAGACCCACGCGCAGCTCCGCTCCGCGGAAGACGCGCTGCACGATTTCGAGGCACGGAAGCGGCAGCTCGAGCGCACCGAGCAGCGGCTGGCCCGGGCGGAAGCGCTGGCGATGGAGGTCCGTTCGTCGGTGGAGTCGCTGCAGGCGCAGCGGGCGGTGGTGGAGCACGTGATCGAGCGGTCCGGCGCGCTCACCTTCCAGATGAAGCAGGCCGAGGCGCTGGTCGAGATGCTGCGCCGGGAGCGGACCCTCGCGTGCGACGTGAGCGCCGCGGTCGCGGCGGCGCGGGATGAGGAGGAGGGGACGGGGCGCTAGTCCCTTCAGCCCTTTGCTTCGACATCCGTCGGTGAATTCACCACGGAAACACGGAAGACACGGAAACGGCACGGAGAAAAGCTGTGAAACAACAACTTGTTTTCCGTGGTGTTTTCCGTGTCTTCCGTGTCTTCCGTGTTTCCGTGGTGAATTTCACGTCCGGGGTGCCTCGGGATCGGGCGCCAGTAGGTCACCGCCAGGCGCAGTCGTCGGGCATCCGAAGTCAATCGCGCTCGGTGTGGAACTGGTATGCTGCGGCGGCGCGTGCCGGGACCTAATGCTGCGTCGCCCGGGTGACGCCTCACCTCGCCCCGGCCCAGCTCCCGCCAATCGACCGATAGAGCTCCACCGCCGCGTCGAGCTCCTGCAACCGTGCCCGGCTCAGCGACAGCTCGGCGTCGAACAGGCTACGCTGCGCGTCGAGCACCTCCACGTAGCTCGCCACCCCGCTGACGTAGCGCCGCTGGGCCAGCTCCAGCGCACGGCGGAGCGCCTGCGCCTGGGTCTGCTGCGCGGTCGTGATGTCGCGCGCCGTCCGCACGCCGACCAGCGCATCCCCGGCCTCACCCAGCGCGACCAGCACCGTCTGCTCGTACGCCGCCCGCGCCTGCTCCGCGCGGGCCCGCGCCGCGCCGGCCTGGTTCGACAGGAAACCGCCGGTGAAGATCGGCACCGAGATCGCTCCCTGGAGCTGGTAGACCTCGCGGCTCGAGTCGAAGAGATTCGAGGTGCCGGTCGCCTGGGTGCCGTAGGAGCCCGTGACGGAGATGGTCGGGAGCCGGGCAGCCTGGGCCGCGCCGATCCGCGCCGTGGCCGCCGCGTAGTTGCGCTCCGCCTCCTGCACGTCCGGCCGCCGCGCCACCAGCGTGGCGGGGATCGAA
>JBJMOX010000348.1:0-6998 GCA_045803515.1 Gemmatimonadales bacterium
ACCTGGAGACGGCGCGCGACGCGCAGCGGATCTTCGCGACCTCCACCTTCCGGGTGTATTCCGGACAGGACGTCGTCGGCGTCGAGCTCGCGGGCGCGCTCAAGAACGTGATCGCCATCGCGGCGGGAATCCTGGAGGGCCTGGGCCTGGGGCACAATCCGCGCGCCGCGCTCATCACCCGCGGCCTCGCCGAGATCACCCGCCTAGGGATCGCCATGGGGGCGGACCCGCTCACCTTCGCCGGCCTGGCCGGGATGGGAGACCTGGTGCTGACCACGACTGGAAGTCTGAGCCGGAACCGCGCCCTCGGTGTGGCGCTGGCCGGCGGGGAGACGCTGGAGCAGTATCGCGCCTCGCATCGCAGCGTGGCCGAGGGCGCCAATACCTCGAGCGCGGGCGTGGCACTGGGACGCCGGATGGGCGTGGAGCTCCCGATCGTGGAGAAGGTATCGGAGGTGCTCTTCGCCGGGAAATCGCCTCGCGAGGCGGTGGCGGAGCTGATGGGCCGGGAGCTCAAGTCGGAGCAGTGGAGATGACCACCACGCGGCCGGTCCAGGAATTCTATTCCATCGGCGAGGTCTGCGGGTTGACCGACCTCAAGCCCCACGTGCTGCGCTACTGGGAGAGTCAGTTCCGTTTTCTCAACCCGGCCAAGAACCGCTCGGGCAACCGGGTGTACAAGAGCCGCGAAGTCGAGTTGATCATGCTGGTCAAGCATCTTCTGTACACCGAGAAGTTCACCATCGACGGCGCCCGGCAGCGCATCGACCAGTACCGGCGGACGGGCGAGCTCCGGGTCTCGGCCCGCAAGGCGTTCGAAGTGGAGCTGGCCACCGAGGCGCGAACGACGATCGAGCAGGTCATCGCCATTCTGGAAGGGAAGAGCGCTCCGGCCGGCGGATGAACATTCTCGTCAGCAACGACGACGGCGTCCTGGCGCCGGGGCTCGCCCTCCTGGCCGACGTCTGCCGCGACGTGGGGAACGTCACCGTGGTGGCACCGGACCGGGAGCAGAGCGGGACCTCCCACTCGCTCACGCTGCACCGCCCGCTTCGGCCCGCCCGGCGGCCCGACGGCGCGTGGCAGATCGACGGCACCCCCACCGACTGCGTGATGCTCGCGCTGCAGGCGCTGATGCCGGAGAAGCCCGACTTCGTCTTCTCCGGGGTGAACCACGGCCCCAACATGGGTGAGGACGTGCTCTATTCCGGCACCGTGGCGGCGGCGATGGAGGCGGTGACGCTGGGCGTGCCGGGCATCGGCATCAGCTTCTCCGGGAACCAGCCGGAGACCATGGCCACCTACCGCGACCTCCTGACCCAGCTCATCCGCCGGATCACCAACGTGCCGGACTTTCCGGACCAGACGCTGCTCAACATCAACCTGCCGAAGATCCCCGCCTCCGACGTGCTGGGCATCAAGGTCACCAAGCTCGGCAGCCGGTTCTTCTCCGAGTCGCTCACCCGGATGAAGGACCCCTGGGGCCGGGAGATCTACTGGATCGGCGGCGGCACCATCACCTGGACCGGCACCGAGAACTCCGATCACCTCGCCGTCGCCGAGGGATACATCTCGGTGACGCCGCTGCACATGGATCTCACGAACTATTCTATTCTCGAAACGGTCAAGGGATGGTCCCTCGAGGGGTAGGCGAGGGGGACAGCTACGGCGGGTACCGCGGCCAGCTGGTCGAGACCCTGCAGGGCAAGGGGGTGCGTGACCTCGCGGTGCTTCGGGCGGTGCGCATGGTGCCCCGTCATCTCTTCGTGCCCGGAAGCGTACGACATCGCGCCTATGATGATGTGGCGCTTCCGATCGGCAATGGCCAGACCATCTCCCAGCCGTATGTGCAGGCCCGCTACCTTGAGCTGCTGGGCCTGAGCGGACGCGAGCGGGTGCTCGAGATCGGGACCGGCTCGGGCTACCAGACGGCGCTGCTGGCGCTGCTCTGCGAGACCGTGTTCAGCGTGGAGCGGGTTCCCGGCCTGGCCCAGAGCGCCAGGACGGCCCTGGAGACCGCCGGCATCCGCAACGCGATCGTGCTGGTGGGCGACGGCACACTGGGCTGGCGGCCGTTCGCGCCGTACGACGCGATCCTGGTGGCGGCCGCGTCGCCCGAGATTCCGGCGCCGCTGGTCGAGCAGCTCGGCCCGAGTGGCAAGATGGTGATTCCGCTGGGCGATCGCGCGGGGCAGACGCTGACCCTGGTGCAACGACAGGGGGATGAGATTCGTACCAGCACCGTCGCGGACGTGCGCTTCGTCCCGCTGCTCGGGCAATTCGGCTTCTCCAACGAGTGACTCATGCTGACCCAGTTCTTCCACTGGCTTGCGGACACGGTCCTGGCGCTGGGCTATCCCGGCATCGTGCTGTTGATGGCCATCGAATCTTCGGTGCTGCCGCTGCCGAGCGAGCTGGTCATGCCGCCGGCGGGATACCTCGCCGCCAAGGGCCAGATGACCGGCTGGGTGGCGATCCTCGCCGGGACGTTCGGCAGCCTGCTCGGCGCGCTGTTCAATTACGGGCTGGCCGTGGTCGTGGGAGAGCCGGTGCTCCGCCGGTACGGCAAGTACGTCCTGGTCTCGGAGCGCTCCCTCGACCGAACCGAAGCGTTCTTCCGGCGGCATGGCGAGATCAGCACCTTCGTGGGGCGGCTGCTCCCGGTGATCCGTCACCTGATCTCGATTCCGGCGGGCATGTCCCGGATGGCGCTGGGGCGCTTTGCCCTCTTCACCGCGCTGGGCGCCGGCACCTGGTGCTTCATCCTGACCTACCTTGGCTGGCTGATCGGGCGGCATGGGGAGCAGGTCGAGGCGGCGATCGGCCCCTACGTGCATCGGACGCTGGTGCACTACGTGCTCCCCGGCACCCTGCTGCTGGTGGCAGTGTACGTGTGGTGGTGGCGCCGAAGGAGACGCTCGGCGACATGACGGTGCGTTCATGACGGTGCGCTTTCTGATTGCCGGGGCGGTGCAGGGGGTGGGGTTCCGCTGGTTCGTGGCCCGGCACGCGCGGGGCCTCGATCTCACCGGCTACGCACGAAACCTTCCCGACGGCCGCGTCGAGGTGGTCGCCCGCGGGCCCGATGCGGCTCGGCTCGAGCGGCTCGAGGCGCTGTTGCGCAGTGGTCCCGCGGGCGCCAGAGTGGTGCAGGTGGAGCGGGAGGACCTGGCGGACGAGCGTACCGTACCTTCGAGGAGCTTCGATATCCGATGACGACACTGACCCCCCTGGCCCGGCATGTCCTGGATACCCTTCGGCCGATCCCCAACTTTCCCAAGCCGGGCATCATCTTCCAGGACATCACGCCGGTGCTGAGCGACGGGAAGTTGTTCCGCACCGTCGTGGATCAGATGGCCGATCCGTTCCGGGACGAAGAGGTCACCCACGTGCTGGGCATCGAGGCGCGGGGGTTCATCCTGGGAGGCGCCATCGCCACCAATCTCGGCGCTGGCTTCGTTCCCGCGCGGAAACCGGGGAAGCTGCCGTGGGAGCGGGTGACCGAGAGCTACCAGTTGGAGTACGGCACCGATTCGCTCGAATGCCACCGGGACGCGCTGCCCGAAGGCAGCCGGGTGCTGATCGTCGACGACGTCCTCGCCACGGGAGGCACGGCCCGCGCCGCGGGACAGCTGGTACTCGGACTGGGCGCGGACCTGGTAGGCTGGAGCTTCCTCCTGGAGATCGGTGGCTTGGGCGGACGCGGAAAGCTGGAGGGCGCGCCCTGTCACATCCTGGTTCGGAGATGACGCGGCGGCCATCCGGCAGCCGGAGCATCGGGGTTGCCCGCAGCCATGCCGGCATGCGATCTTGCTCCGTTGCAGCCGATCCGCCGATGGCTGCCGCTCCTCGTGACCTCCGGAACCCCCTTGCCACGTCAGCGTCAGCGGTCGACCCGGGGTTGGCCGGCGTCGGCGGATACCTCGTGTAGCGGAGTGTAGCGGATGCCTCGTGTAGTGGTTTACGAGGACATGGATAAGTTATTTTACTTGTGTGACTTACGAGCTGCCCCCGTAGCTCAGATGGATAGAGCAGCAGTTTCCTAAACTGTTGGCCGCGTGTTCGAGTCACGCCGGGGGCACTGGAGCCGCGCAGGCGGAACGAGCACCATCAACCCTTGCAGGACAGACATGGCAACAACCGTGGAAGCAACGACTCGTGAGCAACCCCGCGCAGCAACGGAGCCGGTCCCGTGGTACCGGGACCGGAATCGCCAGCTGCTGGCTGGTGCCGTCACCGTCGCCGTGATCGCGCTGGCGGCGTGGCTGGTGGTGACAAGCGGCCGCCGGAAAGAGGAGTTTGCGGCGCGAAGCCTCAACCAGGCGCGCGCCACAGCGGAGGCCGGCAACCTGCCGCTGGCCTCGAGCGAGCTGCAGCGGCTCATCCAGACCTACAAGGGCACGGACGCCGCGCGCGAAGCCGTGATCACCCTGAACCAGGTGCGGCTGGTCAATGGTCAAAGCGAGCTTGCGGCGGTCGGGCTGAGGGATTTCCTGGCGACCAAGCCTCCGGCCAAGTACGCCTCGCCGGCGTATGGGCTGCTCGGGGCCTCACTGGAGAATGCCAAGAAGTGGTCCGACGCAGGGGACGCATTCAAGCGAGCGGCTGAAACGGCGGACCTCGACTATCTCAAGGCCCAGCACCTGGTCGATGCCGGTCGAGCCTACCGGGAGGCCGGCAAGCCCCAGGAGGCTACCGCGGTCTACCGGACGGTGATCGAGAAGTACTCCAAGACGTCGAGCTGGACGGAGGCGCAGGTGCGGTTGGCGGAGCTGACGGACGGGAAGATGTAGGGGGCCGCCTCAGCGGCCCCATTTTTCTTGCTCGCTATCGGGTCCCATGAAGGATCGTCGCCCCGCCTCCTACCGCGAACACATCCGTCGACGATGCTCCCCATATGCCAAACAGGCCCACGTTCGCGGGGTCCACCTTGGCCGCCTCCCTGGTCCACCTCTCTCCGTCATAGTGGAGGATCGTCCCATTCTCACCCACATTGTCTCCCACGGCGAACACATCAGTGCCGGAGGCTCCCCAGATACCGAATAGCCGGCCGGAGGCCGGCGTCGACAGGGGAGACCAGCCCCGGCCGTCATAGTGGAGAATTGTCCCGCTGAAGGTTTGCGACGGTTCGTCGAACACGTCACCTACGGCAAACACATCGGTGGCAGAGTTGCTCCACACGCTCCGCAAGCCAAGACCCTCCTGCTGGATGAGCAGCTCTGTCCATTGTGATCCGTCGTAGTGCAGGATGATGCCAAATCGCGGCGCGTCGGGGAAGTTGATGCTGCCGACCGCGTAGACATCGCTCGAGGAGGTGCCGAAAACATCCACCAGCTCGCGGCCAGCTTCGTAGGGAATGCTCATCTTCGACCAGCTGGTTCCATCGTAGTGCGCGATGAGGCCGTTTTCGTAGGAGTGGTAAAAGTTTCCTACGGCGAAAACGTCGCTGCCTGAGGTACCCCACAGGGATTCGAAGTACACCTCCACATCAGTCTCGCCGATTGCCGGTCCCGCCATGGTGGACCATGCGTTGCCGTCATAGTGAAGGAGCACACCCTGCGGGCGAACGCCGTCAACGCGAAAACCGGCCGCGAACACATCGTTGGCGCCGCTGCCCCAAAGTGCGTGCAGGGTCACGTCGTGCTCGCTTGCCTGTGGGGACCACGCATGCCCGTCGTAGTGGAAAATGCCGGAGTCCCACGTTCCTCCCGGCTCACCAAGCGCGAAGACATCAGAGGCGGAGCTGCCCCACACACTGGACAAATGGAAGGTCGTCCCGCTCGCCAGCGGCTGCCACTGGAGAGCCGTTTTCAGGCAGCTCACGGCGAAAGCGACGGACGTCGTCGCTCCCGCGGCGGTGGTCACCGTGCGGGGGTTGGGTTCTTCGACTGTGCAGTTGGCGGCCACACCGGCAAGCGCCAGACGATGACTTCCCGGCGGGAGGGCGGGGACGGTGAGGCTCGCATTGATCTCAAGGGGTCGTGCGATGGCGCTGTCCACAGTCAGAGTGTACCCGTCCGCATCCGGGGTCGGACCGGTTGTCGACGCCGTGACCTCAAGAGTCCCGTCCGTGTCAGCGCAGGTGATACCAAAGCCTACCGCGGCGCTGCCACCGGCGTCCACCGTCACCGCCTGCGGGTTGGCGCCCTGCACGGCGCAATTCTCCATCACACCGGACAGCTGTACGGAATGGTCACCAGCGGCCACGTCGAGGGTCGCGGTTGCGTTCAGCCCAATGGCCTGATCCGCTCCGCCATCCACGCTCAACGCATAGCCGTCCGGATCGGCATCGGGGCCGCTTGTGGTCGTGGTGATCACGATGGTGCGAGAAGGGACGGCAATGTCGCCGCCGCAGCTAACCCCGGCAAGCAGTGCGACCGCGGCCAGGACCCTCAGGCCTGCCTGCCGCCTCAGCAGCCGACCTGATCGCTCGCCCATTTGGCGCTCCAGACGAAGATTGCCCCAGCGCGCATGGGAGGACCGGGGAAGAAACGGGGTCGGTGCCACCGCGTCTCCCGCGCGCGCGCCACTCCTCAGATACCGTACCCTAGCCGGGCCGTCAAGCGAACCTGCGGGGGTCCAAGGCTCGCCTAGATTCGAGGGACGTATAAGATATGTTATGTTAAGTTGACGTGGGGATAACTGGGGATAACTCCAGAGTTATCCCCCATTGAACACGCAACTACTTATGAGTAATTAAGTTACGAACGACGCGGAGGCGACCGGAAAGCCGAGCCTACGCTCCCTCCCAGATGCCCCGGAACAACAGCCGGCCCTGGCCGCCCAACCACACGTCGGAGGCTCGGCCTCCATCCGCACGAGCCCGCACGACGAGCTCAGGGCCTCCCCTGCTCTGGAAGTGGACTGGCGCCGCCGCCTCGCCTCGAGCGGCCAACGCCACCCCGGCGGCCACCGTCCCGGTGCCGCAGGCCAGCGTCTCGCCTTCCACCCCACGCTCGTATGTCCGGATCAGCCACGCATGGCCAGAGACCGACGGC
>JBJMOX010000349.1:0-9254 GCA_045803515.1 Gemmatimonadales bacterium
GCGCGCCGCCGGCCGAACCTGCCGGCGCGTGAATGTCACGCCGCTGGCGCTCCACTCGCCGCGGGCGGTGCGTGACACGCTCCGCGCCCACGGATGGGAGGAGGGCCTGGCGGCGGCGGCGGCCAGTGGCGCTCATCCCCTTGCATTTCATCTGACCGGACTGGACCAGGGAGCTCTCGAGGCCCTGGTCCGTGTCGCAGGCACCCTCGGCCTCGAGGTTCTCACCGGCGACGGTTGGGCCGTGCTCGCCGGCAGCCGCTCCCGCCTGAGCGCCTTCGCCCGTCCCTGGCTGGTTCCCGAGACCCTGTCCCAACTCGCCATGGAGATCGGGCTCGGCATGCCGGCCGAGCCGGTGCCGATGTGGGACACGGCGCGAGGGGCTGTCGCCCTCGATCGTCCGGTGCTGGTGGGAATTCTCAACATCACGCCTGACAGTTTCAGCGACGGCGGCCGCTTCGCCGCCCGTGAAGCCGCGCTCGCCCACGCGGAGCGACTGCTCGCCGAAGGGGCCTCGGTGCTCGACGTGGGCGGGGAGTCCACCCGGCCCGGCCGAACCGAAACGGTGTCCGCCGAGGAGGAGCTCCGTAGGGTGGTGCCGGTAATCGAAGCGCTCGCGCGGGACCACCCGGCGCTGGTCATCTCGGTCGACACGGTAAAAGCGTCGGTGGCCCGCGCGTCGCTCGACGCGGGCGCGGCTGTGGTGAACGACGTCTCGTCGTTCCGCCTGGATGCGGAGATGGCCGGGGTGGTGGCTTCCGCCCGCGCCGGGGCGATCCTGATGCACTCTCGAGGCTCGGTTCTGGAGATCGCGTCTTACCAGCACACCGACTACGCCGGCGACGTCGTCGGCCAGGTGATCGCCGAGCTGCGGGCGGCCATCGGCGTCGCCACCGCGGCGGGAGTCTCGCCCGGTGCCATCGTGCTGGATCCCGGGTTCGGATTCTCCAAGACGGTGGAACAGAACCTTCTGCTCTTCGACCAGCTGGACGCGCTCCAGGCACTGGGCCACCCAGTGCTGGTCGGACCGTCGCGCAAGCGCTTCCTCGGAGCTCTCTCGGGCTTGCCGCCGGAAGAGCGCGATCGCGCTACGGCCACCGCTTGCGCGTTGGCATGGGAACGCGGCGCCCGGCTGTTTCGGGTTCACGCCGTCGCCGACGCGGGTGAGGCCCTCGCGCTGGCGGTGGCGATGGGAGGGGCCAAGTGGGGCTGAGAGGTGAGAGCGTCCGGCCGTCCTGGGCTGCTCTCGCCGTGTTCCTTCTCGTGCTGGCGGTCTACGTCCTCACCCTTGCCCCGACGGTCACCTTCTGGGACGCCGGGGAGTTCATCGCCGCCGCGAAGACCCTCGGCATCCCGCACCCACCAGGCACGCCGCTGTTCGTGATGATCGCCCATGTGTGGGGTTTGCTCGTTCCGATCGGGGAGTATGCCGTGCGTACCAACCTGCTCAGCGCAGTGCTGAGCGCGGCGGGCGCCGGCTTCTTCTTCCTGCTGCTCCACGAGTCGCTCAGCGGGTGGGCGGCCGATCTGCCGGCGATCGGGCGGTCCCGGCTCCGAATCCTGGGCGCCGCGGCTGGGGCCGTGCTCGGCGCGGTCACCTTCACCAACTGGCAGAACTCCAACGAGACCGAGGTATACGCGGTCGCCACGTTCACCATCGCGGCGATGGCGTGGCTGGCGCTGCTGTGGCGCCGCCGGCGGGGAACACCGGGGGCACCGCGACTTCTTCTCCTCATCGTATACCTGGCGGCTATCTCGATCGGCAATCATCTCCTCGCTCTGCTCGCGGGCCCCGCCGTCGTCGTATTCCTTGCCATTACCCTGCGCCGGGCGCCGGCCCCCGATCCGGCCACACGGCAGGCCGAGTGGGGGCAGGTCGCCGTGGTTCTGGGAGTGTGGGCGCTCCTGGTGGGGACCGGACTCGGGAGCGTCACACTGGCGTCGCTCGGGGCGATCTGCGCGCTGGCCGCCGGGGTCTACGCGGCGCGGGGCGGGGCGGGGATCTTCGCGCTTGCGAGTCTTTTCGTCGCGGTGATCGGAGTGACTCCCTACCTCTATCTCTACCTGCGCTCGGCGCAGCATCCGATGATCAACGAAGCGGCACCCGCCAGCTTCGACGCGCTCAAGGCCGTCGTGCGGCGGGCCCAGTATCCGCCCAGGACACCGCTGGACGATCCAACGGTCCTGTCCGGTGCGCGGAATCCGGGCCGACCGCCACTGCTGCTCGCCGTCCAGCTCGGGGATTACCTGACGTACTTCGATTGGCAGTGGGCCAGGTCCCTGCGCGGCATGCTGGGTCCGCTGCCGCTCCGGACACTGGTGACGCTGGTCTTCGCGTCGCTCGGCATCAGGGGAGCGCTGGTGCAGCGGCGGTCGGATCGGGGCGCCTGGTGGCTGCTGCTCATGCTGTTCCTGGTCACCGGGCTCGGCCTGGTCCTCTACATGAACTTCCGGCCCGGGTTCGGACGCTGGTACGACCTCTATCCGCGGCAGCAGGATCACGAGGTGCGCGAGCGCGACTACTTCTTCGTGGTGAGCTTCATCGTGTGGGGGCTCTGGGCCGGGCTCGGTCTGGCATCACTCACGCGGGCCCGGCGCCTCGCACCGGGACTGCTGCTGCTCGCGATCCTGCCGGTGATCCTCAACTGGAAGGCCGCCTCCCGGCGCCAGGGTCCCGACGCCCGGCTGGCCGCCGACTTCGCCTACGACCTGCTCAACAGTGCACCGCCCTACAGCGTCCTTTTCACCTATGGGGACAACGACACCTTTCCGCTCTGGTGGGCGCAGGAGGTGGCCGGCGTCCGCCGGGATGTGACCGTGGTCTGCCTCGCGCTGGCGAACACCGACTGGTACATGCGACAGCTGCGGGACACACCTACCCGGCCGGTGGACCTCCAGCGCCTTCCCGCCGTCTGGCGACCCCGCGTGACTCCCCGACCCGAGTGGCCGTTGCATGCGATGAGCGACTCGGCGATCGCCACTGCGATGTCCGGCTACCTGGTCCGGGGAAACCAGCAGGTCGCCCTCGGACCGATCACCCGCACGCTGCGGGACAGGAGCTTCCTCTATCCCAATGATCTGGTGACACTCGACATTATCCGGGAGAACCTCGGACGGCGGCCGATCGTCTGGGCCGTGACGACGGGGCGGGGATTCGCCGGCCTGGGCGAGTTCGTGGTACAGCGCGGCCTGGGGTTCGAGCTACTCTCGAGCCGGCCGGATACCACTTCCCCGGCGCTCGACCTTCACCGCTTCGGCGGGGTGCCGCTCGACGTGCCCACCACGGAGCGGCTGGTCTGGGACACCTATCGCTACGCCGGACTGCTGGAGCGCGGAACGGATTCGCTGGAGACCACCAGCGCCAGCGTGGCGGCGAGCCTGACGCTCCCGTTCGCCCAGCTGGTGTATGCCTACGCCGATCGGGACGATCGCCAGGGCCTGCTCCGGGCGGCGGATCGCGCCGGCAGGCTCTCACCCGACGCGGAGGTCCGGAGCGTGCTCCGGTCGGTTGCCGACTCCGTCGCCGCCGGGGCTGGCGGGCCGAGGTAAGTCTCCCCTGCAACATGGGCCCAACCCGAAGTAAATTAGAAGGCTATGGACTTCCCGGACCTTCCCGGTCGGCTGGCCCAGGTCCGAGAGATCGTGGCTCGGCACCAGACGGTCGGGGGGTGGACGCACCCGGTCCGGATCGTCGCCGTCACCAAGACACATGGTCCTGAGGCCGTGCGGGCCGCGGTTGCCGCGGGGCTGACGGATATCGGAGAGAATCGGGTGCAGGAGGCGCTCCGGAAACAGGAGCTCCTGGCCGGTCTGCCCGTGGCGTGGCATCTCATCGGTACGCTTCAGCGCAACAAGGCGCGACAGGCAGTGGGGAGATTTGTCCTGATCCACTCGGTCGACCGTGGCGATCTCTCCGTGGAGCTCGACCGGCGCGTGGCGCCCGGCGACCGGCAGGCCGTCCTGGTGCAGGTCAACTGCTCCGACGAGCCGCAGAAGGGCGGCGTCGAGCCGCGGGAGCTGCCTGGCCTGCTCCAAGCGCTCCAGCCGCTGGAGCATCTCGAGGTGCGCGGCCTGATGACGATGAGCGCGCTGACCGACGACGTCAACGAGCAGCGCCGGGCGTTCCGCCGCTTGCGGGAGCTGCGGGACGCGGCGGAGCGGTCGGGTTTCCGGCTGCCCGAGCTCTCGATGGGAATGTCCGGCGACTTCCCCGTCGCGGTGGAAGAGGGAGCGACCATGATCCGGTTGGGCACCGTGTTGTTCGGCGAGCGTGATCGATGAACGACGACGCGTTCCGGCTCACTCCCCTGGACGTGCGGACTCAGCAATTCGTCCGGTCCTTCCGTGGGTATGACCCCCCGCAGGTGGATGAGTTCATGCTCCGCCTGTCGGAGGAGCTCGATCGGCTGCTGCGGGAGAACGCGCAGCACGAGGAGCGGCTGCGCAGCGCGCAGGAGCAGCTCCGGGTCTACCGCGACCGGGAGCGCGCCATGAACGAGGCGCTCATCGCGGCGCAGCAGCTCAGGACCGAGACCCGCGACCAGGCCGAGCGGGAGGCCGAACAGCTCTTGCGGGAGGCGCGGAGCGAGGCGGAGCGGATCGTGGGGCGGGCCCGGCAGGACGAGCAGATGGTGCGCGATCGGGCCGACAGCGCCGTCCGCCAGTTCACCGCGTACGTCACGAGCTTTCGCGCCCTGCTGGAGCGGCACCTGGGCGAGGTGGACGGGCTGGCCCTGCCCGCGCGAGTGGAATCGGCACCCGATGAGATGATTGGAGGAGGCGGCAGGTGATCGCGGCGGCACCACTCTTCGACCGGATTCAGGCGGCGGCGGACGTCGTCCGCGCGCGGAGCGCCCTCGTGCCCGAGGTGGCGATCGTGCTGGGCACCGGGCTCGGTGGGCTGGTGCGGGAGATCGCGGTCGAGGCCGAGGTGCCGTATCAGGCGATCCCGGGCTTCCCGCTCTCCACCGTCGAGAGTCATGCCGGGCGTCTCCTGCTCGGCCGCCTGGGCGGGTGTCCGGTGGTGGCGATGCAGGGGCGGTTCCACCGGTACGAGGGCTACGACCTCCAGCAGGTCACCTTTCCGATCCGGGTGATGTACGCGCTCGGTGCGCGCACCCTGCTGGTGTCGAACGCCTGCGGCGGGATGAACCCGCTCTGGGCACCCGGCGATCTGGTGTTGCTCAGCGATCACATCAACCTGCTGGGTGACAATCCACTGATCGGCCCGAACGACGAGCGGCTGGGCGAGCGGTTCCCCGATATGTCGGCGCCCTACGATCCGGCGCTGCGGTCGCTGGCGCGGGCCGTCGCGCTCGAGCTGGGCATCACGCTGCGGGAAGGGGTGTACGTGGCGGTGCCGGGACCGAACCTGGAGACCCGCGCGGAGTATCGGATGCTGCGGAGCATGGGGGCCGACGTGGTGGGGATGTCGACGGTTCCCGAAGTCATCGTCGCGAGGCATCAGGGCATGCGGACGCTCGGCATCTCGATCATCACCGACCAGTGCCTTCCCGACGCGCTGGAGCCGGCGGACATCGCGCGCATCATCGAGACCGCCGGCCGCGCCGAGCCGCACCTGACCCGATTGACCACGCACCTGGTGGAGCGTCTGTCCTGATGGCATTTCCGTCCTGGCCCAAGCTGAGCCCCGATCAGCTGGAGCAGCAGCAGCTCGCGCTCTGGAAGAGCGAGGGCCTGTTCCAGCGGACGCAGGAGGCGAATCGGGGCGGACGTCCCTATGTGTTCTACGAGGGACCTCCGACCGCCAACGGCCGTCCCGGGATCCACCACGTCTTCGCCCGGACCATCAAGGACCTGGTCTGCCGCTTCCACGCCATGCGGGGCGAGTCGGTCACCCGCATCGCGGGCTGGGACACCCACGGTCTCCCGGTCGAGATCGAGGTCGAGAAGGAGCTCAAGCTCAGCGGCAAGAAGGATATCGAGCGGTTCGGCGTGGCCGAGTTCAACGCCCGCGCGCGGAAAAGCGTGTTCAAGTACCAGTCCGAATGGGAGGATCTCTCCGACCGGATCGGCTACTGGCTGGACTACGAGCATCCCTACATCACCTGCAGCAACGACTACATCGAAACGGTGTGGTGGCTGCTGCGCCGGCTGCACGAGCGGGACCTGCTCTATCGGGGGCACCGCGTGCTGCCCTACTGTCCGCGCTGCGGCACCGTGCTCTCCAGCCACGAGCTGGCGCTGGGATACGAGCAGGTCACCACCAATTCGATCTACGTCACCTTCCCGCTGGCGGACGATCCGTCGCGGCAGCTTCTGGTATGGACCACCACGCCCTGGACTCTGCTCTCCAACGTCGCGGTCGCGGTGCATCCGGAGATGGAGTACGGCGAGTATGCGGTCGGCGACCGCCGCTTGATCCTGGCCACGGCCCGCGCCTCGCTGCCCAGCAGCTCGCAGAAGGGCGCGCCCACCTTCGCCGAGCTCGGCGCGCGCCGGACCTTCCGTGGCAGCGAGCTGGTCGGTCTCCGCTATCTTCGCCCGCTCGAGGTCGTGCCGCTGCCGGAGGACAAGGCCGCCCGGCTGGTCGTTCCCGGCGATTTCGTCACCACCGAAGACGGCTCGGGGCTGGTGCACCTGGCGCCGGCCTTCGGCGCCGACGACTATGAGGCCGGCGTGGAGCACGACCTGGCGCTGGCGCGACCGGTCGCCGGGGACGGCACCTTCGTGGGCACGACCTGGCCCGAGATCGAGGGCCGGCTGGTGACGGCGCGGGAGACCAACGACCTGATCATCCAGCGGCTCAAGCAGGAGGGTCGCTGGCACCTGACCCAGCCGTACGAGCACACCTATCCGCACTGCTGGCGCTGCGCCAGTCCGCTGATCTACTACGCACGGGACTCCTGGTTCATCCGCACCTCGGCCGTCAAGGACCGGATGCTGGAGCTGAATCGCACCGTGGACTGGCACCCGCCCGAAGTCGGCGCGGGGCGCTTCGGCGAGTGGCTGGAGAACAACGTCGACTGGGCTCTCTCGCGCGATCGCTACTGGGGCACGCCGCTGCCGGTGTGGGTCTGCGACAGGGAGCCGACCCACATCGAGGTCATCGGGGGGTACGCCGCGCTCGCCGAGCGCTGGGGCCAGCCCCTCCCGGCCGACTTCGATCCGCACAAGCCGGCCATCGACGGCTATACCTGGACCTGCGCCTGCGGCGGGACCATGCGGCGGACGCCGGAAGTGATCGACACCTGGTTCGACTCGGGCGCCATGCCGTACGCCCAGTGGCACTATCCCTTCGAGCACGGGGAGGAGTTCGCCGCCCACTTCCCGGCCGATTTCATCTGCGAGGGCGTCGACCAGACCCGCGGCTGGTTCTACTCGCTGCTGGCGATCGCCACCACCGCGTTCGACAGCCTGGCCTATCGGCACGTCATCGTCAACGAGCTGGTGCTCGACGCCGAGGGCCAGAAGATGTCGAAAAGCAAGGGCAACGTCGTCGATCCCTGGGAGGCGATCGCGGAGTTCGGCGCCGATACCATCCGGCTCTACCTGCTGGCGTCGAGCCAGGTCTGGCTGCCGAAGCGGTTCGACCGCCAGACGATTCCGGACGTCGCCGGGAAGTTTTTCAACGCGCTGGAGAACAGCTACGAGTTCCTGGCGCGCTATGCGGGAGACTGGCGTGCCGCCGAGGCGCCGCCCGCCGCGGAGCGCCCGCTGGTGGACCGCTGGCTGCTCAGCCGGCTCGACACCACCGTCGAGACGGTCACCGCGGCCTGGGCCGGATACGACGCGACTGCGGGCGTCCGGGCGGTCATGGACTTCGTGGTGGAAGACCTCTCCAAGTGGTACGTGCGGGTGAACCGGGGTCGCTTCTGGGCGGTCGACAGCGTGGCCGATCCGGCGGCGGTCGCCACCCTGCACGAGGCGCTCACGGTGGTGAGCCGGCTGCTGGCGCCCGCCGCTCCGTTCGTGAGCGACTGGATCCACCGTGCCCTCCAGGGAACTTCCGTCCACCTTGCCGGGTTTCCGGTTGCCGCGAGGAGACGGGACCAGGCACTGGAAACGGAAATGGACGCCGTCCGCCGACTCGCCTCGCTGGCGCGGGCGGTGCGAAACGAGCGCCGCCTGCCGGTGCGGCAGCCGCTCGCCCGAATGCAGGTGGCGGTGCCCGCGGCGGTGCGCGGCCCCGGGTTCGAGCGGTTGCTGGCGCTGCTGCAGCTCGAGGTCAACGTGCGAGCCGTCGAGGTAGTAGCGTCGGACGGGGAGCTGGTGAGGCTCCGGCCCAAGCCCAACTTCCGTTCGCTGGGCAAGCGGTACGGCAAGCGGACGCCGGCCATCGCGGCCGCCGCGGCGGGGCTCGCGCCGGAGCAATTGCGCGGTCTGGAGCAGGGCGTGGCGGCCACGCTGGACGTGGACGGGGAGCCGGCCACGTACCTGCCGGAGGACGTGGTGGTGGAACGCGAGGTCGCCAGCGACTGGGTGGTCGCAAGCGAGGGTCCGCTGGTCGTGGCCCTCGATCCGCACCTCACCCCCGAGCTCCGGCTCGAGGGCACGGCGCGGGAGGTGGTGAACCGGGTGCAACGCCTCCGCAAGGAGGCCGGGTACGTGTTCACCGATCGGATCGCCCTCTGGATCGAGGGTGACGATGGTGTGCTCGACGCAGTGCGCGCTCACGCGGATTTCATTCGCGGCGAGACGCTCACCCGACAGCTGGAGCTGGGGGCGCGTGCGCCAGCGCCGGATCTGGAGCATCAGGTGGACATCGATGGCCACGGCATGGTGGTCGGAGTACAACGTCACGCGGACGGCCGGGACGGCACCGGCCCAGAACCCAGGGATCGGGAATGAACAAGAAACAGCTTACGCATCTGGAGAAGCGTCTCCTGGAAGAGCGGGCCCGGGTGATGAAGGAGCTCGGCTACTACGACGAGTCCTTCAATGCGACCCTGCAGTCCTCCGATGGCGACCTCTCGTCCTACTCGTTCCACATGGCCGATCAGGGCACCGACGCCATGGAGCGCGAGAAGCAGTTCCTCTTCGCCTCACAGGAAGGGCGCTATCTCTGGCACGTGAACGAGGCGCTCCGCCGGCTGTATGGCACCCCGGACAAGTTCGGCCATTGCCATACCTGCGGCCAGGAGATCAACTTCGAACGGCTGGACGCGCTTCCCCATGCGCGGCTCTGCATCACCTGCAAAGAGAAAGAGGAAGATGGCAAGCGTCGTTGACGCTCCGGCCCTCGGGGCCGAACGGCGGGTCTTCTGGACCGCCGCAGTCGCCACGGTGGCACTGGA
>JBJMOX010000350.1:0-8160 GCA_045803515.1 Gemmatimonadales bacterium
AACCGATCTCGACCTCGGCCACTACGAGCGTTTCATCGATCGATCGCTCTCCCAGCAGAACAACGTCACTACCGGACGGATCTACCAGACGGTCATTAACAAGGAGCGGCGCGGCGAATACCTCGGCTCCACGGTGCAGGTGATTCCCCACATCACCGACGAGATCAAGAACGCCATCCGGCGCACCGCGCCGGGCCACGACGTGGTGATCACCGAGATCGGCGGGACCGTCGGCGACATTGAGGCGATGCCGTTCCTGGAAGGGATCCGGCAGTTCCGCCAGGAGGTCGGGCGGGACAACGCGCTGTTCATTCACCTGACCCTGGTGCCGTTCATCGCGGCGGCCGGCGAGCTCAAGACCAAGCCGACCCAGCACTCGGTGCGTGATCTCATGCAGATCGGAATCCAGCCCGATATCCTGATCTGCCGGAGCGAGCAGCCGATCTCCGCCGACATCAAGCGCAAGATCGCCCTCTTCTGCAACGTGGATTTCGGCTGCGTGGTGGAGAGCCCGGACGTCAACTCGATCTACGAGATCCCGCTCCGCTTCCTGGAGCAGGGGCTCGATCGCGAGGTGTGCGAGCGCCTCCGGCTGGAGACCAAGGAGCCCGACCTCCGTGGCTGGAAGGCGATGACCGACCGGATCCTGCATCCCACGCACCGGGTGCGCATCGCGGTCGTGGGCAAGTATACGGCGCTTCACGACGCGTACAAGTCGGTGAGCGAAGCCCTGATCCATGGCGGCATTCCGCACGACGCCAAGGTCGAGGTCGAGTGGATCCCGAGTGACCGGTTCACCGACCTGGCGGCGGCCGGCCGGCTGCTGAAGGAGTTCGACGGGCTGCTCATCCCCGGCGGCTTCGGCGAGCGCGGAGTGGAAGGCATGGTCCAGGCCATCCGCTGGGCCCGGGAGAACGATCTGCCGTTCTTCGGGATCTGTCTCGGCCTCCAGGTGGCGATCATCGAGTTCGCTCGCCATGTCTGCGGTCTACCCGGCACCAACAGCACCGAGTTCGCGCCCGACTGCGAGTCGCCGGTCATCGCGCTCATGCAGTCCCAGCGCGACGTGAGCGACCTGGGCGGCACCATGCGGCTGGGCGCGTACACGGCACGGCTTCGGCCCGGATCGCGCGTGGCGCAGGCCTACGGCGTCGGCGAGATCAGCGAGCGACATCGGCACCGGTGGGAGGTGAGCAACGCCTACCGCGACGTGCTGGCGGAGTACGGGCTTCGCCTCTCGGGGCAGTCGCCCGACGGCGGGCTGGTGGAAACCATCGAGCTGCCGGATCACAGCTGGTTCATCGGGTGCCAGTTCCACCCGGAGCTCAAGTCCCGCCCGACCCGTCCCCATCCGCTGTTCGCCGGGTTCGTGGGCGCCGCGCTCCGGCGCCGCCTCGGGGGGCCCGCCCTCCCCGCGCCGAAAGAGCTGGTCGAGCTGGCGCGCTGATGGGATGGACCTTCGCCCGGGTCCCCTTTCTGATTGCCGGCCCCTGCGTGGTCGAGCCGGGGGACGTGCTCCCGAGAGTCGCGGACGCACTGGCCCGGCTCGCCCTCGCGCGGGGCATTCCGGTCTGCTTCAAGGCCAGCTTCGACAAGGCCAATCGGGCGCAGTCCGGTGCGGCCCGCGGACCCGGCCTGGAGGAGGGCCTCCGCGCGTTGGAGCGGGTCAGGGCCGCGAGCGGCTTGCCGGTGCTCACCGATATCCATGAATCTCAGCAGGCGGCGCCAGTGGCCGAGGTGGTCGACGCGCTGCAGATCCCGGCGTTTCTCTGCCGGCAGACCGATCTGCTGGTGGCGGCAGGGCGGACCGGCAAGCCGGTCAATGTGAAGAAGGGCCAATGGATGCAGGCGGAGGCGATGGCGGGCGCGGTGGCCAAAGTCCGCGGCGCCGGCGGCGCCGATGTGGCAGTCACCGAGCGAGGCACCTTCTTCGGCTACGGCGACCTGGTGGTCGACATGCGCAACTTTACCCGCCTGCGTCAGGCAGTCGGCGCGCCCGTTCTGTTCGACGCGACTCACTCGGTGCAGCAGCCGGGGCAGGGGATCGCGGGCGCGAGCGGCGGACAGCGGGAGCTCATTCCCCGGCTGCTCGCCGCCGCCGCGGTGGCGGGCGCTGATGGATTCTTCCTGGAAACCCATCCGGATCCCGCGCACGCACTGAGCGACGCCGCTACCCAGTGGCCGCTCGACCGGCTGGACGAGCTGGTGGGCCGCACACTGGACCTCTGGGCCCGGGCGCATGATTGATCCGGCGGTGGCCCGGCGCATCCGCCTCCTCGGGCTCGACGTGGACGGCGTGCTCACCGACAACGGCGTGTTCCTCGGGCAGATGGATGGGGAACCGGTCGAGCTCAAGCGCTTCGACATCCAGGACGGGCTGGGGCTGGTGCTGCTCAGAAGCGAGGAGCTTCCAGTCATCTGGCTGAGCGGACGGCACTCCCAGGCGACCGCCACCCGGGCGCGGGAGCTCAAGGTCGAGGAGCTGCTCCAGGTTGCGGGCCCCGAGAAACTCCCGGCCTTCGCCGCCCTGCTCGAGCGACGCGGGATCGCCTGGGAGGAGGCGGCGTTCGTGGGCGATGATCTGGCGGACCTCCAGGTTCTCCGCCGGGTGGGGCTCCCGATCGCGGTGGCCAACGCGGTGGCCGAGGTGAAGGCGGTCGCCTCCTACGTGACCCGGGCCTCGGGCGGCCACGGTGCGGTCCGCGAGGTCGCGGAGGCGCTGCTCAAGGCGCGCGGGACCTGGCCCGACATTCTGCAGCGGTATTTCACGGAGCGCGCGCACGGTGCCGTTTGACGCGCCCGGACTCATTGAGCTGGGCCGCCGGGTCCTCGAGCTGGAGGCATCGGCGGTCGCCAGCGTCGCCGCTCGCCTGGACGATCCGTTCGCCCGCGCCGTCCGCCTCTTGGCCGATGCCTCGGGACGGGTCATCGTGTCGGGAGTGGGGAAGTCGGGCCTGGTGGCCCGGAAGCTCGCGGCCACGCTGACCTCGACCGGGACGGCCGCCGCCTACCTGCACCCGGTCGACTCCCTGCACGGCGATCTCGGCATCGTAGGGCGGAACGACGTCGCCATCGTGCTGAGCAAGAGCGGCGAATCGCAGGAGCTGTTCGGGCTGGTGGGGTCGCTGCAGCGCCTGGGCGTGCCGATCATCGCCATCACCGGCGAGACGGACTCGACCCTGGCCCGCACCGCCGCCGTAACGCTCGACAGTGCCGTGGCCGAAGAGGCCTGCCCCCACGACCTGGCGCCGACCACCAGCACGACCGTTGCCATCGCGCTGGGCGACGCGCTCGCGGTGGTGCTGCTCGAGGTGAAGGGGTTCCAGCGGGAAGACTTCGCCGCGCTGCATCCGGGTGGCAGCCTGGGACGGAAGCTGCTTCTTCGGGTGCGCGACGTCATGCTCCAGCCGGGCCACGTCCTGGGCCGCTCGGCCACCATGCACGACGCCGTGGTGGCGCTGGCTCGCGAGCGCGGGCTCGCGATGGTGGCGGACGGCGCCCGGCTGGTCGGGGTGCTCACCACCGGTGACCTCACGCGCTTGGCCGAGCGCGATCCGGGGTTCATCGCCTGTCCGGTCACCGCCGTGATGACGCTGACGCCGAAGACCGCCTCGCCCGACGAGCTGGCTGCCTCCGCGGTCGGCACCATGGAGCGGTTCGGGGTGATCGCGCTTCCGGTGGTCGAGGCCGATGGGACGATCGTCGGCTCGGTCCATCTCCACGATCTGATGCGCGCGGGGGCGGTGTGACCCGAGTCGGGTGGACGGCCCGTGCCGCGCTGCTGGTGGTCGCGCTCGCTGCATGCGAGGAGTCCGGGGCCAAGCCGACGACCACCCTGCAGGCCACGGACAGCGCTGATCAGGTGCTCGAGGGGTTCTCCCACTACGTGACCCGAGAAGGCGTGCGCCGGAGCCGGGTGGAAGCCGATACCGCCTATTTCTACGAGAACACCCAGATCACCGACCTGAGACGGATCAAGGTGGTGTTCTACGATCTCAAGGGGGTGGAGGGCTCGACCCTCACCGGGCTGCGGGGCACCTACCACTGGCAGGACGGGTCGATGGAGGCGGACGGTCACGTCGTGGTGGTGACACCCGATGGACGACGGCTCCAGACCGAGCGGTTGCGCTACGACGACGGCGCCAACACCATCTCCACCGACCAGCATTTCACCTTCGACCGGGGAACCGAGCATCTGGAAGGGAACAGCTTCAGGTCCGACCCCGACTTCAAGAACGTGGTGACCGACCGGCCGCATGGCGTGGCCGGGAATGGTGTGCTGCTCCCCGGACAGGAGCAGCAGTGATGGGTAGCGGCGCCGGCGGCATCACACTCGTGGGGCTCGGGATCACCACTCTGGCCAGCCTCATTCTGGCCGGCGGACTCGCCGCCCAGGTCCCGGCGCCGGCCAAGCCGAAGCCCAGGCCGTCGGTGCCCCGCGAGCCGAGCCAGCGCTGCACCTTCCAGGTGGACAACGTGGATCGGCAGGGCAACGTGATCGAGACCCCGAGCGGGACCAACTACTTCGCGGGCGGCAACGTCCGGCTGAGCTGCCGGGGCCAGCGGATCACGATGCAGAGCGACAGTGTGGCGGCATACGGGGGCAACGTGGTGCAGTTCATCGGCAACGTGAAGTATCGTGATTCCACGCTCACCATGGACGCCGACTTCGGCACCTATTACAAGATCGGTGAGCGGTGGGAGGCGCGCGGTCGCGTCACCACCCGGAACCTCAAGAGCGGCTCCACCCTCAGCGGTCCATCGCTGGACTATTTCCGGGAGGTCAAGGGCGTCCGTGACACGGTGGAGATGTATGCGGTGAGTCGGCCCAAGATCCGGTACTTCGCCGAAGACTCGGCGGTGGCCAAGGAGGTCGAGCCCTACATCATCGTGGCCGACCGGGTGCGCTTCAAGGGGAGCGACCGGCTCTGGGCCGGCGGCAAGGTGACCATCGATCGAAGCGACTTCGCCGCCCGGGGCGACTCGTTGCGACTCGACACCGGCGCGGGAAGCGACGGGACGCTCCTCGGAGGCGAGCCGACGCTGCGCGGCCTGGGGCCGGACAGCTTTCGCTTGAGCGGCCGGCGCATCGACATGGTGCTCGAGCGCCGGGAGCTCAAGCGCCTGGTGGCGAAGGGGGCCGGGCACGCGGTCAACCGCGACTGGGACCTGGTGGCCG
Source organism: Gemmatimonadales bacterium (assembly GCA_045803515.1). Lineage (GTDB taxonomy): Bacteria > Gemmatimonadota > Gemmatimonadetes > Gemmatimonadales > GWC2-71-9 > CAVVWJ01. The sequence goes on from JBJMOX010000350.1 coordinate 5,180, forward strand.
ACTCGATCGTGCTCGATCTCAAGCAGAAAAAGCTGGAGCAGACCCTGGCCTGGGGAAAGCAGACCAGGCCCTTCGCCAGCTCGCCCCAGTATGCCATGCGGGCCGACTCGCTGGCGCTCGATACGCCGGGCCAGAAGCTCCGCGAGGTGAGGGGCTTCGGTGCCGCCTGGCTGGGCGGGGACATCGATTCCGTCACCAAGGACCGGGACTGGATGAAGGGCGACACGGTGATCGCCCAGTTCATGCCCCGGGACTCCGCCGGCACCACGCGCTCGGTGCTGAGCCGGATCGTGGCCCGCCGGGCGGCGCAATCCTATCATCTGGACCGCAACGCCAAGGCTCCCCGGCGGCCCTCGATCAACTACGCCCGCGGCGATGCCATCGTGGTGACCATGCGGACGCCCCCGGCGGAGGGGGTCGAGCGGGTGGACATTCGGGGCAAGGTCGATGGGGTGCAGCTCGAGGCCGCGGCCGACTCGTCCGCCACCCCGGCCGACAGCACGCGCCGCAAGAAGGGCAGCAGGTGAGCCAGCCCGAATGGATCGCCGGACTCGGCGACCGCGATCCCTCGGTGCCGATCGCGCTCGCGGCGATCACCCGCGCCGCGGGAGCAGCCAACACCGTCGGCTTCTCCGATCTGGTGATGAGCTACCGGGAGGCGCACCTCGCTTGCTATGCCGAGCTGAGCGCCCTCGGAGAGCAGGAGATCTCGGGCGACGAGGTCCGCGACCACCTGGCCCGCTCGGTACTCCCCCGCCTCTCGACCGAGGGCTGGATCCTGGATACCTCCGGCACCGGCTGGGATCCGATACAGCCGAGAGTGGTCTGGTGGAGCGTCGAAGAGCGCGAGGCCATGTACCAGGCGCTGCTGGCCGCGGCCCGGCGGGCGGTGCAGCGCTCCAAGATCGTCACCCCGCAGCAGACCTCCGCCAGCGTGCTCGAAGGAGTCGATCTGTGCAAGAGCTTCAAGGGGCGGCGGGTGGTGGACCGGGTGAGCGTGCAGGTTCGCCAGGGCGAGATCGTCGGCCTGCTGGGCCCCAACGGGGCGGGAAAGACCACGACCTTCTACCTTATTACTGGACTGATCCGGCCGGACATGGGACGGGTCCGTCTCGACGGCCTGGATCTGACCCGCTCCCCCATGTACCAGCGGGCCCGGACCGGCATCGGGTACCTGGCCCAGGAGCCGTCGATCTTCCGAAAAATGACCGTCGAGGAAAATATTCTGGCTATTCTTGAGACCAAGCGGCTGGGGCGGGACGAGCGCCAGCACCAGCTTGATCGCATGCTGGACGAGCTGTCCATCAAGCATCTCCGTCGGAGCCGGGCCTATTCCCTGAGCGGCGGCGAGCGCCGGCGGTTGGAGATCACCCGGGCGCTGGTCACGGAACCCAAATTCATGCTCCTCGACGAGCCGTTCGCCGGCGTCGACCCCATCGCGGTTCACGATATTCAGACCATCGTCGCCGGGCTCCGCCATCGCGGCATCGGTGTGCTGATCACCGACCACAACGTCGAGCAGACCCTCGACATCGTGGACCGGGCCTACATCATGTTCGAGGGCAAAGTGCAGGCCTCCGGCACCGTGCGCGACCTGGTATACGACGATCGGGTGGCCCAGCTTTATCTGGGCCCCACGCTGACCGCGCGCCTCCGCGCGCGCCTGGAGGCCGTGGCATGAGGACCGGCCTGTCTCAGCACACCAGCATGCGCCAGGAGCTCCGGGTCAATCCGCGGCTCTATCAGGCCATGGACATGCTCTACATGCCCATGATGGATCTGCAGCAGCACCTCAAGCAGGAGCTGCTCGCCAATCCCTTTCTCGAGCTCCTGGAGCCGGAGGAGGAGACTCCCGAGCAGAAGGCCGCCGAGGAGCAGAAGGAGCAGAAGGAGAAAGAGGAGGAGGTGGATTGGGAGGAGATCCTGCTGAACGGCTTCGAGGTCGGCGGCACCCGCGAGCAGTACGAGCAGCTGGAGTACACCGAGCCGGTGACGGTCGAGACCCGGGACCTCATCGACCACCTCCGCGAGCAGCTGCAGATGATGACCCTGTCGCCCCGGCAGCTGCTCCTGGGCGAGGAGTTCCTGGGCAACATCAACGAGGAGGGATATCTCGCCGCCAGCCTGGAGGAGATACTCGAATCGGTCAACCAGCTCGTGTCCGGCCATTTCGCTTCCCGCGCCGAGGCCTCGGATCTGGCGGAGGGTCCGGAATCGGAGATCGCCGAGCCCGCCGAGCCGCCCGAGCCGGCGGAAGCCGCCGAGGGGAATCTCGCCCCACCCGATGTGGCGCTGTACACCATGGCCGATGCGGAAGAGATGCTGCACATCGTTCAGCGGCTGGACCCGCCCGGCACCGGCGCGCGCGATCTTCGCGAGTGCCTCCTCATCCAGCTCGGCGAGCAGGCGGACAGCACCTCCCTGACCTACCGGCTGGTCAACGAAGCGTTCCCCGATCTCATCGCGCACCGCTGGAACGAGCTGGCCAAGCGCTTCGGGGTGGACCCCGCCGGCGTCCAGGCGGCGGCCGACGTCCTCGCCCGCCTGGACCCGAAGCCCGGGCTCAAGTACGCCTCCCAGAGCGACGGCTACATCATTCCCGACCTCATCGTGGAGAAGATCGGCGGGCGCTACCAGGTGTTCCTCAACGACACCGGGATGCCCCGGCTCCGGCTCAGCCGCTCCTATCAGGAGATCGCCCGCGACAAGAAGAAGATGACCCCGGAGAACCGCGAGTTCATCGCCTCCAAGATGAACAGCGCCAACTGGATGATTCAGGCGATCGAGCAGCGCCGCCAGACCATGCTCAAGGTGATGAACTTCATCGTCGATCGCCAGCGCGACTACTTCGAGAAGGGCATCGAATACTTGAAGCCGCTCACCCTCCGGGAAGTGGCGGAGGTCATCAACATGCACGAGTCCACCGTCAGCCGGGTGACCAACGAGAAGTTCGTCCAGACGCCGCGCGGGGTGCTGCCGCT
>JBJMOX010000351.1:0-8435 GCA_045803515.1 Gemmatimonadales bacterium
ATGCGATCACACACTGTTCTCCGCTGCCGCGCTGGAGCTGCTGGCGCGCGGTGCCCCCCACCACTGCTCGCTCCACCATCGGTGCGCGGCGGGCGATTGCGGCGGCTCACCGGGCGGCTTGCTCCCGTGCTCGCCCCGGCCCTGGTTATGGCCACCCTCGGCTGCCGAGAGGCCGAGCTGCCCACCGCGCCTGCCTCCGAGCCAGCGGTCGACGTCGCGTTGGCGCATGCGCTCGCATTCCGCCAGATGAGCGCGGGCACCGACCACACTTGCGGCGTCACCACGGGAAACGTGGCCTACTGCTGGGGCCGCAACGATGCCGGCCAGCTCGGCAATGGCACTCGCGTTCAGCCGGATTAGCGCCGGCAGTAACCACAGCTGCGGCGTGACTACCGGCAGCGCCGCATACTGTTGGGGATACAATGTTTTCGGCCAGCTCGGCAAGGGCACCAGCACGGGGCCAGAGATATGCCCTGGCGGCGAGCCCTGCAGCACGCGGCCGGTCAAGGTGGTCGGCGGGCTGGCGTTCGGCCGGATAAGCGCGGGCAGCAACCACAGCTGCGGCGTAAACGGGAGCAATGTGGCCTACTGCTGGGGACTGAACGACAGCGGCGAGCTCGGGATCAACACCAGCGAGGGGCCTGAGACGTGCGCTGGCGTCTCAGACTGCAGCACGCGGCCGGTCCGGGTGGTCGGCGGTCTCTCATTCCGCGGGGTGACGGCGGGCGGCGGATACACCTGCGGGGCAACCACGGCCGACGTGGCCTTCTGCTGGGGTACCAACAACCTCGGCCAGCTTGGCGACGGCACGACTATCCTGCGCCTGCGCCCGGTCCCCGTGGCTGGCGGGCTCGCCTTCCGGCAGGTGAACGCAGGCGGCTTCCACAGTTGCGGCGTGAACAGGACCTACGTGGCGTACTGCTGGGGCGAGAACGACCGCGGCCAACTCGGCGACGGCACGACCATCAACCGCAGGCAACCAGTCGCGGTCGCTCCGCCTGTGAACTGAGCGCAGCTGCGCGTCGAACAGCATCCTCAAGGCTGTGCTGGATTTCGAAGAACCTGAGCTCCCGCCTGGCGCGGGAACGGTGGTCTGAATCGTACCGGGCAATGATCTCTTTGAAAGATGAGGGCTAGCATAGGTCATTCACTGGGGAGCCGATCCATAACTCTGCTCAGCGGGGCGCCACGCCACCCGTTCGGATGAACCCGCATTTGCTCCGCCACCAGGGGCCGTCCGCAACGATCATTGTGAGAATCCCCGTTGGGCCGTCGGCGGGCCGCACGTGCGTCCCCTCCACAAGGAGGTCGCGAGTTTCCTCTGCGCATCGCTTGCCCATCGCTGGCAAAGGCGCTTGGGTCTGTGGCGGCAGCGCCGCCGACACCTCACGCACCATAGGCCAAAAGGCGCTCTGCAAAGAGACTGCGTGCCTCGGGGGACTGACGTGCGGTTTGCTGGCTTTCTGTTCTCAAACTAGGGCACGTACTGCCAGTTGCTCCCGGCCTTGGCCCCGCCGACCAGCTCCAGCCGGTTGACGCCGTTCACGTCCACCCTCGAGAGCGTCGCGAACGACCCGCGCGGCGCTGGCGCCAGCGGCGTCCACGTGCTCGTCTTGGGATCGAAGACCAGCATCGCCTCGTCCGAGCCGTCGTCGTTGGCGCAGTTCACCAGGTACAGCTTCGCCTGGAAGGTGGTCGACGCGGGCGAGCACGCCCGATACGGGCGCTGCGGACCGGTGGTCCAGACCTTGGTGGTCAAGTCGTAGACGTCCAGCGCCCCGTAGTCATCCGCCACGTAGAGCTTCCCGCCGATGATCCCGCCGCCGGCGTGCCAGGTCTCGCCATGGGGCACGCGGCTCTCCAGCACCCACCGATCCGTGCCCGGATTGTAGCGCCACACGGCGCCGTGGTCGAAATCGCCGCACAACGCCTCGTCGAAGCACTGCACCGCGACATAGATCAGCCCATTGTACGCGGCGGCCACGCCGTGCACGCTTGTCGCCGGCATGTCCGCCTTGCGGGTCCAGGCGTTCGTGGCCACGTCGTACACGTACAGCGCCTTGGACGTGCTCAGCCGCCACACCCCCCGGGCCGCATCCCAGTAGCGGCTGAAGCCACCCGAGACGTAGATCTTGCCGTTCAGCTCGACGACTTGGTTCGCGTCCCGCAGCCTGATCGGCAGCTTGGCCTTCGTGGACCACGCGTTGGTCGACACATTGTAGGCGCGGACCGCGTCCGTGAGCGAGCCGGCGGGTCCGCCCGGCTTCGTCGCGCCGCCGATGACGTAGAGCGTCGACTTGAGCGTGCTCGGGTTGGTGTACGAGGCACTCGTGGCGAGGTACAGGTCCGTCGGGTAGTCGGTTCGCGGCTGCCAGGTGGCGTTCGCGGTGACGGCGGCCTCGGCGGGAGCGGCCGCAGGGGCCGTCGGCTCGGTGGATTGCTCGGAATCCGTGCAGGCCCCGGCGGCCAGCAGCGCGGGGACCAGGAGCACTCCGTATCGCAAATGGACTCCACAATGAGAGAGAGCCACGGCAACCGGCGGAAGCCGCCGGGGGACGTGCGATTGGGAAGGTGGCAGCCCCCGATCAAGCGGATGTCAAGTGTGCGGGCGTCAACGCGAACCAGTCGAATCGCCTACAGCCGCTGCCGGACTCCCTCCGAGAGCGCAGGCCGCTGCTAATGCGACCAGGACGGATCCCGCTCGACGGTCGTCGTGTGGGTAATCCGGGCGAGATCCCCTCCGGTGGCCGCGTTCATGGTCCAGATCTGATACTGCCCCGATCGAGCGCTGGAGAACGCGATCTTGGTGCCGTCCGGCGACCAGGTGGGATGGACATCCGGAGCCGAATGGGTGGTCAGTCGCGTGACCGTGCCGTCGACCAGGTTCTTCACGAAGATGTCCTGGTTGAAGCCAACCAGTTTTTCGAAGGCGACCTTCTTGCCATCGGGCGAATACGCTGGCTCGCCGACCCCGGTGGTCGACGAGTAGAGTTGCTTGTGACCCGATCCATCGGCGTTGATCCGTTCGATGGTCTTCCCGGTGGGCCCCACATAGACGATCTGGCCGCTCGCGGTGTATGAGGGGTAGCGGCCCTGCCGTCCGCCGAAGCCGGTCGAGTACACACCCATCTGGTCCTGACCAGGGTAGATCCAGCCGATATACCAGACGCCCGATATTTGCACTTCCACGGCGAGATGCGATGCGTCGGGAGACCAGCTTGGGGTGCCCAGGTCGTACGGCGAGCGGGAAAACCGGACCCATTTGCCGTTGCTCCCGTCAAATGCCGTCTCCCAGATGTCATAGTGGTATTGGTTCGAGGCATCCAGCCGGGGTCGCACCATCGCGATCCAGCCGTTGGTACGGGTCCAGCCCGGCGCGAACTCCCAGTCGCCGCTATTCGCGAGCGGTGCGATGCTATTCCCCTGGGGATCCATCTTATAGACATCGTAACCGCCGTTCCGGGTCGTCGTGAATGCGATCCGCTGCGAGGTGCCGGCGGCAGCAACCGTTAGATCGGGCTTGGCGGACTCGGCCGCTGAGACGCTTGAAGCGTTCGAAGGAGCCAGCGGGTCACCGCCGCCCTCGCATGCGCCGAGCGCGGCGAAGCCCAGGGCGAGCAGCCGGCGAAGCTTGGCACGGAACCGCCGCGCGATTGGGAGTTGGCAGATCGGGCAGTACATCAGTGTCTCCCCGGTTGATGTGCGTTCGGGACTCTCTGGTCCCAATGGGCGCGACTTCGCAGTACCGGCCTCAACCACGGGGTCGAGTATACGCCCGGCAATCACGCCCGAATCACCCTGGAATCACCAGGAGCAACCTGCTGTAGATCAATGACTTATGAGAATGCAGCGAATCGGCAGTAAGGCGATCAATTATTCTTTGCCGTTCGCCAACGGAGAGCCGTACTCATGACCAACCGCCGAAACGTCATCGTCCACATCGCCACCAGCGCGGACGGCTACATCGCGCGTCCTGACGGTGACCTCGAATGGCTGACGTCCCGCCCCGCTCCCGAAGGTTTCTATGGCATGAACGCCTTCATGAGGTCGATCGACACCAAACTGCTTGGCCGGAAGACCTACGAGGTGAGCCTGCGCATGGGGGCGACGTTCGACTCGACGAGTCGGAACGTCGTCTTCTCCCGTCATGCGCCACCAGCCGATGCTCCATCAGGCGTGGAGTTCGTGAACGGCCCAATCGGCCCCTTCGTGAGCCGTCTTCGAGAGCAGCCTGGCAAGGACATCTGGTTGATGGGCGGCGGCGAGCTCATCGCCTCCTTTCTTGACGCACACGCGATCGACGAGTTCGTCATCAGTGTGGTCCCGGTGTTTATTGGGGATGGCATTCCGCTCATAGCGCGGCGTCACCGTCACACGCCCTTGGGTTTGCACTCCGTCGAACGCTTCGAGGATGGGCTGGTTCAACTGCGTTACCGCGTTCAGAACCTCGCCTGATCGCTGCAGCGGCAAACGAGCGACGGAGGGCGCTGACACAGGACCGCTGCTGACGCCGCGACAATCCGCGCATCAGGTCCGTCCAAGAAACAATCCTCTGGAAGGGTCGTACGGAATCGAGCATCTCATCAACCGATCCTGAGGAGGCCGCATGCTCATCCGCACGGCGATGCTGCTCGCCCTGGCCGCCGCCGCACCGGACGCGATCGCGCAGGCACCCCGAACGAGCCATGCGCCCTCCTGCACGCCCGCGGAACGGACCGATCCCCAAACCGTGCTCCAGGATGCTGCTCGCGCGCTCGGCATGACGGCCATCCATGGGCGAGTGCTGCACTTCCGGATGACCGAGGCGACCCTCGAGGACTATCAGTCGGACCGCACCTACCCGCCGTTCTTTCTCGCCTTCACGACGCGAGAATCCTGGTATCAGCCAACCACCGGTGTCGTCCGCCACGCGAGCCGCTACGTCTTCCCCTTCACTGCGCTTGATTTTCCGGTGCTGCTGAGCGGGCCGAAGGCCACCTTCCAGGTGCAGGACACGGCCACCAGCCCGTCGCCCTCCGCGCAGGGTGGGGCGCTCATCCTGCGCGCGCTGGATCCGTGGGCCCAGCTCAATGACTGGATGGGATCGGATGCGGTCACCGTGCTGGGCCGCTGCATGGTGCGGGACTACCCCCGGACGGTGCTCGAGCGGAACGGCCCCTACGGCCGCGAGCGTCTCGTCCTGGATCCAAAGACCGGCCTGCCGGTGCTGCTGGAGCGGGAGGAGCCGCACTATCTCTGGGGACAGGTGCAGGTGGGCTACGTCTACTCCAGTTGGAAGATCGAGGGTGGCTTCGCCTACCCGGGCTCGAGCTTCCGGATGGTGGACGGGGCGGCCGAGGTGAGCCGGACCGTGTCGTCCGCCGAGCTCGTGGCGCCGGACAGTGCGCCGACGCTCGTGCTCCCCGACACCGCCGTCGCCATGCCGCCGTCGGTGCCCAAGTTCCTCCGTCCGACCCCGCCTGATTCCGTCCGGGTGAGCCCCGCCACCCGCCTGCTGGTGAATCCGGGGTACACGGAGGGCGTGGTGCTGGTTGGCGACACGGTCTACCTGCTCGACGCCACACAGGGGGAGGAGCGGGCTCGGGCGGATTCCGCGCTCATCGCACGATTGTTTCCGGAGCCGCATCCGCTCGTGCTGGTCGTGACGGATCTTGCCTGGCCTCACGTCGCCGGGCTTCGCTACTGGGTTGCGCGCGGGGCCACCGTGGTGTCCCACCGTGCCTCGCGTCCGTTCCTGGAGCGCGTCCTGCAGCGGCGCTGGACCAGGGCCCCCGACCTCTACGAGCGGCGCAGGAAGCAGGCCCGGTTCGTGTTCAAGCCGGTCAGCGACTCACTGTCCCTCGCGGGCGGTCGGCTCCGGCTCTACCCAATCGACGGCATCGGGAGCGAGGTCGCTCTGGTGGCGTACGTCGAGGGAGACCGGTTCCTCTGGTCGAGCGACTACATCCAGACCGTGCAACAGCCCTCGACCTACCTGATCGAGGTCTGGCGTGCCGCGCGGCGGGCCGGCATCGAGCCCCAGCGGACTGCGGCGCAGCATCTGCCGCTCACTGCCTGGAGTATCGTCGATTCACTGGCTCGCGCGGAGGTTCCCGAGGCGACACCCTGACTGCGAGTCCGGTGCCCCACGTGCGGTCACGGCTACGGGGCCGGTATCGCTTCTACCTCCAGCACGACATCGGTGAAATCCGGCTCGCCCGGTCCGCCTGGATTGGCGCCATCCTCGAAATTGATGGTCCAGGTGGGGAAGCTTCCCGTCAACTGCGCCGCAGGAGCGTTCGGGGTCGGTTCACCCGTACCAGCGGTGCCCTGCACGAACCGTATCGTCGCCTGGCTCCCCGCCTCGTACACGAACGCTTCATCCCCGGGGCCGCCGAAAATCTTGGTCGAGTCGCCGACGGCTCTGGAGCACACGTTCAGGAAGACCTGGTCTCCACTTGGTGGCGGGATGACGATTCTCTCCCCGGCGAGGGTGCAGCTGATACCGGTCAGCTTGAGCTTGATGTTGGACCGGTCCGCGATGTCCAGGAGGCAGTCGACCCGCGTGCCCGAGGTGGTGCACCCCTCGGCGCCCGGAGGCGGCGGAGAGACGCTGATCGTCTGCGTCTCGACGTCGGTGGCGCCCTCGTTGTCCGTCACCGTGAGTGTGACCGTGAAGTCCGTGGGATTGACGACGGCGTAACCATGCGACGGGTTACTCAGGGCGGAAGTCCCGCCATCGCCGAAGTCCCACGCAAAGACCGCGATCGTGCCTGGAGCCACGTCGGTGCTGGTGCTGGTGAAGCTGCAGTCCGCCGCATCGCAGGTGTGGGTGAAGCCCGCGGTCGGTGGCGTATTGGGCAGGGCGGCCGGAGCCACCGTGATCGTCTGGGTCTCAACGTCAGTGGCGCCCGCGTTGTCCGTCACGGTGAGCGTGACCGTAAAATCGGTCGGGGCGGTCACGGTGTAGCTATGCGACGGATTGCTCACGGCGGCAGTGGCGCCGTCGCCGAAGTCCCACGCATAGGCGGCGATGGTACCCGGGGCCACGTCGGTGCTGGTACTGGTGAAGCTGCAGTCGGCCGCCGTACAGGTGTGGGTGAATCCCGCTGTCGGTGGCGGGTTTCCTGGATCGACCGGAGCGATGGTGACGGTGCTGGTCTTCGTCTGGCTCAAGCCCTGGGCGTCATGGACCGTCAGGCTGACGTCGAAGCTGCCGGCGGTGGTATAGGTGAACGATGCATTCGCGGTGCTGGCGTCAGGATTGCCGTCGCCATCGAAATCCCAGCTCCATGCCGTCACCTGTGCATCATCAGTGCTGGTGCTGACAAAGTCACATGCCACGTTGATGGTGCAGGACGGCACCGCGAAGTTCGCCACCGGCGCGGTGTTCTCGGGCGGGGGGGTGCCGCCGTCACCACTGCACGCGGAGGCCAGCACCAGGGTTCCGGTGAGCACGGCCAGCTTAGCGATTGAGCGCATGGGATTATCTCAGCCGAAGTCGGCCAATTGTCAGGAGAGCCGACGGGGTGTGGTCCGTGTGACCTCGGAGCGTGCTGGTGCCGCCAGGAGTGCGAGAGCCGTGCCAGAGCCGGCGGACGTTCGCGTATCCTCCCTGTCACCCGCAACGACTGATTCTACATGGACCTGGACCAGTGATCCGCGAAGGGTATACCCGTGCGGCGGATCCACAAGTGTGGCGGCCGCCGGGGCTAAATTGGGAATCGGCTCGACTCCTTCCAGCGGGGACCCTGTGGACCTCGATACCACGATCAAGCTCCAGATCTACTCGCATCTGGCACGGACCACCCGCCCTCCCACACCCGCGCAGGTCGCGGCCGCCCTGGGTGTGACGGTGCCGACCGTGGAGTCGGGCTACCAGCGCCTGTCTCAGCAACGGGTGCTCGTGCTGGAGCCCGATGGCGTCTCGATCCGCATGGCCCCGCCGTTCTCCGGCGTGGAGACCCAGCACCGGGTCCGTGCCGGCGGCAAGGATTACTTCGCCAACTGCGCCTGGGACGCACTGGGCATCCCGGCGGCCCTGCGGCAGCCCGCCGAAGTCTTCTCGCGGTGCGAGCAAACCCTCGAGCCGCTCCGCCTGCGGGTGCACGAGGGCGGCCCCGAGCCGGCGGACTGCATCATTCACTTCGCGGTGCCGGCGGCGCTCTGGTGGAAGGACATTGTATTCACCTGAAGCACCATGCTCTTCTTCCGGTCGGAGGAATGGGTGAACGAGTGGTGCCGGGCCCGCGGGCTTCCGCGGCGTCCACTGGTGAGTCTTGATCAGCTGTGGGACCTCGCCCAGGCCTGGTATCGTGACCGCCTGAGGCCATCGGCCAGGCGCCCCGGCCCGGACGAGATGCGGGCGATCTTCGCCGGTATCGGGTTGGAGGGCCCGTTCTGGGATCCGCAATCGGATCACTTCGGGTGACGATGCGGAGGCCGGCGTGCGCATA
>JBJMOX010000352.1:0-10828 GCA_045803515.1 Gemmatimonadales bacterium
GAGCGACGCGAGGGCGACGTTGTACGCCCGGCCCACTCCGCTCTCCAGCATGCCACCGCACCACACCGGAATCCCGGCCCGGGCGCAGAGGTCATGGATCGCGATCGAGGGGCCGAAGCCGCCGACTCGCCCGGGTTTGATGTTGATCACCCGTCCGCTGCCGAGTGCCAGCATGTCCTCGGCCCGGTCGAGCGAGGTAATCGACTCGTCCAGGCAGAGCGGCGTCCTGAGTCGTCGCTGGAGCTGCGCGTGGCGCTGGAGATCATCCCAGGCCAGCGGCTGCTCGATCATCATGAGGCCGAACTGATCCAGCTCGACCAGCCGGTCCGCGTCGGCCAGTGCATAGGCGTTATTGGCATCCGCCATGAGCGGGGCCTCGGGCCCCAGAGCCTCTCGCGCCGCCCGGACGTAGGCCAGGTCCGCGCCCGGCTCGATCTTGATCTTGACCTTGCGGTAGCCCGCCGCGAGCGCGCTGCCGGCCCGCTCCGCCAGCGCAGCCGGCGTCGACTGGATGCCGAGCGAAATGCCGACTTCGATGCAGGACCGGGTGCCGCCGAGCCGGATGGCGAGCGGGAGCCCGCGGCGGGCGGCGTCGAGGGCCCACATGCCCATCTCCACGGCGGCCTTGGCCATGAGGTGGCCCCGGAAGTCCCGCTCCAGGGCGGGGAACACCTCGTCCGGCGTGGCGAAGGTGTGCCCCAGCACCCTGGGTGCCACCCACTGCCGGATGGCGAGCCAGGCGGTGTCGATGGTCTCTGGACTGTAGTTGGGCCGCTCCGGGGCGACGCACTCGCTCCAAACCGCCGCGCCGGAGGCATCCTCGAGCTCCAGCAGCAGGATGCGGCGCAGCGTCTGGGTGCCGGAGGAAATCCGGAACGGCTCCCGGAGCGGGAGCTGGATCTCGCGCAGCGTGAGGCGCTCGGGCCGGAGCGTCATCCTGCGACTCTGGCCAGTGGATTCAAGATTGTATACATTGCTCCAACAATGGGCGTCCAGCGCTGCGGACGCAAGGCCTTCGATCGGAGCCCGCCATGCGATTCGGTGTCGTCCTGCTGCTCGTCCTCAGCCGTGCGTGGGGGGCCGCGTCGGCCCAGGCCAAGCCGCTCCAGGACTTCGACGCGTACGTCGCCCGAAGCATGGCGGCGTGGCAGGTGCCGGGGCTGGCGGTGGCCGTCGTGCGGAACGACGCGGTGGTGCTCGCCAAGGGCTATGGGGTGCGAACGCTGGGGAAGCCGGACCCGGTGGACGCCCACACGCTCTTCGCCATCGGGTCCGCCAGCAAGGCGTTCACCGCGCTGGCGGTGGCGATGCTGGTGGGCCAGGGCAAGGTCAAATGGGATGACCGGGCGACGAATTACCTGCCCGGGCTCCAGCTCTACGACGCCTACGCGACGCACGAGCTCACCGTGCGCGACCTGCTGACCCACCGCAGCGGCCTCACCGCCGCCGATCTGCTGCTGTTCGCCGAGCACATGACCCGGGACAGCGTCCTCCACCAGGTTCGTTACGTCAAGCCCACCTACAGCTTCCGCTCGCACTTCGGGTACTCGAACCTGATGTATCTCGCGGCCGGCCAGCTCTCGGCCCGGGTGACCGGCACGTCCTGGGACTCGGTGATGTCGCGCATGATCTTCGCTCCGCTCGGCATGACGAGCAGCAACACCAGCGTCACGATGCTCGAGCACCTGCCGAACGTCGCGACGCCGCACGCCGAGATCGACGACACCGTCCGCACGATTCCCTACTTCAACCTCGACGCCATCGCTCCCGCGGGCTCGATCAACTCGAACGTGCTCGACATGGCCCAATGGGTCCGCTTCCAGCTCGCGGGTGGGAAAGTGGCCGGGAAATCGTTGATCGACACCGCGGCCTTCGATGAGACGCATACCCCGCAGACCATCGTGCCGCTCGAAGGGTTCTGGAAGACGGTGATCCAGGGGACCCACCTGTTCAACTACGGGATGGGGTGGATGCTGCACGACTACAAGGGCCGGTTGGTCGTCCAGCACGGCGGAAACATCGACGGCATGACCGCCCTCGTAGCCATGATGCCGGAGGAAAAGACCGGCATCGTCATCCTCAGCAACCTGGACCAGAACGACCTGACCTATGCCCTCATGTATCGCGTGTTCGACGCGTATCTCAAGCAGCCGCCCAAGGACTGGAGCGCGATCTTCCTCGCGGCCTCCCGCAAGTCAGAGGCGGAAGCCAAGGCGGAGAGACAGAAGCAGGAACGTCAGCGGGTTCCCGGTACCTCGCCGTCCCTCCCGCTTGAGCGGTACGCCGGCACCTATACCGATACACTGAACGGCGACGCGGTGGTCCGGCGTGAAGCCCCTGGGCTCGTTTTCCAGTACGGCAGGCTGGTGGGCGACCTGGCCCATTGGCATTACGACACCTTCCGGCTCATGTGGCGGCAGCGCCGTCTCGGAAAGGGATTTGTCACCTTCAGTCTGGACGCCGGCGGGAAGATCGACGCGTTGAAGGTGGTCGACCTGGCCGAGTTCAGGCGGAAGCCCGAGGTGGCCGATACGACGCCGGGTGATCAGCCGGTCTCCAGGCATACGGGGAGCCGCCAATGATCACCGCCCGTGCTGCGGCCGTCGTGCTCTTCGCCGGACTGACGGCTTCCCCGCTCCATGCCCAGGGCCTGCCACGCGATCTCGACGCATACGTCGCCGCGGCACTCACAGCATTCAACACGCCCGGCGCCGCCCTCGCGATCGTGAAAGATGGCCACGTCGTCCTCGCCAAGGGCTACGGCCACCGCCGCCTCGGCGAGCCCGCGCTGGTCGACGCGCACACGCTCTTTCAGATCGCGTCCAATACCAAGGCGTTCACCACCGCGGCGCTCGCGATGCTGGTCGACGAGGGAAAGCTGGCCTGGGACGATCCGGTCACCAAGTATCTCACCTGGTTCCAGCTCTCCGATCCTTACGTGACCCGCGAGCTCACCGTCCGCGACCTGCTCACCCACCGGAGCGGGCTCGGGCTGGGCGCCGGCGACCTCCTGTGGTATCACTCGGACTACCCTCGAGACAGCATTCTGCGGCGGATCCGATACGCCAACGTCGCGTCCAGCTTCCGGAGCCAGTTCGCCTACGACAACGTGCTCTACGTGGCGGCCGGGGAAGTGATTCCGGCGGTGACGGGCCTGACCTGGGAGGAGTTCATCCGGCGGCGAATCTTCGTCCCGCTCGGCATGAGCGAGGCGCGGATCACCGCCCGGGGTGTCCGTCCGGAAGAAAACTTCGCCGCCGCGCACGCCATGGTGGACCAGAAGCTCACGGTCATCTCCCGCGACACCTTCGATGCGACCAACGCCGCCGGCGGGGTCGTGGCCAACGTGACCGACCTGGCGAAATGGATGATCGTGCAGCTCGACTCCGGACGCGTGCGCACCGGTGCGGCGACGGACGGCGACTCGGGCCGCCGCCTCTGGGCCATCGAGCGGACCAAAGAGATGTGGTCGGCCCAGACCATCCAGCCGATCGACGAGCTGACGCCGGCGCTCGCAGCCTATCGGCCGAACTTCTACCTCTACGGACTCGGCTGGGACCTGCGGGATTACCGCGGCCAGAAGCTGGTCACCCACACCGGCGGCCTGGACGGGATGACGTCGCGGACGCTGCTGGTGCCGGCCGCCCGACTCGGCGTGGTCGTGCTCAGTAACGGAGAGTCACCGCTCGGCACCGCGGTGGCGTGGCGGGTGCTCGACCACTATCTGAAGGCCCCTCCCACGGACTGGGTGAGCAAGCTCGCCGAGTACGTGCGGGCCGCGGAGGCAGAGGGGCACGAGGTCGAGCGGAAGGCCGCCGGTACCCGGCATCAGGCCTCGCAACCGTCGCTTCCGCTGGCGGGCTACGCCGGCCGATACACCGACCGCATGTATGGGGATGTCACCATCAGCGACGAGGCAGGGCGGCTAGTACTGCGCTTCAGCCACTCGCCCGCGCTCACCGGAGACCTGGAACATTGGCAATACGACACCTTCGTGGCCCATTGGCGCCAGCGGAATATCCCCGACATCTACCTGACGTTCGCACTCAAGCCGGATGGCTCCATCGACACCATGAAGATGGCTGCCGTCTCTCCTCTGGCCGACTTCAGCTACGATTTTCAGGACCTCCTGTTCCGGCCGGCGGAGGCGCAACGATGATCACCAGCGGTCGTCTCGGCTTGATGCTCGCGGCTCTGCTGCTTACCGCCTGCCACTCGGGGCCTGGCGCGGTGGCGCCGTCGGTCCGCTCCCACTACGACGTGATCATCAGCGGGGGACGAGTGGTCGACGGGACGGGCGACGCCTGGTTCGTCGGGGACGTCGGCGTCGAGGGAGACCGGATCGCGCACGTGGGGCCGGCCGGCAGCCTGTCCCGGTCCAGCGCGCCGATCCGGATCGATGCGCACGCAATGGTGGTGGCGCCGGGGTTCATCGATATCCAGAGCGGATCGTACGACAACCTGACCATGGGTGACGGCCACTCGCTGAGCAAGGTGACCCAGGGGGTGACGACCGAGATCATGGGCGAGGCCTACACGCCCGCGCCCTGGAACGACAACGTCGCGGCATTCGGGGAATTCTTCTTTCCCTTCGCCGATAGCGCCGCCGTGAAAGCCGCCGTGGCGCCCTTCCGGGGTCCCCATGGGTTCGGCGCCTGGCTCGATGGGATGGAGCGGCACGGCATCTCGGTCAATGCCGGATCGTTCCTGGGCGCCACGACCGTGCGGGCCTACGTCAAAGGCATGGCCGAGGGCCCGCCGACGGCCGCGGAGCTCGACAGTATGCGCGCCGTGATGCGGCGGGCCATGGAGGACGGCGCCTTCGGGCTGGGAACCGCGCTCATCTATCCGCCCGGCAACTACGCCTCGACGGCGGAGCTGGTCGAGCTCGCGCGGGCAATGGCACCGTACCACGGCGTCTACATCACCCACATGCGCTCCGAGGCCGACCATTTCCTCGAGGGCATGGACGAGGCGTTCACCATCGGCCGGGAAGGTGGGGTGCCGGTCGAGATCTACCACCTGAAGGCGGCCGGCAAACGAAACTGGCCCAAAGCCGCCCAAGCGATCGCCAAGATCGATTCGGCCCGCGCCGCGGGACAGGATGTCGGAGCGGACATGTATCCCTACACGGCCGGCGGCACCAACCTGTCCGCCTGCCTGCCGCCGTGGGCCTCGGCGGACGGGAAGCTGCAGCAGAACCTGAGGGACTCGGCCACCCGGGCCCGGATCCGGGCGGAGGTGCTCGCCGAGCGCTCCGACACCTGGGAGAACCTCTGCCAGCTCGCGACGCCGGAAGGGGTGCTGGTGGGCGGATTCGAGCTGCCGGGCAACAAGCGCTTCGAGAACAAGAGCCTGGTGGAGATCGCCGCGGCCAGGGGGGAGGAGTGGGTCGACGCCCTGATGGACCTGACGGTGGAGGAGAAGGAACGGCTCGGCGCCATGTTCTTTATCGCCTCGGAGGACAACCTCGCGCTGCAGATCCGGCAGCCGTGGATCAAGTTCGGCACCGACGCCGGGGCCAGCGACCCGGCGGACACCCACGGGATGGAGACGCATCCCAGGGCCTACGGCACCTTCACGCGAATTCTGGGACGCTTCGTCCGGGAGCAGCACGTCATCCCGCTGGAGGACGCCGTCCGCAAGATGACGAGCGCGGTCGCGGAGCGCATCTCACTTCGCGACCGGGGCCTGGTGCGTGAGGGGATGTACGCCGATCTGGTCGTCTTCGACCCCGCCACCGTGATCGATCACGCCACCTACGAGCACACCCACCAGCTGTCGACCGGGGTGCGGGATGTGTTCGTGAACGGCGTTGCAGTCGTTCGCGATGGGAAGCACACGGGAGCCAAACCGGGGCGCGCGGTGCGGGGGGCGGGGTGGAGCGGACGGTGAGGGCCGTGAGGGCGGGAAGGACGGGAAGGACGGGAAGGGTCGCGAAGCCGACTTCCAGCACGGAGCTGTCATCCGAGCGGAGCGAGGGATCTTCGCCGCAGGATCGGACCTTCGCCGCGAGCAGCGGAGCTCCGCGGCGAGTGTCCGGAACCGCGGGCAAGATCCCTCGTCGCTGACGCTCCTCGGGATGACAGCTAGGCCCCAGCCCCCGGCGGCGGCGCGAGCAACCGGTCCAGCGTGATCGGCAGCTCCCGGACCCGCACTCCGGTAGCGTGATAGACCGCATTGGCCAACGCGGCCGGGATGCCGGTGATCCCGATCTCCCCGATGCCCTTCACGCCGATCGGGTTCACGTGGGGATCGTCCTCGTCGATCATGATGACGTCGATGTCACCGACGTCCGCGTTCACCGGCACATGATACTCGGCCAGATCGGCATTGAGGATCCGGCCGGTGCGGGAATCGATCAGCGTGGCCTCGAGGAAGGCCATGCTGATGCCCCAGACCAGCCCGCCCATCAACTGGCTCCGGGCGGTCTTCGCGTTCAGCATGTGCCCCGCTGCGTACGCCGCCACCACCCTGGGCACCCGGATCTGGCCCAGCTCGGCGTCCACGTGCACTTCGGCGAAGCTCGCCCCGAAGGCGTGCATCGAGTACTGCTCCTTCTCGGGGCCGGGCCCGAGATTCCGGGCCCATCCTTCGATCGGTTTCCCTGCATTGCGGCGAAGCAGGGCATCGTACGTTTCCACCTTGGCAGGATCGCTCGCGAGAAACAGCCGCGCGTTCTCGGTCCGGACGTCCGCCTCCGATGCGCCTGACAGCGGAGCACCGGGGCCGGTGACGGCAAGCCGCACCAGCTCCTGCCGGCAGGCGCGAGCCGCCTCATGGACGGCGGAGCCGGCGGACGCCGCCGTCATCGAGCCACCGGACACGGGACTCGGCGGGAGCCGGGTATCACCCAGCTCGAAGCGCACCTGCTCGGGCGCCAGGCCGAGGACGTCCGCCGCGATCTGGGTCATGACGGTGTAGGTCCCGGTGCCCAGGTCCTGGGTTCCAGCCTGGACGACCGCCTGGATCGCACCTCTGCCGTCACGGGTCAGCCGCGCGACAGCCGAGGCCGGGCGCCGGAGCGTCGGATAGGTCGCGGTCGCCATGCCGTATCCCACCAGCACGTCGCCATCGCGCATCGATCGGGGCTTCGGCGTCCGTTTCGACCAGCCGAACCGATCGGCCGCCGCCCGGTAGCACTCCCGGAGCGACTTGCTCGACCAGGGCTTGTTCTGCTCGGGATCCTGCTCGGCGTAGTTCTTGAGCCTGAGCTCCAGCGGGTCCATCTCGAGCCGGTAGGCCAGCTCGTCCATGGCGGCCTCGAGCGCATAGGTACCGGTGGCCTCCCCGGGAGCCCGCTGGAAGGTGGGGGTGCCGAGATCCAGGGAGACCAGACGGTTGCCGGTCTCGACGTTGGGGCAGGCGTAGAGCATCCGGGTCACCATCGCGGCGCCCTCGGACCAATCCTCCATGCGCGAGGTATGAGAGGTGCTGATGTGCCTGATCGCGGTGAGGGTCCCGTCACGCTTGGCGCCCAGGGTCACCCGCTGGATGGTGACGGGTCGACCGCCCACCGGTCCGAACATCTGCTTGCGGCTCAAGACCAGCTTCACCGGCCGTCCGACCCGCTTTGCCGCCATCGCGGCCAGCAGCACATGCGACCAGGTGGAGCCTTTGCAGCCGAACCCTCCGCCCACGAACGGGCATACGACTCGAACCTGCTCGGGCGCGAGTCCCAGCGTCTTGCTCACCACCTCGGCTTCGCCCGAGACGTACTGGGTCGCGCTGTAGAGCGTGAGCTTGTCGGCCTCCCACACCGCGATGGTCGCGTGGGGCTCCATCGGATTGTGGTTCTCCGCCGGTGTGATGTAGGTCTGGTCCAAGCGGACGTCGGCCTGGCCCAATCCCGCCTCGACGTCGCCGCGGTGGGAGTCGGGATCTTCGCCGAACGTCGCCGAAGGATCCGGCGTCCGCGCAGTCCCCAGCGCGGCGGCAGCATCGACCACCGGCCTCCGGGATTGGTAGGACGCCTGGACCAGCGTGGCCGCATGGGTGGCCTGCTCCAGCGTCTCGGCCACCACGACGGCGATCGGCTGGCCGTTGTAGTGCACCGTGCCGTCCTGCAGCAGGGTGAGGACCCGGCCGGCGGGCCGCTCAACCGGAGGCCGATTTCCGTGCGGAAGCTTGGGTGCGTTGAGGTGGGTCATCACCAGCAACACGCCGGGCGCCCGCTCGGCCGCACGAGTGTCCACGCTTGCGATGCGTCCCGCGCCGATCGTGCTCTGGACCAGAACGGCGTGAACCACCCCGTGGGTGGGCATCTCCGCGGAGTAGCGGGCTCCTCCGGTGACTTTGAGCCGACCATCCACCCGGTCGAGCGGCCTTCCGATCAATGGCACGATCATCCTTGCTGCTCCCCTCCTCAGGCCATCCGCTGGACCGCGGTCAGGGCGCGCACCAGCGTCCGCCGTGCCAGCTCGATCTTGAAGCGGTTGTCGCGCCGGGGCACCGCGCCACGCAGTGCTGCCTCCGCCGCCGCACGGTAGGCCGACGGTCCAGCCCGGGCGCCGGCCAACACCCGCTCCGCCTCCGGCGACCGCCACGGCTTGGTTCCGACCCCTCCGAGGGCAACTCGTGCCTGCCTCACGATGCCACCGCGAAGATCCATGGCCACTGCCGCGGAGGCGAGCGCGAAGGCGTAGGAGGCGCGGTCGCGCACCTTGAGATAGTGCGAGCGCGCCCCGTAGGGCAGCGGCGGGACGTCCACCGTGACGATGAGCTCACCATGGCGGAGCACGGTCTCCTGTTCCGGATGGGCACCCGGCTCGAGGTGAAACTCGGTGAGCGGAATCCGCCGCTCGCCGTTCGGGCTGCGCACCACCACCACGGCATCGAGCGCCGCGAGGGCCACCGCCATATCGGACGGATGGGTCGCAATGCAATGCTCGCTGGCGCCCAGCACGGCGTGCATCCGGTTGGCCCCGTTGAGCGCCGAGCAGCCGGTACCCGGTTCCCGCTTGTTGCAGGGCATGGCGGTGTCCCTGAAGTAGTAGCACCGGGTCCGCTGCATCAGGTTGCCGCCGACGGTCGCCATGTTGCGGAGCTGACCTGATGCGCCGGCGAGCAGCGCCTGGGCCAGCACCGGGTACTGCTCCTTCACCGTCGCATTCCACGCGAGGTCACTGTTGCGCACCAGTGCTCCGATGCGGAGGCCGCCACCGGGCAGCCCCTCCACCCGGCCGAGTACCGGGTCCGTCTCCGCGAGATGATTGATGTCGATGACGCGCGAGGGCGTCTCGACGTTCAACTTCATCAGGTCGATGAGCGTGGTGCCGCCGGCGATGAATCTGTCGTCGCGGCTCCCGGCCACGGCGCCGATGGCGGTGGCGACGTCGGTTTCCCGAGTGTATTCGAAGGGATGCACGGGCTGTCCTAGGCCGGGGCTCCGGCCCCGGAGCGCCTGACTTCCTGGACCGCCGCTACGATGTTGGGATACGCTCCGCAGCGGCAGATGTTTCCGCTCATGCACTCCCGGACATCCGCGTCCGCGGGGCCGCACGGCTCCTTGAGCAGCGCGGCCGCCGACATGATCTGACCCGGTGTGCAGTAGCCGCATTGGAAGCCATCGTGCTTCACGAAGGCGGCCTGCATCGGGTGGAGCGTCTCTCCCGAGGCCAGCCCTTCGATGGTAGTGATCTCCTGCCCCTGGTGCATCAGGGCCAAGGTGAGACACGACACGATCCGCCGGCCGTCCACCTGCACGGTGCACGCGCCACACTGGCCGTGATCGCATCCCTTCTTGGTGCCGGTGAGCCCGGCGTACTCGCGGAGCGCGTCGAGCAGGGTGACTCGCGGGTCCAGCGCGAGGTTCAGGTTCCGCCCGTTGACTCGCAGGGTCACGTTCACGGCGCCGGCTGCCGCCGGCGCTACCGGCGCCAGCGATTGAGTCACCGTTTCCGCACGAGCAACCGTCGAGCGCATCACCAGCACGAACGCCGCGGCCGCCGCCGTAAAGATGAAGTCGCGGCGGCTGGGCATGAGCGCCCCGACTCGAGCCGCTTCCGCCGAGGCCATCGTCTGGAGCGCGGCAAGGATCTCGGCGCTCGGCGGATGCAGGCCGAGTGGGGAGTGATGACTCCAGCGGATCACGCCGGCGGTATCCACCAGAAACACGGCGTGTCCACCGTCGACTCCGAACGCCCGCGCGATGCTGCCGTCGGGCGGCAAGTCCACCAGCTCTCCCTGGACTCCCGGGAACTGTGCCATCAGTCCGTGATACCAGTCGAGCTGCGCATCACGCGAGGGGTCCCATTCGGGCGAGCAGAAGGAGAGAATCACGGGCCGACCCCGCAGGTCGGCCAATCGCACGCGCACACCGCTTGCCGTAGCGACTTCGAGCTCGGGGGCTGGGGTACCTGGCGTGAGGCGGGCGGGACCGGACGGCGAGGACAAATCGGGTTCCCTGGACGGCAACGACATACCGAATCCCCAAGAAGCGTAATCCTAGCCTACTCCCGGCTCGCGAGACACGTTGCATGGAGGCTCCAGGAATTCCTGTGAGCCTGGTCACAGTCATTGAGCAACTTCCCGCTGGGTACGGTCTCGAAATCGACCTGTTTACCGGCAATGTCCTGCGTACCTTCACGGTGGGCGGGACCCGGCGGGAGATGGCGCTCGACCACAAGGGGACTCGGCTCTACGTCGCGAACGAGGGCGGCTATCCTAGCGAGATCAACCTGGTTCGGGGTCGGGGTCACTCCAGACGACGCGGAGGCCTACGTCTCTATCCCGGACGCCGTTGGTGCTTGACTTAGAGCGCTCTAAGTTCGCTATTGTCGACCAGTGGGCAACAGCCAGCCGATGAACGCGGGGGCTTTCCGGATGA
>JBJMOX010000353.1:0-15718 GCA_045803515.1 Gemmatimonadales bacterium
GCCGCCGTCACCCTTGGCCATCGTGGAGTTGACCACGAAGCGGGCCTGAATGTTCTTGGCCAGCGTGGTGGCGAGGGCCGGGCTCAGGATGGCGTCGACCGGGTAGCCGTACTGCTTGAGCGCATCGTTCATCTGGGTCTGCTCGATCACCTGGAAATCCCGCCCCACCACCCCCTTCATCTCTTCCCGCATGGCCGAGCCGATCTGGACCGCGGGCGCCGAGTCCGCCGACGCGAAGGCGAACGGATTGGCCACCATGAACCGTGGCGCAGCATTGACGGTTGCCGCCGACGAGCGTGCGTTGCGCGGAATGCCTTGGGCGGCGAGTGGCGAAGCCAGCGCCCCGCTCAGGACGGCCAGACCGACGAGACGGAACAGGTACATTCCAGAGCCTCCGCGAAGGATCAGTCCACGGCGCCAGCTACGGCCGCGCCGCACCAGGAAAACCAATGGGCGAAGAGGGATTCGAACCCCCGACATCCTGCGTGTAAGGCAGGCGCTCTGAACCAGCTGAGCTATTCGCCCGGTGCCCCACGCGCCCGGATGAGAGGATGTACCTCCCTGCGCAGGGTCCGTGCCGTGATGACCAGCACGTTCCTACAAAGCGATACCAAGCGGGAAGAGCACGCAGTACCCGATCACCAAGATTGCCGCCGCCGTCGTGGCGTGCCCGGCGGCGAGGGTGACGTAGCCAACCACCAGGACCACAAGCGCGGCCGCGAGGATCAGGAGGTTACGGCGGGCCAGGAAATGCCGCCGCGGCGGTGGCGAAGGGCGTGAACTGGACATGGAGGATGAGGCTACCACCGTTCTTGGGTTGGGTCAAGTTCAGGCCCGGGCGCATCTTCGGGGTCCACTTCCCAACCCACGTCCAGGGCGGCCCGGCGGACCCGGTCGGCGCGGCGCCGGAGCCGGCGGAGGCTCAGGACGACCAACGCCAGGACCAGCCACCCCCCACCCGCGATGAGCCAGGTCCCCACGCTGTAACGCCGCCGGGTCGAGCGCTGCCACTGCTCCTCGAATCGGTCCAGGGTGAGCCCGGTGGTCGTCCGGACCGCCGCGTCGAAATCCATCCCCGCCTCCAGCCGGGCCAGAAGAGGATTGAGGGTGCCGGTCGGATTCCGGCGGGCGAGCTCGGTCACCGCGGAGACCGCCAGCGCGTACGCCGCGTCCGCGGTCGTCGCCGAGCCCCGGAGTGCCCCGTCGAGTGACCGAAAATCGGGAATGGCGCCACGCACCACGGCGAGGTTGAGCTCCAGCTCACCGAGCCGGTCCCATTCCCCCGCCGCCCAGCCGGCATAGCCCTCGTCGAACCAGAGCGGGACCCGGACGGAGACAGCCTGGTGGAGCGCCAGATGGGCCAGCTCGTGGCGGAGGGTGCGGGAGAGGTCTCCGCCATCGGCGCGAAGGAGGATGGTGCGGGCGTCTGGAAGGGCAATAGCCGCGCCCCAGTGCGGCGCGCGTCCCGAGGTGAGCGAGTCGAGCCGCCGGGCGTCGGGAACCACGATGAGACGAAGGGCCCCGGGGGACCTCCACCCGAGTCCCGGCCACTCGGTGGGCTGGCCCGCTTCCCGGGCGAGCTCGACGGCGAGGCGCTGCTGGGCCGGCCATGCGACTGCGGTCACCTGACCTACCTGCACGGACGAGGGCTCCGTCTGGAGCAGGCCCGCCCAGAGCAGCGCGATGACTACGAGAGCAGGCTGCGCGGGACCTCACCTCCGGCGGCGGCCACGTCCAGCATCTCCTTGCAGCGCTTGGCCCACGGATTGAACTTGTTGGCCTTATGGCCATCGGCCCAGCTCTGTAACGCCTCGTCCTTCTGCCCGGCGAACCAGAGGGCCCGCCCCAGCTCGAAGTACGCCTCGATCAGGTTGGGACCCAGTGTGAGGGTCTTTCGAAAGAACGTCTGGGCATCCTCGAACATCTCCCGTTCAAGGTACACCAGTCCCAGGTAGTAGTGGGCATAGAGGGTGGCCTTGCGATCATTGTCCAGCCGGATGGCCTTGGAGAGATGCTCGATCGCCTCGCCGAAGATCCTCTTCTTCAGACAGATGTAGCCCACGTTGATCCGTGCCAGGGCGTTGGCCGGCTCCTTCATGAGCACCTTGGAGAAGGTGCCCAGCGCGTCGTCGTAGTCCTCGTGCAGCATCTGGGCCCAGCCGAGCAGCGACTGCGCCTGCACCTCCCCCGGGGAGAGCGCGAGCGCTTTCTCCAGCGACTGGATCGCGCCGACATAGTCACCCAGCGAGATCAGGCTCCACCCCTTCTCGATGTAGGTCGAGGCGCCCAGGTGGTCGGCATGCACCGCGGGACGGGCGCCGGTGAACTGGGGCGCCGCGGCTGCCGTGGCCGCGCCGCCCGCCTGTTTGTAGCGCTCGACCAGCCCACGGATGTCTTCCTTCATCTGGCCCAGGTCGGCGAGGGCGGCATCGACCCGCTTGAAGAGGGCGATGATGTCGCGCTTCACGGTCTCGCGCTCGCCCCCCTGCCCCATCGAAGTCAGCCGGGTCTCGATCTCCTGAAACTGACCCCGCAGGGTCGCGAGCCACGGCTCGCTCATCTCATCAGCCCCCGATGCCGGTGAGCGCCGTCCGCTCGCTCGACGAGAGCAGCTTCCGCGCGTTGAGAATGATGATCGTCCGTCCCGGCCGAGTGATGATGCCCGAGATGTAGGTCGCCGCCAGGCCGCTCACGATGGGGCCCGGCGCCGTAATCGTGGTGCTGTCGACCCGGATCACCTCCCGCACCTCATCGACCAGCACGCCGACCCGCTGCTCACCGAGATCCACGATCATGAGCCGGGTCTCCTCCCGGATCGGGGCGTCCAGATCGAAGCGCTTTCGCAGGTCCACCACCGGCACCGCGCTCCCCTCGTACGGCACCACGCCTTCGAGAAACCCGGGCGCCTTGGGGAGCGGGGAGGGCGCGGAGTAGCGGAGGATGCGCTCCACCTGGAGGATATCGAAGGCGAACTCCTGGCTTCCGACCCGGAAGGTCACCATCTGCACGTCGTCGGCGGTGCTCATGCGGCTGGCTCCTCCTTGATGCGGCCCCCGAGGGTGGTGAGATCGAGGAGCGGAACCAGCCCATCGTCGGTCCGCGCCACGGCCACGGCCCACGCCAGCGCCGACCCCGATGGGACCGGCAGGCCGGGCTCCTTGAGCACCGTTTCCGCCTCCTCGACCTCCAGGCAGAGCGTTCGGCCGCCGACATGGACCACGATGGCCACCTCGCCCCGGGACTCCGGGCAGCCGGTGCCCTCGAGCAGCGCGCCCAGGTGAATCACGGGGAGAATCCGGCCGCGCACGCTGGTCACGCCCCGGACCGCGGGCTCGACCGCGGGAACCGGATACGTCGGTCCGGGATCGAGCACCTCCACCACCTGCGCCAGCGCCAGCCCCACGCGCCGGCCGCCGGCACGCACCAGGAGGTAGCCGTCCCCGTTCGGGGTCATCGCCGTTCCATCCGGGCGAGCTCCAGCCGGATCCGCTCGGCCATGGCGCCAACCGGCAGCACGTGGTCCGCCCCGCCCGCCTGCAGCGCCGCGTTGGGCATGCCGTAGATCGTGGCGCTCTCCCGATCCTGGGCGATCCCGACGCCGCCGGCATCGTGGATCGCGCGGAGGCCCTCCGCCCCATCGCGGCCGAGGCCGGTGAGCACCACGCCGAGCGCGCGATCTCCGAACCGCTCGGCGACGCTCCGGAAGAGAGGGTCGGCAGCGGGCCGTACGCCCCAGATCGGCGCCTCCTGGTCCAGGTCGAGCCGGGGACCGTCCGGCGCCGCGATGACGCGCATGTGATAGTCTCCCGGAGCGACGTACGCGGTGTCGGCGAGCATCGGCGTCGCATGGCGCGCCTCGACGACGTTGAACCGGCTCTGCGACGCCAGCCGCTCGGCCAGGCTCTGGGTGAAACGCGGGGGCATGTGCTGCACGATGAGCACCGCCGCCCCCTGCCCGGTGGTAAGCCGCGGCACCAGCTCCGCCAGGGCCCGCGGTCCGCCGGTCGACGCGGCAACGGCCACACAGTAGCGCGCCCGGCCGGGCAGCACGAAGAGCGACTGGTCGGGGCCGCCGCGTGCCGGCCGGGCCAGCACCGGCAGCCGGCCGATGTCGGCGCTCCGGGCCGCGCGCAGCACGCCGACCAGCCGCTCGGCGAAGCGTGCCGTGGAGCGCTCCGAGCGCTCGTCCTCCTTGGCCACCAGATCGACCGCGCCGAGCTCGAGGGCCCGGATGGCGGCGGCCGTGCCGGGCCCGGCGTACGAGCTCACCACCACGATGGGACGCGGCGATTCCGACATGATGTACCCGATCGCGCCGAGCCCGTCGAGCTCGGGCATCTCCAGATCCATCAGGACCATGTCGGGCACGTGGTCGTGCACCTTCCGCAGCGCGTCCAGCCCGTTCCTCGCGGTCGCGATCACCCGAAACTCTCCGGTCCCGTCCACGACCTCGGTCAGGAGGCGGCGGAAGAAGGGGCTATCGTCGACCACGAGAACCGTGGACTGATCAGAGCGCGTGGATACCATGCGCCACGGAGGAGACTTCGACGTGACCATCCGCGACGCGGAGCCGGACGGTGCGGCCATAGTCGCCACCCACCGCTTCGCCCACCAGCGCGATGCCCGCCTGGTTGAGCACCTGGCGGGAGGCGACCACGTTGCGCTCGCCCATCTGGATGGTGCCGCTCGGGGCCAGGGAGGCGAACATGCTGGCGCCGCCGGCCAGGCGCGCGATCATCCGGCGCACGCTGGCGCCCTGGGCCGCCATCAGCTCGACCAGGAGCGGCACCGCGGTCTGGGGAAACTTGGCCGCGTTCGCGTCCCGTTTCCCCAGCGCCGGCGACGGCAGGAGAATGTGGGCCAGCCCGCCCACCTTGGCCGCCGGATCGTGCAGCATGATCGCGACACAGCTCCCCAGGCCGACCGTGACCAGCACGTCCTCCCGGCAGCCGACCTTGAGATCGGCCACGCGCACCAGGATCTCCCGGCCCATCATCCGGGCCGCCGATAGATCCGCTCGCGCGGATCGATGAGCTGCAGCAGATCCCGCGCGGGGCCGAACAGGGTCTCGACCTTGCCGAGCACCAGGAACCCACCAGGGGCGAGAGCCGCGGCGAAGGTCTGGAACACCCGCTCCTGCATGCCACGATCGAAGTAGATCACCACGTTCCGGCAGAGGATGAGCTGATAGGTACGCCGGGCCGGCGCCTCCCGGCTCAGGTCCAGCCGCCGAACGTGGACCCGGCGGCGAATCCGCTCGATCACCCGGTACTCGCCGCCGGCCGGCTCGAAGTAGGTGCGTACCAGCTCGGGCGGCATCTCGCTCAGTACCTCGCTCCGATACCGTCCGGCCGCCGCGCGGTCGAGACTCGCCCGATCGACGTCGGTCGCGTCGATGGTCAAGCGCTCCAACTCGTCCGCCCGGCCGCTCCGGTCGAGATGATCGGCGACGAGCGCGGCGAGCGTATAGGGCTCTTCTCCCGAGGAGCACCCGGCGCTCCAGGCCGACAGCCGGACGATCGGCGCGGCGCACAGCAGCGGCACCAGCTCCCGCTGCAGCAGGTTCCAGGTCTCCGCGTTCCGATAGAAGCGGGTGACGTTGATGGTCAACGCGTCGCGCAGCAGCTCGTACTCGGCGGGGGTCCGTTCCAGCAGTATCTGGTAGTCCTGATAGGTGTGGACCCCGCAGGCCCGCATCCGCACCGCGATCCGGCGGCGGACGCACTTCTCCTTGTAGGCCTCCACCGTGAAGCCGGAGCCCAGCGCGATCACCCGAGCGAGCTCCGTGAACCCGGCATCGTCGACGGGCGTCACTGCGCCAGATCCAGCATGTCGAGATTGGCCCGGGCCAGCTCGTGGCCCGGGTTGAGGCTCGTCGCCTGACTCCAACTCTCCCGCGCCCGCGCGGTGTCCCGCCGCTTGTACGCGATGTTGCCCAGCTTGAAGTAGAGATCGTCTCCCAGGTCGGGGGCGAGCTTGGCCGCCCGCTCGTAGGCCTCGCGCGCCTCCTCAAAGCGGCCGTTCCGGTAGAGGATGTCCGCCAGGTTCTTGGAGATCTGGGGCAACGACGGATCCTCGGCCAGCGCCGCCCGGAGCACCGTCTCCGCGCCCGGCAGGTCCCCCGCCAGCTCCAGCAGTACCGCGAGATTGTTCTGCAGCACCGCGCTCCCGGGGTAGGCGGCGGCGCCGGCCTTGGCCGCGCGGAGCGCGCCGGGCTGATCGTTGAGGCCGGCACTGGCCAGCGTCGCCGCCCAATACCAGAGGGCGGGCGCGGGCTTGCCGCCGAGCAGCTCGAGCGTGCGGGCCAGCCGGCCCTGCGCCACCTGATACTCGCCGCGCTTGAGCGCGACCACGCCCCAGCCCAGCATGATCCGGGGGTCCTCGCGCGACCGACCCGCCGCGTCGCCGTACGCCGCCTCGGATTCGTCCAGGCGTCCCAGCCGCTCGAGGGCGAATCCCAGGTTGTGAAGCGCCGCCGGCCGCGCCGCCGGTCCGGCCGCCGCCTGGCGGAACGACTCGGCCGCCTCATCCCAGCGGGCCTGCCGCAGGGCGATCAGACCGAGGTAGAACGGCGCGCTCGCGTCCTCGGGGCGAAGCTCGGCCACGCGCCGGAATTCCCGCAGGGCCTCGTCCAGCATGGCAGCCTTGTAGAAGGCGACGCCCAGATTCCGGTGCTCGTCGACCCGCCCCTCGTTGACCTTGGGAGCCGCGGCCGTCGAGGTGCCCACCCGCCGGGCGAAGCCCGCGGTGATCAACCCGAAGAGCGCCTTCCCTACCTCGAACTCCACCATGCCGGACTCTTCGATGACCTGCTGCACGTCCCGGGTGCCGTCGAGCAGGGGCAGGATCTGCCGCTGCTCGCGCGAGAGGTCCGGCGCCGACTCCCCGACGTGGGCCTGGTCCACCTCGAAAATGAGGTCGAAGGAGGGGATCTTCTTCTCGATCAGGCTCCACTCGTCCACCCGCCGGGCGCCCTCCAGCAGGAGGAACTCCGGGTTGATCCGGACCAGGAAGTCCTCCCGATCCGGATGCACCCCGGCCTCGAAGTTGAAGGTGCCCGAGGTCCAGGTGAACAGGTAGTAGACCGCCTCCTCGATCTGGAGCCGCATGTAGCTCTCCAGCTCCTCCCGCGTGAGCACGCCGAGCTGCACGATGATCTCGCCCAGCTTGTGCTCCCGGTCGCCCTCCTGCTGATCGATGGCGCTCTGCAGCTGTTGCGCGGTGATCCGCCCGCTCCGCAGCAGGATATCGCCCAGACGATCGCGCCGGTTCACGATCGCCGCGTAGATGATGTGGCCTTCCTCGAAATAGATGGTGCCGAAGTTGTGCCGGTCGGCCAGCGCCAGGCAGCCGGTGCGGCGGCCCAGGAACAGGAGCTGGATCACGTCGGGGAGACTGGCCTCCTTGAGACTGCCCTTGATGGCCATCAGCGCCACTCCTCCAGCACGCGCTCGCCCACGTCGGGCCACTCCCACACCATCTTCTCACGGCTGCGCGCACCGCCGGCCGTGGGCGCGACGATGCCGCTCGAGCGAGTCGGCCGGGCACGGGCGGCGTCACGCGCCGAGGGAGCCGGCGAGGCGGGACCCTCGAGGATCTCTCGGGCGAGGCCGGCGGTCGGCGCCGTGCCGCGGGCCTCCGCCGCCTCGAGCACCCTCTGCACCAGCCCCTGCACCGCCCGCACCGAGTCGGCGTGGCGCGCGGCCAGGTAGGAGACCAGGGCGGCCTCGGCGCTCCCCAGCTTCTCGGTGAGCAAGCGGGCGATCACCTTCGCGCGGATCGCCTCGTCGGGGGCGGTGAGGTCCACGACCAACCCGCCCTCGAGCCGGGTGCGGAGCCGGGGTTCCACGCCGGGCAATCCGGCCAGGGGAACCGCGGAGGTGAAGACCATCTGCCGTCCCGACTCGAGCAGCTGGTTGAAGAGCACGAAGAGCTCGTCCTGGGTGCGGTCCTTGTCGGCGATCAGGTGCACGTCGTCCAGCAGGAAGGCGGAGGTCCGCCGATAGCGGGCGCGCCAGCCCGGGACCGCATCGCGGTCGATCGCCTCGATCAGCTGGCTGGTGAGCTCCGGGGCGCTGAGACACGCGACCGGTCCGCCGCGCCGGGCGAGCTCGTTCCCGATGGCATGGAGCAGGTGGGTCTTTCCGGTGCCTCCGGCGCCCACGATGACCAGCGGGTTGTACCCGGTCCCGGGCTCCGCTCCCACCACGCGGGCGGACTCGAGCGCGAGGCGGTTGCCTGGAGACTCGGCCAGGTCCTGCAGCCGCCAGAGCGGCGACGGCGACGGCGGCGGGAGCGCGCCCTCGCGCGCCCGGGTGAGCGCGGCCTCCGCGCCGGCGAGATCGCCCGGGTCGCGGAAGGCGGGCGAGCCCGCCAGCTCGGGGGCCAGCTCAGCGGCCTCCGCGCGCAGGGCCTGGAGCCGCTCGACGTCGGCCTCGAACTCGGCCAGCGCGTGCTCGGGATCGCTCACCGTCTCCTGCTGCAGCAGCGCCTCGAGTCGGGCGGTCAGGAAGCCTTCGCCCTGCCAGCGGAGGACGGCCGCGTTGACCCGGGTCCGCCACGCGTCCACCTGCTGTGCCACGGTCGCGGAGATCTCGCTGAGGAATTCGCCGAACTCGTCGCGCGACTCCGCCGCCGCGGCTGCCGGGGCGCCCGGAGCGTCGTCCGCAGGGGCGGCATTGATCCCGCCGATCAGCACCCGCGCCTGGTCCGGGTCCAGCGGGGCGTCGCTCACGGCCTGGAAGGCGATCAGCCGGTTGAGCGCCCCCAGGAGCTCGCGCACGTTGTCGATGCCCAGCGACGCCACCGCCTCGAGCACTCCGTCGGCGAAGCCCGCCCGGCGCTCCTCCGCCTTTCGCCGGAGGATCGCGACCCGGGTCTCGTAATCGGGGCCGGCGACGTCGATCACCAGGCCCCCGGCGAAGCGGCGGATCAGCCGCTCGTCCAGCGCCTCGATCTCGGCGGGCGGCCGGTCGCTGGTGAGCACGATCTGGCGGTTGGCCTGCTGCAGCGCGTCGGTGAGCCGCAGCAGCTCGGCCTGCATCTCCCGACGGTGGGTGAGAAACTGCACGTCGTCCACCAGGAGCAGGTCCACGTCGAGGAACCGCTTGCGGTACGCTTCGCCGTGGCCCGCGGCGATGGCGGCATGAAACGCCTCCACGAACTCATCCAGGGTGAGGTACTCGACCGAGAGCCGCGGGTTGATCGCCCGCGCCGCGTGGCCGATCCCCATCAGCAGGTGGGTCTTTCCCAGCCCCGGGCGGGCGTAGACGAAGAGCGGGTTGTAGACCGTCCCCGGCGACTCGGCCACCGCCTTGGAGGCGGTAACCGCCAGCCGGTTGGCCGCGCCGACCACCATGGTGTCGAAGCGGTAGAGGGGATTGAGGGTGACGGTCACGCGACCGGACTCCCGCTGGCCAGCCGCTTGAGGACCATCTCCGAGATGCCGCGCAAGGTCTCGAACACACCGCTCCCGTGCAGCGCGTCGGCACCGAAGCTCAGCACCGTCCGGAAGTTGAGCGCGTCGTCCATCTCCTCGTGCGACAGGATGAGATCGCCCGGGAGGTCCTGCTTGTTGTACTGAAAGACCACCGGCAGATGGCGGACGTCCACGCCCTGTCCCAGCAGGTTGTCCTGCAGGTTCTGCAGGCTCTCCAGGTTGTCGTCGAAGCGGCGCGCCTGGCTGTCGGCCACGAACACCACGCCGTCGGCGCCCTGCAGCACCAGCTTGCGGGTCGCGTTGTAGTAGCTCTGGCCGGGAACGGTGTAGAGCTGGAACTTGGTGGTGAACCCCGAGATCGTCCCCAGCTCCAGGGGCAGGAAGTCGAAGAAAAGCGTCCGGTCCGTCTGGGTGGCGAGCGAGACCATCCGGCCGCGGCGGCTCTCCGGCACGCGCCCGTAGACGTACTGCAGGTTCGTGGTCTTGCCCGACCGACCGGGCCCGTAGTACACGATCTTGCAGGTGATCTCACGCGCCGTGAAGTTGACCAGAGACATTTCGTTACCGTCCGAAGAGCGCTTTGAGGCTCGCGTTGAGCTCGGATTCGAAATTCTCCGCCAGCATCGGTGACGCTGCCTGCTCGCGGGGTGCCGTCGTCATGAGCTGCTGCACCATCTGGTCGAAGAACAGCTGCACGATGCCGACCGAGGTCTCCGGCCCGAACACCACCAACCCGATCCACCGCCCCCGCGGCGTGGCGAAGGCCGAGAGCAGGCAGCTTTGTCTCTGGCCGTGATGCACCAGGGCGCCGAACCGCGATGCCCCCATCAAGCGAGCCAGCTCCTCGGTGGACGCCACGATGCCCGCCCCCAGCGCCGCGGCGGTCATGACGTCGAGCGAGCGGCTGAAGCCGTGCTGAGCCACCACCTGCCCCGAGGTCGTCATCAGCAGCGTGAGCCGGGCTGACGATTCGGTCAGGAAGCTCTGCAGCGGGTCCACCACCCAGGGCTCGAGCGCGCGCATCAGTCCAGCCGGCCCGCGGCCTCGATCATCTCCAGCCGGGCCAGTCCGACATTGGCGTCGTGGCCGACCACCGCCACCAGCACCAGGTCGGCCGCGGCCGGCGCGGCAAGCACGGAGCCCGTCTCTCCCCGGAGATGCACGAACGCCGGCGGCTGCATGCCGGCACTCTCCGCAGCTCGCGACAGCCGGCCGACCAAGCTCGCGGTGAGGGCGGCGGCGGCTCGGCCGTCCACCCCGTCCATGAGCTGCTCGGCCACGACCAGTCCGTCGCTCCCGGTGACGAGCAGGACGCCCCGCACACCCGGAATCCGGGTCACGCGATCGAGGGCCGCTTCGGTCGGGCTCATCCCAGTCGCTCCAGCCAGCTCCGGGCGGCCCGCGCCGCGCGCTCGGCGAGCAATCCGACCCGCGCCATGGGCAGCGAGTGGTCGCGCACGGTGAGCAGGACGGTGTCCGCCGTGGGCGAGGAGAGCACGATGTGCCCATCGGGACACTCGAGCGCGATCGAGTGCCACCCCCCGAGCCCCAGCAGCCGGGTGGCGCGGGCCTCCTCGCGGGAGGCTCCGGCCAGCTCGGCCGCGACCCGGTCGCTCGCGTCGGACCCGTCCACCCGCGTGAGCGAGCCACCGAGACGAAGACCGTTGCTGTCCACCAGGAGCTGTCCCTGCTCGCCGCCGTCGATGCCGTCGAACGCGGTCTCGGACCGCACCGGCGGCGGGCTCGCCACCGCGTGGCTCGTTACCGTCGGGCTCGATCCCGTGGGCTCGGCGGCCGGCGGCGGACCCGCGGTGATCACCTCCCGGCGCACCCGCTCGAGGGCCTGCACGATCGACGGGTCGTCCGGATCGACTTCGGCGGCGCGCTGCAGATGATCCAATGCCGCGACCGCATCGCCCGCGCGAAAGTAGAGGAACGCCAGACCCTTGAGCGCCGATATCCGCATCGGGTCGAGCTGGAGCGCGGACGACCACGAGTCGAAGGCGCCGGCCAGGTCGGCTTGATCGCTCTGGATCCGCGCCATGAGGTCGTGCGCGTCCGCCAGGCCGGGGTACCTGCTGGCGCCGCCGCGGGCAACCTTGTACGCCGCCTCGAGCTGGCCCCGGCGACGCAGGGCTTCGCCCAACTCGAGAAACGCCAGGCTGGACGGCTCGGCCGCCAGGCGCTCGGTCAGGCTCCGGATGTCGTCACTCACGATAGCGCGCCAGCTCCCTCATGAGATTCTCCACGCCTTGCCGCAGACGCTCCACGGCCGGAGCTTCCGCCTCCTCACCCGGCGTGCGGCTGGCCAGATGGCTCCATTCGGCCCAGCAGGCCAGCGCCTCACTGAAGTGGCCCCCGGCCGCGTAGCAGAGCCCGAGCAATCGCCGCGCCTCGGGCATGCCCGGATCGCGCTCCAGCAGCTCCTCCAGCGCGCCCGCGGCGAGCTCGTACTCGCCCTGGCCCAGCGCCTCGCGGGCGGGCACCAGGAGAGCGGCCAGGTCACGGCCGGGCTCGGGCTCCTCGCCAGGGTGCGCGGGATCGTCCAGGACGACCACGCCCGCGTTGGTGAGCCCGTAGACCGTCCGCGCGATCTCGAACTCCGAGCGCCCCAGCACTTCGGCCAGCGAGTGGAGGTCGCGCTCCCCGTCGACCGCGGCGAGCACCTCCCACTCGAACGGGACCAGGTCGAGCAGCTCGCTGCCCTGCTCCTCGGGCGGCGGCAGCCTGGGCACCAGCCGGAGGTGGGACACCTTCGAGCCGATCCGGGACCACTCATCGATCCGCCGCGCCGCTTCCATCAGCAACGCCTCGGTAGGAAACCGCACCGGCGCCTCGACCGCGGCGTGGCAGGGGCTGCCCTCCTCGAAGACGAAGTAGCCCTCCGACCAGCGCAGCAGCTCGAAGACCGCTTCCTCGATCTGCGCCTTGAGCTGGCGATCCAGCTCCCGCCGCGAGATGACGGCCAGCTGGACCAGGATGTCGCCCAGACGGCGGCCGTCGCCCGCGTTCTGCAGCGCGCGCGCCCGGTCCAGGTCGGCGCCGTTGATCTTGCCTGCCCGCACCAGCCGCGCACCGATCGGCTGGGGGTCGCTGCCGACGGCCGCCGCGACCACGCCTCCGCGATCGAAGCACACGGTGCCCGCCGTCTGCCGAAGCTCCGAGGTCACCCGCAGGACGCCGCTCTTCCGTCCCAGATCGAGCAGCTGGAAGACGTCCTGGATGTGCAGCTCCTTGAGTGGCCCCTCGAGCGCCACCGGTCACCCCGCCGAGGTGGCGAAGATGTGCTGGAGATCGCGCGCCGATCGCGCACGGCTCCGGGCCTGCGACGCGTAGGGGCCGGTCGGATCGATCTGCACCACCCGCTCCCACGCCTGCACCGCCTGCTCGAAGTGCCGCTGCCGCGCGAGTGCCGCGCCCTGATTGTAGAGCGCGCCGGCATGCTCCGGATCGAACCGGAGCACCCGCTCGAACGCCTCCAGTGCCTGCGTCGTGCGTCCGTCCTCCAGCAGCGCGCGCCCCAGCGCAGTCAATGCCTCCAGCTCGTAGGGGTCGGCCTCGAGCAGGGTGACCAGCACTGCCACGGCCGCGCGGGGAGACTCCGTCCGGCGGAGCAGATCGGCCAGTCCCCGCGCCGCGGCGCCGTAGGTGGGCAGCAGGTCGAGCGCCCGCTCGTATGCCCCGCGGGCGGAGGCGATGTTACCCCGCTCCTCCTCCAGCTCGCCGAGCTCGTACCAGACGCGCACCAGCGAGGGATCGAGCTGCAGCGCCGCGTTGAATGCCGCGAGCGCGGCCGGCCGGTCGCCCAGACGGGCGGAGACCTGCGCCTGCAGGTGGAACAGGTCCGGCCGCCCCGGCGCCGTGGTCTGCGCCTCCCGGATACAGTCGAGCGCGCCGAGCGCATCGCCCACGGCCAGGCGGACCCGGGCGCGAGCCACCAGCACTTCGACATCGCCCCGGACTCGGGTCGCCAGCGCGTCGGCCAGCGGTGCCGCGTCTCCCGCCCATCCGAGGGCGAGCAGCGCGCGGATCTCACCCAGGGTGGCATCGGGATCGTCAGGCTCGGCCGTCCGCGCCGCCCGATAGCGCTCGAGCGCCTCGCCGTAGAGCCCGCGCTTGGCGAAGATGTCGCCCAGCAGCACCGCCGTGGGCCCGACTGGCGCACCCCGCGCCGACGCCCGGCTCAGCTCGGCCGAGGCGAGATCGAGCAGCCCCTTGCCGATGTAGTCGCGCGCGAGCGCCAGCGCGTCGCCCGCGTGCCCGTTGGCCGCGGCCGCGGGAGCGCCCGGCGTGAGCTCGGCGAAGAGTTGGTCGAGCGCCGGCGGCTCGAAGGCGAACTCCCCCGCGAGCTCCTCTCCGCCCACCTCGGCCGCGAGCTCCGGCGCGATGGCGATGGTGGGGTCCTCGTATTGCAGATCGATCGTCAGCGAGAACTTCTGGGGCACGTAGAGCGGCTCGAGCTCGAGGGCGCGGCGGGTCTCGCGCAGCGCGCCATCGAAGTCGCCCAGCTGGCTCAGCACGAAGCTCAGGTTGTAGTGCGCGCCGGCGAAGCCCGGATCGGCGTCGACCGCGCGGCCGAAGGCGTTGCGGGCGTCCTCGAACCGCCGGAGCTCCATCAGCACCAGGCCGACCCCGTTCCAGGCCACCGCACTGCCGCTCTGCTCGGCCAGCGCGCGCTGGTATTGCTGGAGCGCCGACTTGAGCTGCCCACGCTGGAACAGCAGGAGCCCGAGGTTGAGCCGGGCGGCGAGCAGCGGGTGTTCTCCCTGGAGCGCATGCTCAAAGGCGACCACCGCCGCGTCGCTCCCGGACTCGTGCGCCCGCACCACGCCGAGGTTGTTCCACGCGAGCTGGTAGCTGGTGTCGATGGCGACCGCCTGCTCGTAGGAGGCGATCGCCTCGACCCGGCGGCCCGACTGGTGGAGGCAGACGCCCCGCTCGTTCCACACCTTGGGCGAATCGGGATAGTCCCGAGCCAGCTCCTCGTAGAGCGCCAGCGCGGCCGCGAGATCCCGGCGCAGAATGTGGAGCTCGGCCAGGGCTTGGCGGCAGAGCCGCTGGTCCTCGCCGGACTCGAGCGCGAGGTGGTACTCGCGCATCGCTTCGTCGTGGTATCCCTTCTGCCGGAGCGCGAGCCCCAGATTGCAGTGCGCCAGGGCGCCGCCTTCGATGATCTGCGGCCGCGCCGGGATCGGGCTCTTCTCCCGCTCGCCATCGTAGCGGTCGAGCGCCAGGTTGGCCTGAGCCCGGGCCAGCGTCGGATTCAGGTTGATCGCCCGCTTGGTGGCCTCCCGCGCTGCCTCGTGCTGGCCCATGTCGCCGTACACGAAGGCGAGCAGGTAGTGCGCCTCGGCGTATTCGGGGCTGCGCTGGATCGCCTGGCGCAGCGCGGCGAGCGCGGGCTCGTTGAGGCCGCGGTTGTAAAGCACCTCGCCGGCGTAGAAGTGAGCGACCGCGCTGCTGGGATCTTCCCGGCACGCGCGGCTCAGCCACTCGCTTGCGGCGTCGAGGTTGCCACGCGCCTTCTCGGCCAGTCCGAGCTGGAGCATGGCGGGGACGTCATGGCGATGGAAGGAAAGCAGGGCCTCGAACTGGGCGACGGCTTCCGGATGCCGGCCCAGCGCGGCAAAGGCGCGGCCGAGCTCCCAGCGGGTGTCGCGGTCGTCGGGATGCTGCTTGACCCGCTCGAGGAGGGCGGTGATCCGGCGGTCGTAGTGACCGCTCTCCCGGTAGGCGATGTCGAGGTTGGCCTGCGCCACCTGCATCCGCGAGTCGAGCTCGAGCGCCCGGACGAACTCGGCGATCGCCTCCTCGATCAATCCCTTCTGGTAGTACAGGACGCCCAGGTTATTGTGGGCCCCGGCATCGGAGGGATCGATCCGGCGGGCAAAGGAGCGCAGGACGGCGAGATCGCGCTCCGACAGCACGGGGCCGGGCATCGATCAGGGCAGTCGGATGGCGTCGAAGATCGCCCGGAGGGACGGCATATCGGGCAGGAGCAGGAAATGACCGCGCAAGGGCTCGGTCGCGCCGGCGACCTGGAACGAAGTCTCCACGCAGAACACGTAATCCCGGTCGTGGCCGAAGTTGAGGTACGTGGTGGTGAGCACCGCGGCGCTCAGGTCGATCACCAGGCTCGGCACCGAGGGCACCAGCATCATGCCCATGAAATCGCTGAGCGCGTTGAGGTAGGCGCTGGCGAGGATGTTCCCCGCCTCCTTGAGCCCCGACTGCTCCATCGCTCCGAACTCCCGGGTGGTCCCGGGCGATCGCCGCAGC
>JBJMOX010000354.1:0-5997 GCA_045803515.1 Gemmatimonadales bacterium
CGTCTGGGTGGTGTCGGTGGTGTGCAGCGTGGAGAACACCAGGTGGCCGGTGTCGGCCGCCTTGAGCGCGGTGTCCAGCGTCTCGGTGTCGCGGATCTCGCCGACCAGGATGACGTCAGGGTCTTGGCGGAGGACATGCCGCAGCGCCGAAGCGAAGGAGAGCGTATCGCTGCCCACCTCGCGCTGGGAGATGTTGGACATCACGTCCCGGTGGAGGAACTCGATCGGATCCTCGATGGTGATCACGTTCACCCGGCGGTTCTGGTTCACGTGATTGATCATCGCCGCCAGCGCCGTCGACTTGCCCGAGCCGGTGATGCCGGTGACCAGGATCAGCCCTCGCGGCTTGAGCGCGATCTCCTCCAGCACCGGCGGCAGGTGCAGCTCGCCGATGGTCTTTACCTCGTACGGGATAGCGCGAAAAGCGAACGCGAGCGTGCCGCGCTGCTGATAGATGTTGGTGCGGAAGCGGCCCACGCCCGGCACCCCGATGGCGAAGTCCGCCTCCTTCTTCTCGGCGAACTCCTTCACCTGCCGGGGGGTCATCACCTGCTCCGCCAGCAGCTTGAGATCTTCCGGCTTGACCGGCGGCATCTCCAGACCCTGCAGGTCGCCGTTGACCCGGACGGTCGGTGGCCGGCCCACCTTGAGCAGCAGGTCGGACGCGTTCCGCTGGACCATCTGCCCGATGGTCTGCTTGAAGTTGAAGGTCGGCGTCGAGACCGGTCCGGCGGACGTGGGCTCAGCCATGGGGATCGACCCGGAAGAGCACCTGGCCGAACTCCACCGGCTGAGCGTCATCCACGCTGATCTCCCGGATCACCCCGGCGATCTCGGCCTCGATCTCGTTCATGATCTTCATCGCCTCGATGATGCAGACGGTCTGCCCGGGAGTGATCCGGCTGCCCGGCTTGACGTACGGCTCGGCGCCCGGCTCCGGCGACATGTAGAAGGTGCCGACCATGGGGGACTTGATCTCCTTGAGGGCGGCGATCACCGCCCCGCGGGAGGATTCCCGCCCTTCCGCCGGTCCGGGTGGAAGCGGCGCGTGGTGAAACACCTGCGGGGCGGGCGCGGGCAGGGGAGGCGCCGAGGTGCGGGTGATGACGACGCCGGTCCCGAACCAGCCCTTCACCTCGATGGAGCCGATCTCGGGCGACTCGCGCAGCAGCTGCGCCAGTCCCTGGACGTCCTGGAGCTCGATCGATTTGATCCCCGGGACCGTCTGCAGCAGCTCCGCCAACTGCTTCATCTCCTGAGGCGTCATACGCGGGTGAGGTACTTGTCTTCGCGGCGGTCGACCCGGATCACTTGGCCCTCCTCGATGAAGAGCGGGACCTGCACGGTGGCGCCGGTCTCCAGGGTGGCCGGCTTGGTGGACCCGGTGGCGGTATCCCCCCGCACCCCTGGATCGGTCCGGGTGACCGCGAGCTCGACGAAGAACGGCAGATCGACCAGAATCACCCGATCGTCATGGACCAGCCCCTCGCACTCCATCCCTTCCTTGAGGTACTTGAGCTGAGCGGACCCGATGAGATCCTCCGTCAGCATGATGTCGTCGAAGGTCTGCTGGTCCATGAAGTGATAGAAGTGCCCGTCGGCGTAGGAAAACTGGATCGGACGCCGCTCCAGGCGGACATCGGTCACCCGCTCGCCCGCGTTGAAGGTGCGCTCCAGCACGGCACCGGTGCGGATGTTCTTGAGCTTGGTCCGCACGAACGCCCCGCCCTTCCCCGGCTTGACGTGCTGGAAGTACACCATCTGGAACAGGTGCCCGTCGATCTCGAGCACCAGCCCGTTCTTGAAATCGGTCGTCGTCGCCACTGACACTCCCATGGGTGCGGATCGGGGGCTGGCCTAGACCAGCTCGACCAGCTCCGTTCGTCCGTCGGACAGACACTGTGGACCATCGGGAGCGAGATAGACATCGTCCTCCAGCCGCACCCCACCCCAGCCCGGAAGATAGACGCCCGGCTCCACGGTGACCACCGCGTGCACCGGCAGCGGGCTGTCCGCTGTCGGCGCCAGGCGCGGCGCCTCGTGCACCTCGAGGCCGAGCCCGTGTCCCAGCGAGTGGCCGAAGGCATCGCCGAAGCCGCGGGCGGTGATGACCTCGCGGGCAAGCGCATCGCCCTCCCGTCCGGTCATCCCGGCCCTGAGATGCTGCAGCGCCCGTTGCTGCGCGCTTCGCACCAGGTCGTACACCGTGCGCTGCCGCTCGTTCGCACGCGCCCCGACCACCAGGGTGCGGGTGAGATCGGCGCAGTATCCGTCTACCTGGGCGCCGAAGTCGAGCAGCAGCCACTCGCCCCGGCCCAGCGGACGGTCGCTCGTCCCCGCGTGCGGCAGCGCCGACCGCGGCCCCGAGGCCACGATGGTCGGGAACGGGTGCCACTCGCTCCCTCTGCGCCGGAGCGCACTCTCCAGCGCCGCGGCGACCTCCAGCTCGGTCTGGCCCACCCGCACACCGGGGAGGATCTCCGCCAGCGCCTCCTGCGCCAGGGCGGCGGCGGCCCCGATGGCGACTACCTCCTCCGGCGCCTTGACCACCCGCAGGCGCTCCACCAGATCGGTGGCCGGCACGACCCGCGCGTGGGTGAGCGCGCTCACCCGCTCCGCATCGCGCACCGTGAGCGATTGGCCCTCGATCCCGAGCGTCTCCACCGGCGCCGCGGCCAGGGTCCGGCCGAGCCGCTCCCAGACGCTTTTCTGGTCCACCTCGACCACCGCCGCGGATCCGGCCTCGATCGGGGCCTGGGTGGCGTAGCGAAAGTCGGTGATGAGGATCGTGGCGTCGGCCCGGATCAGCAGCAGCGCGGCGGAGCCGCTGAACCCGGTGAGGTAGCGGATGTTGGGCAGGTGAGTCACCAGCAACCCATCCAGCCCCTCACCCTCCAACGCCGTCCTCAGAGCGCTCTGGCGGTCCGTCCGGCGGTCAGGCGGCACGGAGGCGGCCCATCAGCGCCTCCAGGGCCAGCACGTAGCTCTGGGCCCCGAAGCCGGTCACCATCCCCAACGCCAGATCGGCGATCATCGAGTGTCGCCGCTCCGGCTCCCGGGCGAAGATGTTCGAGAGGTGGAGCTCGACGAAAGGGACCTGCACGGCGAGGAGAGCATCGCGGAGCGCCAGGCTCGAGTGGGTCAGCGCGGCGGCGTTGATGAGGGCACCATCCACCCGGCCGCGCAGCCCCTGCACCGCGTCGACCAGCGCACCCTCATGATTGGTCTGAAACCATTCCAGCTCGACTCCGTGCGCTCGCGCGGCCTCGCGCACCAGGGCCTCGATCTCGCTCAGGGTAGTGCGGCCGTACACCTCGGGCTCCCGCTGGCCCAGCAGGTTGAGGTTGGGGCCGTTGAGCACGGCGATCCGCATTCAGCGCTTGAGATTCTGCAACCAGGCGTGGAACTGGTCCAGATCGTCACTCTTGGTGTCGGACGTCCGCGCTTGACGGGGGGCATCAGTCCGGCCGGCCGGGCTGTAGAACTCGTCGAAGGAGACGCTCCCATCCGCCGGGGCCGGAGGTGCGGCCGCCGCGGAGACGGGGACGGCCGGTGGGGTAGGCGTCCCTTCGTCGCCAAAGACCGAGCTCAGGGACAGCGAGTCGTGGGCAGGCCGGGTCGGCGCTCCCTCGGCTTCGGCAGCAGGGGCTGGCTCCGCCCTGTCCACCTTCCCGGTCGGCGAGGCGCTCAGCGCCGGGAGACGGGCCGCCAGCAGGCCGCGGAAGAAGTCCGCCACGGATTGGCCGTGGGTGTCCTTTACCACCATACCGTGGTCGGCCTGGGATGCCTCCGCCGTGACGGGCTCTGCCTCCGGCAGGGACGGCTCCGGCGGTTCCGCCGCGGGAGCTTCCGCTGTGGTCGGTTCTGCAGCAGGCGGCTCCGCCATCGGCGCGTCGGTGCGTGCCGCCGCGCTCCGCCCCGCCAGCTCCTCGGCCGCGTTGGGCACCTGGAATTCCCCGCCGCCCGCGCTCTGCAGGACGATCTCTTCGCTCAGCTCGACCCGGAACGCGTCGGGCTCGGCCATGCTCACCAGATCATCCTCGCCCGGCTCGGTGGTTTGGTCCCGGCCTACCAGCCCCTCGAGTGGGGTGACGGTCTCATCCATGGTGACCGGCTGCTCCAGCTCCAGACCCTCAGCCTGCGGCTCGGATGCCTCGGCAGCGATGTCCAGCTCTTCGAGGTCGAGCGGCACGGCCGGCTCCGGTGGGGTCACACTGAGCGCCTCGGAAGGCTCGGCCGCCCTCGTTTGGGCCGCCGCGGCGCTTTCGCCGTCAGGCTCCGTCACCAGCGAAGCCGCCGGATCCGCCGAGGAGGCGGCGTCCGCCTGGCGGCGCGAGGCCTCGACTCGCTCGAGCTGGTCGCGTGCCTCGTCGTTGCTCCGGTCCACCGAGAGCAGCGTGCGCAGCCAGCGCTCCGCATCGTCGAAGCGGAAGAGCCGCTCGTTGATGTCGGCCAGCGCCTTGAGCGCGATGACGTTCTCGCTATCCAGGCCGAGCACGTGGGTGAACGCGATCTCGGCGGCCGGCAGGTCGCCCAGATCGAGATGACACCGTCCCAGCACGATGCTGGCGGGGATGTACTCGGGATGGAGCTCGAGCCCGGGCCGCAGCAGATCCAGTGCCCGAGCGGTGTCCCCGTTCTTCCGGTGCACTTCCGCGAGCGGCGCGAAGGTGAGCCCCTGGGGGTTTTCGGCGTACCTGCGTTCGAGCTTTTCGATCTCGCTTATGGCCATCCGGGTCCCGGTGTCCGAGGTCAGAATCGCCGTGGGGAAGGAACGATCTACTTCGTTGCGGAGAGTACGGTGAGAGTAGCCAGCCGCTCCCGGCCTGTCAACTGTTAAGCAGTGCGCCGCCTTGAGGTTCTGTGTTGCCGGACTTAAGCTTAAGGCTGGTTTGGAACCCCCAGTCTGGAGTCTCGGATTCAGCTATGATGCAAGCGTTCCGCAACGCCGCCAAGCCGCTGCTGGTCGTCATCACCATCACCTTCTTCGCCTGGCTGGTGATCGACCTGAGCGGCATCACCAGCGGCACCGGGCTGCTCACCCGGACCGCCGTGGGTAAAGTGAACGGGCAGAGCATCGACGCCCGCACGTATCAGTCGATGGTTCAGCAGAGCATCGACGCCCGGCAGCGCCAGTCACCCGGCGCGCTGGGCATGGACGACTACGCCCAGATCCGGGACGAGGTGTGGGAGCAGTTCGTGCAGAGCACCGTGCTCCAGGCCGAGTATCGGCGGCGGGGAATCACCGTCAACGAGGACGAGATCGTCCAGGCCATCCGCAACTCGCCGCCGCCCGAGTTCCAGAAGATTCCCGAATTCCAGACCGA
Source organism: Gemmatimonadales bacterium (assembly GCA_045803515.1). Taxonomy (GTDB): domain Bacteria; phylum Gemmatimonadota; class Gemmatimonadetes; order Gemmatimonadales; family GWC2-71-9; genus CAVVWJ01. The sequence goes on from JBJMOX010000354.1 coordinate 5,328, forward strand.
CAGCCAGTTCGACCTGGCGAAGTATCAGCGCTGGCTCACCTCCAGTGTGGCCCAGCAGTATCTGCCCGCGCTGGAGAGCCAATATCGCGAGCAGCTGATGCGCTCCAAGCTGCTTCGGGTGGTCACGGCCGACGTGTACCTGTCGGACGCCGCGCTCTGGGAACAGTACCGCGACGAGCATGAGACCGTGAAGATCTCGCTCACCGCGATCATTCCCAAGAATGTCGTCCCCGACTCGGCCATCAAGCTCACCGATGCCGAGATCCAGGCCTACTACAAGGCGCACCAGAACGACTTCTCCCGCCCGGCCACCGCCTATCTCAGCTTCGTCGCGCTACCCCGGCTCACCACCGCCGCCGACACCGCGATGGCGCGGGCGCGAGCGGACTCGGTGCGGCAGGAGATCACCGGTGGTGCCGCGTTCGCCGATGAGGCACGCCGGGAGTCCGCCGACAGCGTGACCGCCGCCCGGGGCGGTGATCTGGACCAGTGGACCAGAGGGTCGATGGACCCCGCGTTCGACTCGGCCGCGTTCAAGCTGCCGCTCAACACCCTCTCCCCACCGGTACTCTCGAAGTTCGGCTTCCATCTCATCGAGATCACCAGCCGGAAGGGCGACAAGGCCAAGGGCCGCCACATTCTGATCCCGATCGAGGTGGCCGGGGCGCAC
>JBJMOX010000355.1:0-20269 GCA_045803515.1 Gemmatimonadales bacterium
CGCGAAGCTGTCGAGCGAGCTGGGCACCGTCGTCGCCCTCCCGGCCCTCCCCGCGACTGTGACGGTCGCGACCCCCGACTCGCTGGTCCGGCGACGGCCGGACGTCGCATCGGCAGAACGCCAGCTTGCGGCCGAGCGTGCCTTCGTCGGCGTGGCCAAGGCCGACTACCTGCCACGGATCACCGTGGGAGGCAGTGCCGGCTACTCGGCGAGCGCGCTGGGCTCGCTGGGGGATGACGGCACGTTCCGATACGCGGTGGGCCCGGTCCTCTCGTGGCCCGCGCTCAACCTGGGTCGGGTGAAGGCGCGGGTGGATGAGTCCCGCGCCCGAGAGGCGGAGGCTCAGGCTCGATACAACCGGACGGTGCTCCAGGCACTGCAGGAAGTAGAGACCGGGCTGGTGCGCTACCGCACGGCGCGAGCGCAAGTGGAGCGAATCCAGGAGGCCGCCGAGGCCAGCGCGCGTGCCGCGGAACTGGCCAGACTGAGGTTCACCGGCGGGGTCGCCGATTTCCTGCAGGTGCTCGACGCCGAGCGGACCCAGCTCGAGGCCGAAGAGCAACTGGCGCAAAGCCGGACCGACGCCGCCACGGCGTACGCGGCGCTGTACCAGGCGCTGGGCGGGGGGACGCTCGAATAGCGGTGGCTCCCGCCCCGCTACATTTCGTGGTATGAACACCTCCAGACGGCGATTCCTGGCCCTGGCGGGCGGCGCGCTGGGTGCGGCCGCCCTCGGGGCCGACGCCTTCCTGTTCGAGCCCGAGCATGTGCAGCTGAGCCGACACGACGTCCGGATCCCGGGACTGCCTCGCGGTCTCGAGGGGCTGCGGATCGCGCAGATCAGTGACGTTCACTTCCCCGGAAATCGCCTGGCCGCCGACGCGGTGGTCGCGCACCTCAAGCGGGAGCGGCCGGAGATCGTGGTGCTCACTGGCGATATGATCGAGCACCGCCGCGCCTTGCCCCAGGTGGCCGAGTTCGCCCGCTACGCCCGCGGCAGCATCGCCACCGTCGCGACGCTGGGCAACTGGGAGTACTACTCCGAATCCATCTCGCCCCTGGCCGAGGTCTACCGCGAAGCGCAGATTGCGCTCCTGGTCAATGCGCGGCGAGAGGTCTCGGTCGGGAATAGGTCCATCGTGCTGGTGGGGCTGGACGATCCGGTAATGGGCCGGCCGGACATCTATCAGGCGCGGGCAGGGCTCGCTTCGGGAGCGGTCGAAGTCTGGCTGGTTCACGCCCCCGGGATCGTGTCGCGCCGGCTGCATCACGAGAACGCCAATCCGGCGTTTCTCCTCGCCGGCCACACCCATGGCGGGCAGGTCCGCCTGCCGTTCGTGCCGGCCGTGACCCCAAGCGGATCGGGCCGCTTCGTTGCGGGCTGGTATCGCGACACCTTTGCGCCGCTTTACGTCTCTCGGGGGGTCGGCACCACCACCATTCCAGCCAGGTTTCGCTGTCCTCCGGAGCTGCCGATCTTCACGCTGCACGCCACCTAGCGCCGGGAGCGCCGAGGCCTGCGCATGCCTGACCGCCTTCGTGTAGTAGCGCACCCGCGGGTGACCCGCGCCACTGCGCCGCCGGACAGGCCCAGGGTAGGCTGGGTCCTGAACCGGAGGGCGATATGGCCAGAAAGGCGCATGCCAAGCAAAGTCCCAGGAAGTCCGGACGCCGGCGCGCACCGCGGGCGGCGCCGCGGCGCTGGTCCAAGCGGGTGACCGAAACGAGCAACGCGCTCGACCTCGAACAGAGTGTCTTCACCAAACGCAGCGCGAGAGATGTCGCGCTGTCGCTCAAACGATCGGCCGAGCGGAGCCGCCGGCGCAAGGCGGACCCGTTCCGCTCGGCGATGTCCATGCTGAATCTTTACATCAATCGCGCCGGCAAGAACCTGACACCGACGCGAAAGCGCACGCTGGAGCGGGCCAAGGGCGAGCTGCGCAAGGCATTTGGACGCGAGCCGAAGAGCTGACACACGGCCGGCCCGGCGTCAGCCCGGTTGCGTCAGACCTGGCCCACGGGAGCAAGGTGGTGCAGCAGCCAGTCGCGGGCGAGGGCGGCGACCTGCTCGAGCGCACCGCGCTCCTCGAAGAGGTGGCTGGCACCGGGCACGACCTCCAGCCGGGCCTCCGCCCGCATCTGCCGCATGGCCTGGCGGTTCAGCCCGATCACGGTGCTGTCGTCTCCCCCCACGATGAGCAGCGTCGGTGCCCGTACATGGGGCAGCGCGTCGCCCGCCAGGTCGGGCCGGCCGCCGCGGGACACGACGGCCCCAACCGAGTCCGGACGTCGAGCGGCCGCGACCAGGGCCGCACCACCTCCGGTGCTGGCGCCGAACAGTCCCACCCGAAGCGAACGCGTGGCCGGCCCTCGTGCCAGCCAGTCGAGGCCATCCACCAGGCGATCCGCGAGCAGGCCGATATCGAAGCGCAGGTGACGAGTCACCAGGTCGACCTCCTCCTCCCCGGGAGAGAGCAGGTCGACCAGCAGGGTGGCAAGACCGGCGTCCCTGAGCGCCTGGGCGACATAGCGGTTGCGCGGACTGAAGCGGCTGCTTCCGCTCCCGTGGGCGAACAGCACCACTCCCCGGGCGTTCGCCGGAATACCCAGCGTGCCCTCGAGCGTGACGCCGGCGGCGGGAAGCGTCACCTGCCGCTCTACGGCGCCGTCGATCCCCGGCATGCTACCGGCGGCCAGAGGAGGAGCCGCTCGGAGTTCCCCTGACGTCCAGCTGATTCTCCACCCGCTTGACGCCCGGGACCCCGGCGACCGTGTCGAGCACGTCGTCCAGCTCTTCGCTCGACACCTCTCCACGGAGCGTCACCTTCCCCCGGTCGGACGTGACCTCGATCGCGCCGACGCGGTCCACATGGTGACCGAGCTTCGCCCGCACCCGGGCCAGGAGCTGCTCATCGTCTACTGGCTCGCGCCGCATGCGCCCGCGCGCCTCGGCCACCGCCCCCGAGATGCGGTTCCGCGCGTCCTCCACGTCCTGCTGGAGCTCCTCCTTGCCGGTGCGGATTGCGCGACTGGTGCGGTCGCGTAGGAGTGCCCGGCGGCGGGCTCCGCCGCGCGGGTCCAGAAAGAACATCAGCGCGCCGCCGATGCCGGCGCCGGCCAACAGTGTGACTACCAGGTCGGAGTTCGAGTACTTCGCTTTCATCGTCTACCTCCCGCCATGCACGTACTCACGGCACCCGCGCCCGGGCGAGAAGTTGATGAACCTCCTCGTCCGTAGTCTGTGAGAAGTCTTCGTACCAGAGGCCGACGGCGCGGAAGGGCTCCGGGGTCACGGCGCAGACGATCTCGTCGACGATGTCCCGAAAGGCGTCACAGGTCTCCACTGCGGAGACCGGGACGGCCACCACCAGCCGCGAGGGGCCCTCCCTGCGCAGGGCTTCCACTGCGGCGAGCATGGTCGAGCCGGTGGCCAGCCCATCATCCACCAGGATCACCGTCCGACCCCCAAGATCGGGGAACGGCCGGTCCCCGCGGTAGCGTCGTTCGCGCCGCTCGAGCTCGGCCCGCTCGGCGGCAGTGACTCGCTCGACCTGGGCGCGGGTGATCCCCAGGCCGCCGATCACCCGCTCATCCAGCAGGCGGACACCACCACTCGCAACGGCGCCCATCGCGAACTCCTCGTGACCCGGCAGGCCGAGCTTCCGTACCACGAACACGTCCAGCGGTGCGTCGAGCGCGCGGGCGACTTCAGCCGCCACCGGCACTCCGCCCCGGGGCAGCGCGAGCACGGTCACGTCATTGCGTCCGGCGTACGCACCGAGCTTCATGGCGAGATGTCGTCCAGCCTCTGCGCGATTACGGAAACGAGCTGTCATGGCCCCTCATCAATGAATCCCCCAGGGCGCGCCCGAATACTCACCCCCCATGATGAGGCGGAGCAGGGCCGCGACCGTGACACGGCTCACAGGTACAGGAGTGCGCGATGGGGAAAGCGGGAAGGTGACCGCTCGCTCAGCGGGCGAGCTCGAGCCGCTCGATGAACCTCTCGCCGGGCACAGAGAGGGTGATCACGCGGCGGCCGCGCTCCCGGCGAGCGTAGCGCAGAGCGAAGAGACGGTCGAGGAGAGCGGCGCCGAGCGCCCCGGCGAGGTGCATGCGGCGTTCGGTCCAATCCAGGCACGAACGGCAGAGCGGCCGCCGCCTCGCATGGAGCGCGTCGAGGCCGATACCAACCCGCCCGCACCATGTCTCCCCTGCCCGGGTGAGCGCCACGTCCTCCTCGCTCCCACTGATGAAGTTGCGTTGCCTGAGCCGCTCCAGCAGGCGGACACCCGCCTCTCCTGCGAGGTGGTCGTAACAGACCCGCGCATGGCGGAGATCCTGTTCCCTGGGCCCCGGGCGGCTCCGCTCCGGCGGGTGGCGCACCCCGAGGCTGGTGAGGGCCTCGAGTGCGGCGGCGACCTCCTGCCCTGCGATACGGAAATAGCGGTGGCGCCCCTGTTTCGCAGGCAAGACCAACCCGGCCGCCGTGAGGCGCGCCAGGTGGCTGCTGGCAGTGGACTGAGTGACTCCGGCCTCGAGCGCGAGCTCGACGGCGGTGCGGGCGCGGCCGTCCATGAGAGCGGCGAGCATCCTGCCCCGGAAGCCGAGCAGTATAGTTTGCAGGCACGAAAAGGTGACGGCATTCTTCCACCGCGAAGAAATCGGGTGCCTCCGAATGAGACAACATTTTGCAGCGCTGGCATGTCTGATCTTCCTGCACGCGGCCGGGTGCCGGCCTGCCCAGGAGGCGCCTGCCCGGGGCGGCGACTGGGACGGCTTTGTCGATCATTTCCTCGAGTCCTACTTCGCCGCGAACCCGGGCTTTGCCGTCTATCAGGGGCGGCACGAGTTCGACGGGAAGCTCCCCGACTGGAGCGAGGCCGGCCTCGCACGCGACGTTTCGAGCCTCCGCTCCACGCGGGACTCGGCCACGGCGTGGGACACGACGGGTCTCGATGGGCCGCGCCGGTTGCAGCGACAGTACCTCCTCGCCATCCTGGACGGGGAGCTCTTCTGGCGGGACGAGGCCAAGTGGCCGTGGAAGAACCCGACCTGGTACGCCGGCAATCTCGATCCTAACGTCTACATCGCCCGGCCCTATGCCGACCCCGAGGTGCGGGCTCGCGCGCTGACCGCGTGGGCTCGGGCGGTGCCCCGCGCCGCCGAGCAGATCAAGGCGAACCTCCACCTCCCGCTCCCCAAGGCGTATGTGGCGATCGGGCGGATCCGCTTCGGCGGCCTGGTCGGCTTCCTCCGCAGCGACGCACCCAAGGCCTTTGCCCAGGTGAAGGACAGCGGCGTGCGCGCCTCGCTCGACTCAGCGCTCAACGGTGCGGCGGACGCGATGCATCAGCTCGACGGCTGGTTCGCCTCCCAGGAGAAGACGGCGGTGGACAGCTTCGCCATGGGTCCCGCCCTCTTCGCGCGGATGCTCCATGCCATGGACCGGGTGGACGTCCCGCTCGAGCGGCTGGAGGCCGTCGGGCGTGCGGATCTCGAGCGCAATCTCGCGTCGCTCAAGGAGGCCTGCGCCGCCTTCGCGCCCGGTCAGACGCTCCAGGCATGCGTCAAGAAGGCGGATGACCGCAAGCCGGCCGGCCCCATCGTGGACGCCGCACGGCTCCAGCTGGATTCACTCTCTCAGTTTGTCCGCTCGAAGGATCTGGTGACCGTTCCCGGCACGGAGAAGGCCGAGGTACACGAGTCGCCGCCCTATCAGCGGTGGAACTTCGCCTACATCGATCCGCCGGGGCCGTACGACAAGGGGCTGCCGAGCGTGTACTACGTGGCCCCTCCCGATCCCTCCTGGTCGAAGCAGGAGCAGCACGATTACCTGCCCGGCCGAGCCAATCTCGAGTTCACCAGCGTGCACGAAGTCTGGCCTGGCCACTTCGTCCAGTTCCTCCACTCCAACCGCTCGGGCGACAAGTTCGGCGCGGTCTTCGTCACCTACGCCTTCGCGGAAGGGTGGGCCCATTACGCCGAGGAGATGATGTGGGAGGCGGGGCTGGGGAACGGGAGTCCCGAGGTGCACATCGGCCAGCTGCAGAACGCGCTGCTCCGCAATGCCCGCTATCTGTCCGCCATCGGGATGCACACCAGGGGCATGACCCAGGCGCAATCGGAGCGGCTGTTCCGGGAGGATGCCCTGCAGAGTGTTCCGACCGCTCGGGAGCAGGCGGCGCGGGGCACCTTCGACCCCGAGTACCTCGACTACACGCTGGGCAAGCTGATGATCCGGCAGTTGCGGGCGGACTGGACGGCCACCCACGGTGGCCGCGCCGGATGGAAGGCGTTCCACGACCAGTTCCTCTCCTATGGCGGGCCGCCGATTCCGCTGGTGCGGGAGGCGATGCTGGGGGCCTCGGCGGGCCCGGCGCTCCGTTAGGGAGCGCCGGCCGGCCGCGCGTCAGAAGTGCGGCTTCTTGAGCAGTCCCTTGATCTTCTGCTTGGCCCCCTCCTTCGCTTCCATTTTCTTCTCCTGCACGGCTTCGTTCACGGCCTCGGAGAAGACCTGTTTGGTGGCGTCGGACATCGCTTTGCCGAGATTGAAGTTCTTGAGCGCCTCGCAGGCCTGCCGCTGCTGCTCCCGTTCCTCGGGCGTCGGCTCATGGGCGGCGCTGGTGGTGCTCGCGTTGGAGACGTTCGAGGTGCTCGACCGGCTCGCCATCTCGCTCTTGGCCTTGGCAATCGAGTCGGCCAGCTCCTGGCTGGCGAGATATTTTACGAATCCGCGCGCCATGCTGTCCGGGCTCGCCAGGGTGGTGTCCCGCTGGAACGTGATCCCCGCAGGGGGCGCGAGCTCGGCCGCGGACGGCTCTCCCTTCTTGACGGCAGTCGCGGTCTCCTCATAGCTCACGCACATCATGCTGCCGCTCACGTGGAGCGGGACGGCGGGGGCGTCCTGCATGCTGCAGATGGAGAAGGTCCCGAAGGTGCGCTCGTCGCATTTCTCGCCAGCATAGGTCTGCGTGGCCGTCTTCTCGTCGCTCACCATGGTCTGGGTGCCGAAAGCCCGGCTGATCATCTGCACCATCTCCTGCATGTTCTGATGGAGCCGCTGCTTGGAGGTTCCGTCCAGGTCGTCGTACGCCTTCGCCATGTAGGGGAGGACGTTGGGCATCGCCACGCCGGTCTTCTTGGTGAGGTCGGCCGAGTAGCTCGAATCCGGGGTGATGAGGGTCCAGGTGTCCGTGGTGGACGTCTTGCCGAAGAACTTCCCGGTGGTGCTCTGGTGAGCCATCACGCGGTCCTTGGAGACGGCGCGCTCGCCGGTCCCCTGCATGTCACCGGCGTAGGCGTACTGCACGGTCACCGAGGTGTTGTTCTTGGGAAGCTTGAACGGGTTCTGCTGGGCGGCGGCGGACGAGGCGAAGAGGCCGAGCACCACGCCCAGGAACATGCGTTTCATGGGTGTACTCCGGATGGGCTGCGAGATGGCATAGGGTCGCACCTATTATTGCGTCCGGTTTTTCCGGGCGCAACTCCGAGGAGCCTGGGGAGGCGTGTCAGCGGCCGGCGCCATGGTCGAACCAGTCGGCGGGCACCGGGCGCCTGGCCGACTCCGGAGTGGAGACCTCGAGCCGCAGTGCCGCGGGCCCGGTGGCCTGGAAGAACACCAGCTCGATGGGGTGGAAGCCCTTCCGGAGTGCGATCTGGCCGTGTCCTTTGCCCCCATCGTTGTCCGCGACTGTCTCGCCCCCGACGCGGAGCTTGGCGCCATCGTCGGAGGAGAGGTAGAAGGTGTAGAGCGCGTCCTCAGGCACGCGCATGAGGCCCGAGAGACGCACGCCGTAGTTCTCCGGACGCTCGTCGCCGCGGAGCGCCGCGTCGGGCACCGTCCCCACCCGGAGCGGCTCGCCCCGGCCGACCTCATCGGCCGAGCGGAAGGTGCCCTCGACGTACTCGTAGGTGAGACCCGGCATCAGTGTGTCCGGCAGGACCTCCACCGGTTCCGTCCAGGTGGCGCGGGCGATCCGGGCCCTCGCGACCGGGCTTCCGCGTCCGTTCGGCAGGAAGACCCGCGCGCTCACGGTCACGTGCGAGCCGGTGAGCGGAAGCACCACGGGGCCGGTATAGCGCGAAGAGCTCAGTGCCGGCTCGGAGCCGTCTGTCGTGTAGCGGAGCATACCACCGGGAACCGATGAGCCCATGGTCACCCGGATCCGGTCCTCGAGGACGAGCCGGTCCTCGCCCAGCCCGACAGGCTCCGGCACCCGATACTCCGCGCCCAGTGCGTCCAGTCGCGCGAACTGCGCTGGCAGGCGCGCGACGAACCGGTCCCACCTTCGGGCCTCCTTGGGTGACCACAAGACCTCGGCCAGCGCCAGCATGCGCGGCAGCATCATGTACTCCGCCCGGGCCGGTGTAGGGATGTACTCGGTCCACAGGTTGCCCTGGGCACCGAGCACATGGGCGGCCTGCGCGGGCGTCAGCCCGGTCGGCACCGGCTCGAACGCATACACACTGTCGAGCGGGAGGAAGCCGCCGATGGCCAGCGGCTCGGCCGCCGGGTCGCCCTGGTAGTAATCGAGGTAGGTCCGATTCGCCGGCGTCATGATGACGTCGTGTCCCTGCCGCGCCGCTTCGATCCCACCCTCCTCGCCACGCCACGACATCACCGTCGCCTCGGGCGCGAGTCCGCCTTCGAGGGTCTCGTCCCACCCGACCAGACGGCGCCCGTGAGCGCGCAGGAACGCCTCGATGCGCCTGATGAACCAGCCCTGCAGCTCCTCCTCATTGGCCAGCCCTTCCCGGCGGATCACCTCCTGGGCGACCGGGCTCTCCTTCCACTCCTGCTTCGGCACTTCGTCGCCGCCGATGTGGATGTATCGGCTGGGAAAGAGCTGGATGACTTCCAGCAGCACGTCCTCGAGGAACGCGAAGGTCTGCTCGCTGGGGCAGAAGATGTCCTGGTGCACGCCCCATCTGGTCGAGACCTCGAAGGGCCCGCCGGTGCACGACAGCTCGGGATAGGCGGCGAGCGCGGCCTGTGCATGCCCCGGCATCTCGATCTCGGGCATGATGGTGACGCCGCGGGCCGCGGCATAGGCCAGGAGATGGCGCATCTCCTCCTGAGTGTAGAAGCCGCCATGCGGCGTGCCATCGCCGACATAGGGGTCGAAGTGCTGTCCGGCGATGGTCTCCTTCCGCCAGGCGCCGATCCGGGTGAGGCGCGGGTACTTCCTGATCTCGAGTCGCCAGCCCTGGTCGTCGGTCAGGTGCAGGTGGAGGGTGTTGAGCTTGTAGAGCGCGAGGAGGTCGATGACCTTCTCGATGAATTCCGGGGGGTAGTACCAGCGGGCGACGTCCAGAAGCATGCCGCGGTAGCGGAAGCGGGGCGCGTCGTCGATCGCGACGGCCGGGATCACCCAGTGCACGGGTGCGGGGGATGGGGATGGGGCCGAGCCCGAGCTCCGCTCGAGCTCCGGCGGGAGGAGCTGGCGAAGCGTTTGAATGCCGAGGACCAGGCCGGCAGGCGTCGCCGCGGAGAGTATCGCGCCCTTCTCGGAGACGGTGAGGCGATAGCTCTCCGGGTCCCTGGAGCCCGAATCTGGGGTGAGCCGGATCAGGATCGCGTTGGTCGCGCGGGCGGCCGCGGGTTCCGAGGAGACCGGCAGCGGGAGTCCGGAGGCTGCGCGGAGCGGGACGGCCAGGAGGTCCGACAGCGTCCGGACCTCGGTGCTCGCGGGAACGAAGAGGAGGATCCGCGTCTCGCGATCGAGTCGGAACTCTCCGGGGCGAGGCTCCAGGTGGCGGGGCGCCGGGACGATCGGGTATCGGTCAAGCGCGGGAGACGGCGGCTTGGGACTCGTCCCCCTTCCCGCGCATCCCATGGCGGCCAGCAGGAGCACGAGTCTTCGCCGCCCGACGACCAGCACTGGCCTCGGATCCGATTGGCTTCCGGACATCGCGCCGAGACGGGTCCTCAGGAGGAGAGTCGCGCGAGCGTCCATAGATTGGCGAGAAAAGCGAGGGCCTGGGCGATCGCGCGCGGGAGGCTCCAGCGGGCGAAACTGCGGAGGGCCCGATCGAGCGCATGAGGTTCCTCGCCGAGCCGTTTGAGGCTGAGCATGACGGGAGCAGCCCGTAGAGTAATGATCAGTCCGCTGAGCGCCAGCACCGCGGCGGCCTCCCGGCTGTACGCCGCCCACGCGGCGGCCCCGAGGCGACGCCAGGCAGGAAATCCGACGAACATCCGATCGATCGCCGTACCTCCCAATATTCCGCCAAGGAAGGCGGCCAAGAGCAGAAGGCCGTGCAGCACGTCGGGATCGGTGATGCTGCTCATGAGGTCAGGCAAAACTCCCTGGCTCGCGAAATTTTAACTTGTGCGCCAGCCGTAAACTGTTTTGACTGTTTCCTTAATGCCAGCCGCTGGTCTTGACCTTCCCGGGCTTGCGCATCCGTGATGGAAGTCGAAAATGCTAGAGGAGAAGGGAGGTGGTCCCATATGCCCACGGTCGCCGTGATGCTCCCTGGGCGTGCGGCGCAGAAGCTGGCCGCCGAGCAGATCGGAGCGCTCGCAACGGTGCGCTTCTGCGAGAGTACCGGGGCGCTGCTGGACCTGGTGGCCGGGGGCGGGGTGGACGCGGTGGTGGCGGATCTCCGGGACCCCGCGGGCGACAGCATATTGCCGACGTTCCGCGCGCTCCGCCTCCGGTCTCCGCAGCTTCCGCTGATCCTGCACTGCGTCCCCACGCCCGAAGCGCTGCGGGAGCTGCCCGACACCAGCGCCTTCCGTCACGGCCTGACCCTCGTCTTTCGCAACTGCGAGCACTTGGGCGCTGCATTGCGCCCGCTGCTTCGACCGCCGCGGGTGCCGACGGCGGCCGAAACGCTGGCTCGACATATCGTGCCCCTGGTGCCGGGACCGTTCCGACCCTTCGTCCTGGTCTGCGCTCTCAAGGCCTCCCCGCGCCTCCGGGTCGGCACGGCCGCAAGGTGGAGCGGAGCGTCCCGGCGGACGCTGGAGCGCTCGCTCCGCCGCGCTCGCCTGCCCAGCGCGGGGAGCGTGCTGGGCTCGTGTACGGCGCTGCATGCCGCCTGGTGGCTCGACGTCCAGGGGTGGTCGGCCAAACAGGTGGTTACCGAGATGCGGTTTACCTATTCCGGCGGACTCACCCGCGTGCTTCAGCATTACTTCGGCTGCTCCGTGAAGTCGCTTCGCGCCGTGGGTGGCTTCCAGGAGCTGCTCTTCCGGTTCGAGACGACGCTCCTTGGCGACGCCGTCCCCCCGCGACAGGTGCAATCGCGCTGACCTGTCGCAAAAAAGCAATTATTGGCGCAATTCCTCGTATGGCGCGCGGCCGTCGCGCTTCCTAGTCTGTCATCCGCCGGTCTTTTCAGACGCGGAAACGAGGAAGCCGACCGTGGCCACAGCCGTACAGAGCGAAATCCTGGATCAACATCTCCTCTCGGACCGCTTCCGGCCGCTTCCCCATGTCGTCTGGGCCCGCCAGGCCGACGCGATCGTCCTGCTGGACGCTGAGCGGGGGCTGTACTACACGCTGAACGAGGTGGCGGGGCGTACTTGGGAGCTGCTGGCGGCGGGCGAGCCGGTGATCGAGATCCTCCGTGTACTCACGGATGAGTACGACGTGCCGGACGAGACCCTGCAGGCCGATGGCGCCGCGCTGCTCAGGCTGCTGCTGGATGCCCGCCTCATAGAACGGGTTACGCCATGAGGCCCGCAACTCGTCAGGGCGCCTGGCGCGAAGCGCATCTCCTGTTCAGCCGCCATCGCCGTCCGCTACTGGCGGCGCTTCTGCTCGTCGCGACGAACCGGCTAGCGGGGCTGGCTCTGCCTATGGCCTCCAGGTACGTGGTGGACGAAGTGATCGCCCGGCGGCGGACCGAGCTACTGGAGAGCATCGCGCTGTTCGCGTGCGCGGCAATCGCGATCGAAACTGTGGCCGGGTTCGGCGCAGTGCAGCTCGCCGGCGTGGCGAGTCAACGGGCGGTGGCCAGGCTCCGGCAGGATCTCCAGCGCCGGGTAGTCGGGTTTCCGCTCCGGCTGATTGAGGAGGGCTCTACCGGGTCGCTCGCCGCTCGGGTTATCCAGGACTCGGAGCAGGCCTGCTATCTGGTGGGGAACGGGGTGGTCCAGCTCATGGCCTCGATCCTCACGGCTACGCTGGCTTCGGCTCTCCTGTTCCGCCTCGATGCTGTGCTCACGCTGGCCGTGCTCGCCATCCTGGCAGTCTACGGCGCTGGGGTCAGAGGAGCCTTCCGCCGCCTCACGCCCGCCTTTGAAGGCGTGAGCCGCCGCCAGGCGGAGCTGAGCGGCTGGCTCTGCCGACTGCTCGGTGGGCTGAGGGTGGTGAAGGCCTATGCGGCGGAGCGGCGCGAGGCGCACTCCTTCGCTCAGGAGTCGCATCGGCTCGTCCGGGAGAGTCTCGCCGCGCTGCGGGTGGTTTCGCTCCTTGACGCGAGCGGCTCGCTGGTCACCGGGGCGGTCGGCGTAGTGGTGCTGGTGGCCGGCAGTCGCGCTGTCCTGGCCGGATCGATGAGCCTCGGCAGTCTCGTGATGTTCATCTCGCTCACCGGGCTTCTGCTCGCTCCGGTCCTGCACATGGCGGCTGGAGCGGGGGAGCTTGGCAGGGCAGTCGCGGCGCTCAGGAGGATTGCCCAGCTCCGGGGGCGCGCGACCGAGGAGGAGGATGATCGGTCTCGGCGCCGGATCCGGCGGGTGGTGGGCACCGTGGATTTCGAGGACATGAGCTACGGGTACGTCCCCGAGCGGCTGGCGGTTCGTGGCGTCAACCTGCATGCGCCAGCCGGATCCACCACCGCTCTCGTCGGGCCGAGCGGGTCGGGCAAGAGTACGCTCTGCCGACTGCTGCTCGGGTTCGACCGCCCGACGAGCGGGCGCATTCTGGTCGACGGGCGCGACCTGGCGACGGTGCAACGGAGGCAGTACCGGGTGAACTTGGGCGCGGTGCTGCAGGAGGACGTGCTGTTCGACGGCACTATCGCCGACAATATCCGTTACGGGCGACCCAGAGCCGATTGGGCCGAGGTTCTGGCGGCAGCGAGATCGGCGCACTGCGACGAATTCGCTGAAGCCTTACCGGACGGTTACGGCGCCGTCGTAGGTGAACGGGGGATACGCCTCTCCGGTGGCCAGCGCCAGCGGGTCGCCATCGCTCGCGCGATGCTCGCCGATCCCAGAATCCTCATCCTCGATGAAGCGACCTCGCAACTCGACAGCGAGAACGAGCTGTTCATTCAGGCCGCCCTGGGCAGGTTGCGTCGAGGCCGCACCACCTTTGTAATCGCACATCGGCTCTCGACCGTGCGTAGCGCCGACCAAATCGTCGTGCTCGACGGAGGTGCCATGGTGGCACGTGGAACACATGACGAGTTGGTGGCATGTGACGGCCGCTACCGGCAGCTGCATCAACTACAGTGTGGGCGTCGTTCAAGCCTCCTGACCGATGAGGTCCCGACCATCAGGGCGGCGTGCGCGGCGTGCGCGTCGCTTCAGAGACCGCACCATGCGAGTTGAGGCCCTCAAAGCGGCTCCCGTGTCGACCGTCGACGAGGTCCGCACACCGTCACTGCTCCTGTGTGTGCTTCTCATCTTCGTCATCAAGTGCTCGCTCAAGGCCCTTGGATTCAGTCGAACCATCACCTCGATCCGTCGGCGCACCGAGGGCATTCCTGAAAGATCATTGCGCTCCCCCGACGGGGTGATGTCTACGGAGCGTGTCGTCGCACTGGCTGCGGCGCTGTATCCGGGTCGCGCCAAGTGCCTCGAACGGTCATTGGCGCTCTATTACCTCCTGCGATGTCAGGGCGTGCCCGTCCGGTACCGCCAGGGGATCCATCCATACCCGTTTCAGGCGCACGCATGGATCGAGTACGGAGGTGAAGTGATCAACGACGTCCCAGAACACGTTCGTAAGTTTGCGCGTCTGCCGGATGAGCTGTCATGAACTTCTTCACCTGCGTGCTCGCCCCCAACAACCGCGCACTCGAGGAGGGCGATAGGCGAGCATACGAGTCGGTTGCGCGGAGTCGGGGACTTGCCTTCAAGTGGCAGTCGACAGGCCGCGCGAACGTACTCAGCGCGTGGGATGAGGCCAAGGAGGTCTCGCTGGTGGCGACGTACCGGCAGTACGGGGCCGCAGGAGTGGTACGACTCGACAACAGGCGCGTTTGCGAACGTTGGGCAGGTCGGGAGGCTGAACAAATGGCCGATCTGGACATAGTCCTACGTATCGTGGCTCACCACGGTTCGCGATTCATCCCTCAAATCCTCGGTGATTTCGCGTTCGTGGTTTGGGATGAGGCCACCGGTACGGCTGTGGCGGCTTGTGACGCCATGGCGGTGAAGAAACTCTACTATGCCTACCGCCGTGGCCTCCGCGCCTTCTCCTCTCGCGCCGAGCCTCTTGCCGACGGCGAACAGTATGACGTGCGGTACCTTCTTGAGTTTCTGACGCTCGACGATCCATCAAGCCGTCGCTCGGTGTATGCGGGCGTACAACCCATTCCGGCAGCGTCGATCGCGACGCTGGTGGGAGCCGTGCTGAAAGTCGATCAGTACTGGGATGCCGGCGGGTTCACGGTGGAGTCCCGGTGGACCCAGTCAGAGCCGGAGGCCGTGCACTCCTGCCGCGAATTGCTGGTGGAGGCGGTTCGCCTGCGCCTTGGAGGAAATGGTGAGACTTGGGCCCAGCTGTCGGGTGGCCTGGATTCGTCTACGGTGGTGAGCCTTGCCCAATGGCTTGTAGAGCGAGGGGACGTTCCACATGGCCTGGCTGGGACGGTCACGTATGTGGACCGCCAGGGCGATTGGACCGACGAGCGTGCCTATTCAGACGCGGTCATGACGCGCTGGCGCGTGGATAACAAGACCGTTCTCGACGCTCCGCTCTGGTACGAGGACGGGCACCCGCGGCACCTCCCGGACCAGCCGCGATTCGACTTCCCCTTTTCTCCGCGTAACCGTCGCCTCACGAGCATCGTGCGAAGTGCCGGCGGGAAGATCTTGCTCACCGGCTGGGGCGGCGATGAACTGTTCATGGGGAGCATGGTGTTCTTCGCAGACTGGATTGTGAAAGGCAGGGCATGGGCGGCAATACGCGAGCTGGCGCGCCGCGCGGCAATTGGCCGGGTGTCATTCTGGGAACTCGCGTTCAAGAATGCCGCTATGCCCCTCCTGCCATCGGCCTTGCTGCACCGCATGCTGCAGCACGAATGTCCGATCCAGCCGTGGATCACCCGTGCCACGCTGCGTCGCCATGGAGTTGTTCAGCGCGCTCCGATTGCGGCCGAGTATGCTGGCGCGCTTGGGCGCAAGTACCACCACGCCATTGCGGTAAGGGTGAGAAAGCTGGGAAACATGTGGAATCGTGACGGACTCGCAGACGGTCTCGACGTCAGACATCCTTTTCTGTATCGACCCCTGATCGAATTTGCCCTACGCCTTCCGCCAGAGCTGCGCGCACGGCCTCATGCGCATCGGTGGATCGTCCGTGAAGCCATGCGGGGAATCCTGCCGGAAGCAATCCGAACTCGTGTCGGGAAGCCAGAGACAAGCGACATTCTTGCCCGATGCTTGAGTACCAGGAGGCCGGCGCTTGCCCAGCTGCTTCATGCACCCATCCTCGCGGACCTCGGGATTGTAGATGGGCACGAGCTCCGCATCGCGTTCGATGGTGCTTTGCAGCGCAATGGCCGTGAGCAGTACGCCCATCCGGAACTAGTCTCTGCGCTCGCGGTTGAAGCGTGGCTACAGATGCGGTCTGGCAGGTGGCCGCGCGGAGGTCAGCTCAGTAGCGGTTGTGAAGCAGTGATGCAAGAGTAATTGCAGGTCTACCAGCCTTCCACGAGAGGGCGACCGAAGGGGGATTTATGAAGAAGGCATACGCTATTCCGACCCTCGTTGCCAATGGCAACGTCGTAGGTGAGACGCTCGGCGGCGTCAAGCAGGCCACGGAAGACGCCACGCACAAGCCGAGCTCTGGCGCTGACATCGGCTTCTATCTGTAACTAGTAAGAGACCTCCGGCTGTGCGGTACCTGCCAGACCGCATCCAGGATTGCCATTCACAACCTGTGGGACGGGGACGATTCTGTCGCTCGGGGGGTGAATGGCAATGCCGATTGCCTCGCCGGCAGTCGACGCGGTGTCGGGACGCCAGGTCCGCTCTCCCACAACATTGACTACATCGGTCTCAGGACGGGCTCGATGAACACCTTCACGTACCCTGCAGCCTACAAAGTCGAACAGGTGGACAACTACCATGGGATTCCTGTGGCGGACCCGTACCGCTGGTTGGAGGACGACAGGAGCAAGGAGCGAGCGACATGGATCGGAGCTCAACGTGCCATCACCGAAGCGTATCTTTCAAAAGTCCCTCAACGTGAGGTGTTGCGTCGCCGATTCGAGCAACTGCTTAAGTATCCTCGATACTACGATCTTGTTCGACGAGGTCCTTACCTTTTCTTCCTGAAGAACGACGGGTTACAAGATCAGCTGCAGCTATATGCTCAGCAGGGATTGGACGGCGTACCCAGCTTGTTGGTTGACCCCATCCAACTGGCAAGCGATGGCACGATACGAATCGTAGCGATCTTTCCCTCCAAGGGCGGCAGGTATTTGGCCTATGGTCTCTCCCGCGCCGGCTCCGACGGGCAGGAGTACGTGATCAGGGACATGGCAACGATGCAGGACCTCCCTCATACGCTCACATCCGTGAAGTGTACGGCAATCGCCTGGTGCGGTGATGGTCTTTACTACAGCCGGTTTCCAATGCCGGGTGGCCCTGCTGACGCGCGGTCTGCGCCGAGTAGCTATCACCAGGTCTGGTATCACCGGATCGGTACACCCCAATCTTCGGACGCTCTCGTGTACGAAGATGCCGAACACCCCCAGCGTATCCACTTCGTTCATACGACGGAGGACGAACGATTTGCTGTCCTCAGCGTCTTCGACTCGGCCGGCACATGCTCGGGCAATCAAGTCTGGCTGCTCGAGCCCGGAGTCAGTAAGCCGAGAAGCACGCCCATCATCTGTTCATTTGAATCGGCATTTCGACTCATTGACAATGAAGGGGACAAGCTCCTGGTTCTCACGAATCATGGCGCGCCGAACTGGCGTCTGATCCTGATTGACCCCGCAGCGCCCGAGGAACGCAGCTGGCAAGAGGTTATTCCAGAAGGCACACGGCGACTAGAAAGCGCGAGCCCGGTCGGAGGGCTGCTTCTCGTCACGTATCGAACGTATGGAACCCATCGCCTGTCCGCATTCGACCGAGCTGGCGCACTTGAGAAAGAGCTGCCCTTACCAGGTATTGGAGCGGTCCAGGTCTTTCGGGGTCAACGAGAGGATCCTGAGGCCCTGTGGAGCTTCTTGGGTTTCACCATTCCTCCCACCGTCTATCGCTACGACATCGATGGCCACAAGTCATCGGTATATCTGAAGCCGCGAGTGACGTTTGCCAGCGATGACTACGAAACGACACAGGACTTCTGTGTTTCGCAAGACGGTACGCAAGTGCCGGTATTCATCGTGCACAAGAAAAACCTGCCACTGAACGGCCGGCACCCGTCCTTGCTCTATGCGTACGGGGCGGATGGCACGTCCGTCGGTCCAACATTCGATCCCCTCCTCATCGCGCTGGTGGAGCGCGGGGTGATCTATGCCGTGGCCTGTGTCCGTGGCGGAGGTGAGTACGGCGAAGCTTGGCATCGCGCGGGGTGGCGGGACCGGAAGCAGAATAGCTTTGATGATTGCATAGCCGCGGCCGAATGGCTCCAGGCACGCGGGTTTACCAGCAGCGATAGGGCGGCCCTCATTGGCGTATCGAACGGGGGACTGCTGGTTGGGGCCGTGATGGTACAGCGGCCCGATCTTTTCAGAGTTGCCCTGCCGTGTGTCGGAATCATGGACATGCTTCGTTTCCAGAGGTTCACGATCGGATGGACGTGGATCACGGAATACGGCTCAAGTGACGATCCCGAGATGTTTCCGATCTTGCTCGCGTACTCTCCGATCCACAATATAAAGAAGGGCGTCACCTACCCTGCGACACTGGTGGTCACCTCGGAACACGATGACCGAGTCGTGCCATCTCATTCGTTCAAGTTCGCGGCAACTTTGCAAGAGCTGGGAGCTGGGGCACGTCCGTACCTTATCCGGATCGACACGAGGTCCGGACACGGCTCCGCAAGTCTTTCGAAAGCCATCTCGGAACGAGCCGATCTGTACACCTTTATGTTCGCGAACCTCCCTGACAGCGCGAGTTGGCCTCCTTGACCACTCCTCGCCGTGCGGCTGAGGAGCTTCTATGAAGCGGGTATACGCCGCTCCTATGCTGACGGCCAGCAATACGGTTGAGACGTGGGATTCTACTTATAGTCTGTCATTGCGACATTCCTGTCGCCATCCCCACCCCCAGATAGGCGGTGGGTCCTCAGCAACAGTGGTTTATCATCGAAGTGACGACTGTGCCGCCCATAGGTAGGTCGCTGCAAGCCGCTTCCGTTGTGGCCAGACTTGAGTAAGGTCGTCGGCCTGGTACAGCCGCCCGTTCTTCATGATATAGCGGATGCTCGTCGTCTGGTGGATATCCTCAAGCGGGTTCTTCATGAGTACCTGGAGATCGGCGAGTTTGCCTGGCTCCAAGCTGCCGAGATCGCGGGCATGACCGATCGCCGTCGCTCCGGTAATTGTTGCCGCACGCAGAATCTCGAGATTCGGCATCCCGCCCAGCGCGTGAAGCCACATTTCATAGTGAAAGCCGATCCCGACCATGTTGCCGTGCGACCCCATCCCGATGCGGCCGCCACGTGCCACGATTCGCGCTGCACCACTGACAATGGGCAGCAGGTTGTCCAACGTAACAGGGGCATTCACCGGCTCAGCCTCGCCTGTACAACCAGAGCATGTCGCGTCCCGCTCCGATGGGGGCACAAAGCGGCGAACCTTCGGATAATCCAGAGGCGCGCCGTACCTGTCCGCCATGACCGCCTTGCTGCCCGGGAGTGAGGCGAGGTAGGTCTGCGTGTACGTTGCCCCAGTCCGAGCGATGAGGGTCGCGACATCGTCGTAGATCTTGATGCCGGGCTGGTGTTCTATACCCGAGAACCCGTCGATCGCACTCGTTAGCGCGTGGTCCCCGCCATTGGTGTGAACCGTCGCGTTCAGCCCCGCCTGCCGAGCAGCCGTGGCGAGCAACTGCCGTGCTCGGCGATCCGTGGTGAAGTCGGTATATACCTTGAACGTCTCGGTCCGGAAATCTTCGGCATTCCGACGCACCGCATCCCGCGCCTGGTCGAGGGTTCGGATAGGTGGGTACGGCCCAAGGTACGGCACGCCAGTCGAGAACATCCGGGGGCTCAGGAAGTCGCCCGCTCGTTCGCGATCGGCGTAAGCGAAATCCTCGTTGTCGGCATGCGAGAACGGATCCCGCACTGTGGTGACCCCGTTAGCGAGTTCCAGGAGACTGATCCAGGACTGCTGAGGGTGAACGCCGTGTGGCCGTGATCCATGTTCATGAATATCCACATAGCCTGGGAGGATCGTCATACCCTGAGCCTCGACAATCCGCGCGTCTTTCGGAATGGGGACATGACCTGAAGGCCCCACGGCTGCGATACGATTGTTCACGATGACAAGATCGCCGTGCTCAATGATCTCTCGACCCCGCATGGTGATGAGAGCCGCGCCTCGGAACGCGAGGGTTCCTTGCGGTTGATCGGGCGGAATCCCGAGCGGGACCTTGACCCGCTGCCACGTGATCCACCCGTGCGACGGAACGTCGCCGACATAAAGCACTCCGCCCTGAGCGAAGGCGACCCGTCGCCCGTCACTCGACCAGGAGATCCACGGCTTGAGGGCGGTACCCCAGCGCTTCATGGCCAGGCTCGGCCCTCCAAATGGCTTTGCCTCCGACCCAAGATCCAGCGTGTCCACTCTGGTGCTATCGTATCTCCGCTCGATGGGTAAACCGACCTCATACAGTGTATTGCCGATCGTGATCAGCACTCGCCGGCCGTTGGGCGAAAACACCCCATCGAGAAACCATGCCTCTTGCGCCGTGCGCACGATGCCGTCCTGTCCTCTCAGGACCAACGCAGGGGGGTGATTCGATCCGTCCCACCCCCATGACCACAGCCCGATGTGAACGCCTGTCCAATCAGCAGTTGGATAGATCTGCTTCACCACGTCCGCCAGCGCATAGTCACCCCCCGCTGGAAGTGACGCGATCATGCGAGCGGTGCCCCCGCGTTGGCTGGGTACCCAGATGAGC
>JBJMOX010000356.1:0-48122 GCA_045803515.1 Gemmatimonadales bacterium
ATGGACGCACCTGGACCTTCCGGGTCCGCCTGGAGGCTCGCAAGGAAGAAGCGAGCACCCACCTGACGCTGGAGATCACCAGCCCTGGCCAGGCCCGGGTCGTGAGTTGCCGGCGGGAAGAGTGGGCCGGTGAAGCGCCGAACCTGTCGGAGCTCTTGTTTCGCTCGGTAACGGCGGGCGGAAGCCGTCACGTGTAAGTTGGTGGTGAGCTCGAGGAGGTCGCATGGTGAACGGCAGGATGCCCCTCTTTCTGACGCTGCTCGCCGGAGCGGTCTGTGTGGCGACGTTGTGGCTGCTCCAGCCCTACAGCGTGACGTCGCCCTGGGATGTCTACACCAGGCCGGCCCAACGGTTTCTCGCGGCCGCGCTGAAGCGCGACTCGGCCGCGCTCAGCCGGCAGTCGGGCTCGATCGCGCCGGTGGTCTGGGCGCTGCAGGCGGCTCGCATCCGTCCGGAGTCACTGAAGGCCGTCGCGCGTGACGCCGAGGCCTGGACGGGCCAGCGCCGGGGCGATACCGCGGACGTTCTCCTGTCGGCGGAGGTGTGCAGCCGCCACCCGGTCTGGCTCCGTTTCGTCGGTTCCGGAGCCGGGATGAAGGTCCTGCGGGCCAGCTCGGCCTGCTTCGAGTCCAGATAGAGGGCGAATGCGCATCGCAATCGGATCGGACCACGCCGGGTTCGAGTACAAGGAGCGGATCGAGCAAAGCCTGCTCCAGCTGGGTCACGAGCTCACGGATTTCGGCACCCACTCCGCCGAGCCGGTGGATTACCCGCTGATCATCCGTCCGCTCGCCGAGGCCGTGGGCGCCGGCCGGTTCGAGCGCGGCATCATCCTCGGCGGCTCGGGCAACGGCGAGGCGATCGTGGCCAATCGGGTGCCGGGCGTCCGCTGCGCGCTCTGCTGGAACATCGAGTCGGCGCGGCTGGCGCGGGAGCACAACGATGCCAACATCCTGTCGCTGGGGCAGCGGCTCATCGCGGAGGCGGACCTGCTGCCCATCGTCGCCACCTGGCTCACGACCGGATTCGAGGGCGGGCGGCACGCGCGGCGACTTGCTCAGATCGACGCTCCTCCCTCCTAGTCCCGCGCCGGAATTCCCGCCCCGCACCCGGATGACCTGATGCGTATCGAGCTCATTGCAGTCCCCTACGACTCGGCCCACCGAGGCCGACGGATGGGCGCCGGCCCCGAGTACCTGCTGCGCGCCGGCCTGCCCGACCGCCTGGCCACGGCCGGGTACCAGGTCCATGTGCGCGTGCTGGAAGCGCCGGCTGATGCGTGGCACGCGGAGATCCGGACCGCCTTCGATCTGACCCGCGGCGTCGCGGAGGCGGTGCGCAACGCCCGGAGCACCGGAGCGTTCCCGCTGGTCCTCTCGGGAAACTGCGGCCCCGCCGCGCTCGGTTGCGTCGCGGGACTCGGGACATCGCCCGGCATTTTCTGGTTCGACTCTCACGGCGACTTCAATACCCCGGAGACGACCCTGGGCGGGTTCCTCGACGGGATGTGCCTCGCCACGGCGACCGGCCGCTGCTGGAGTCAGCTTTCGGCCGCCATTCCCGGCTTTCGGCCGGTTCCCGACTCCTCCGTCGCGCTGCTCGGGATGCGCGACCTCGACCCGCTCGAAGCCGCGGCCCTCGACCAGTCCGGTATCCTCCAGGTCCGGCCCGCCGAGCTGCGAGCGAGGCTGCCGTTGGTGGTGTCCTCCGTCGGCCGAGCGACGACGGCGACGTATCTGCACCTGGATCTGGACGTGCTCGATCCCGGGGAAGGTCGGGCCAATGCCTTCGCGGCGCCGGAGGGACCCAGTCGTGCCGATCTGGCGTGGGCCATTGCTGCCATCGCCGCCGAGCGGCCCCTCGGCGCGGCCGCGCTCACCTCCTTCGATCCGGACAGCGACACGACCGGACGGGCAGTGAGTGCCGCGCTCGAGCTCGGGCTCCGCCTGGCGCAGGCCGCCGATCCCGCGAACAGGGGTGAGGCGGCGCTCCCTACCCGGTAGCCAGGAGAGGCCGTGGAGATTCGTTCCGTCGCCCAGTTCCTGGAGTATTGGGAGAGCTTCCGGGGCCGGACCCGCCGGGTGATCGACTGCATTCCGCCCGATCGAATCGAGTGGACCCACCAGCCGGGGAAATTCACCCTCGGCGACCTGGTGCGTCACCTGGCCGCGATCGAGCGATACATGTATGCCGAAACCGTTTCGGGCAGGCCGAGTGCCTATCCCGGCTGCGGGCGGGAGCTGGCCGACGGGTACGCGGAGGTGGTCGGGTACTTCGAGCGGCTGGCCACCGAGTCGCGCGCCGTCTTCGCCGCGCTGCCCGATGCCGCGCTGGAACGCAAGTGCCTGACACCGGCCGGCACCCCGATCACCACATGGAAGTGGCTGCGCGCCATGGTCGAGCATGAGGCGCACCACCGGGGACAGCTCTATCTGATGCTGGGAATGCTGGATGTGGCCACGCCACCGCTGTACGGACTGACCTCCGAGGAGGTCCGGGCGCGAGGGGCCCGGGCGGGCTAACTTCCGGTCACCATACGCGTGTCGCCTTCTACTAGGGAGTCTCAGTTGCCCAAGCGAAACTATGGATTTGAAAAGCGCCAGAAGGAGTTGCACAAGGAGCGCAAGAAGGAAGAAAAAGCCCAGCGCAAACTCGAGCGGGCGAAGGCCTCGGCCGACGAGGCGCCGGCGGAGCCCACCACGACCGATGACGGCGCCCCGGCAGAGTAGCCCCGCCGTCCACGTCCTCGTTTTCGACGGCTTCGCGGACTGGGAGCCGGCCTTCGCGCTGGCCGAGCTGCGCCGAAGCGGTGGCCTCGAGGTCGTGACGGTCGGCTTCCAGCGTCTGCCGGTCCGGTCCATGGGAGGCCTGCAGATCGTGCCGGACCTGGCCCTGACCGACGTCGAGCCCGTCAACGTGCGACTCCTGCTCCTCCCGGGAGGGGAGCGGTGGGAGGGAGCGTATCCCCAGACCGAGCTCGAGACACTGCTTCATGCCCTGCGGAGAGCGCGGGTGCCGATTGCGGCTATCTGCGGCGCCACGCTTGCCGTGGCCCGGGCCGGGTTGCTGGACGACCGGAGCCATACGAGCAACGAGCTGGCATATCTCGAGCGGATGGTGCCGCAGTACGCCGGTTCGAGCCGGTACGTCGACGCGCTGGCGGTTCGGGATGACGGGCTGATCACGGCCAGCGGCCTCGGGGCCATGGAGTTCGCCCGGGAGATCTTCGAGGAGCTGGAGGTGTTCAGCGCGGCGGATCGTCCGATCTGGTACCATCTCTTCAAGCACGGGGCAGTACCCATCTCCTGAGCGACAGGACTCGAGCCATGCGCCCGACAAAATCCCGGTCATGGTTTACCCGACTCGCCAAGATCACCGCGCACCTGGCCGGGAAGCCAGCGGCGTTCGTCCTCGCCGTGCTCGTCATCCTGCTGTGGCTCGTGACCGGTCCGATCTTCCATTTCAGCGACACCTGGCAGCTGGTCATCAACACGGGCACGACCATCGTCACCTTTCTGATGGTCTTTCTCATTCAGTGTACCCAGAACCGTGATACCGAGGCGCTCCAGGTGAAGCTCGATGAGCTGCTGCGGGTCACCGCCGGGGCCCACAACGCCTTGCTCGACCTCGAAGAGCTCGAGGAGGTCGAGCTGCGGCGGATCCAGACCGAGTACGCCAAGCTGGCCCAGCGGGCCCGGGCAGACTTGCGGCAGGGTCTGCTCGACACCGGCATTCCAGACATCGGATGACTCGGGGGATGGATCGGTTCCTCGAGGCGGCCCTGGACGAAGCACGGCAGGGGTTCACCGAGGGTGGGATTCCGATCGGCTCCGTGCTCGTCTGCCAGGGACGCATTCTCGGCCGCGGGCACAATCGGCGGGTACAGGCCGGCAGCGCCGTCCTCCACGCCGAAATGGACGCCCTCGAGCGGGCCGGCCGGCTGACCGCCCGGGTCTACCAGGACTCGGTGCTGTACACCACACTTTCTCCCTGCGCCATGTGCAGCGGCGCCATCCTCCTCTATGGCATTCCCCGGGTGGTCATCGGAGAGAATCGGACTTTCCGCGGTGAGGAGGAGCTGCTGCGCTCCCGCGGAGTGAGCCTGGACGTAGTCGATGATCCGGCCTGCGCCCAGTTGCTCGCCGGCTTCATTCGGGACCATCCCGAGCTCTGGAACGAGGACATCGGCCGCTAGTCCGGTGGTCGATGGCGGAGCTCCTCGCGGAGCGAGATCGTATGACCGACGACCGAATCGTCCAGGTCCTGGAAGAGATCCGCGACCTCCAGCGGGAGCACGCGGAGCGCTACGGAGAGGCGCTGCGCAACCAGCAGGAGTCCATCCGCCTCCAGCGGGCGGGACTCCGGCGGGTGCGGGTGATCCTGGGGTTCGCCGCCGTGGTGCTCGTCCTGGCGGTCGTGGTGCTTCTCATGCTGCTGGTGCGGGTGGTGGCGCGAGTCTCCTGAGATATTTCGTCCGGTGCAAGACCTGGCGGTCGCGCCAATTCTTCTTCTGAGGGTCGTATGTCCGAGTCCCCTTCCGCATTCCCGTACGTGACCCACCTGAACGTCCTCTTCGAGCCGCTCGAGCGGATCGACGTGCAGACCCTGGTAGACGCCTGCACCGATCGGTGGTACAACCAGACACTTTGCCGGGTGAACGACTCCGTGGTCCGGCTGGGCATCGTGCACGGCGAGTATCACTGGCACAAACACGACGAGGAGGACGAGTTCTTCTACGTCGTGGAGGGCCGCTTCCTCATCGACCTCGAGGGGCGCACTATCGATCTCGGCCCGCGCCAGGGCTTCATGGTGCCGAAGGGGGTGCTGCATCGCCCGCGTGCCCCGGAGCGCACCGTCATACTGATGGTGGAAGGCGCCGGGATCGTCCCGACGGGTGATTCATGAGCACTCGGGCGTGGTCGATCGTCAGCTTTGCCCTCGGCTCCGTGGCGTGCGGAGAGAAGCCGGCACCACCGCCTGACGCATCCTCGGTGCGGGAGGCACCGGCCCCAGCCCCCGCACCGCTTCCGGCCGGCGAAGCCTACCTTGCCGTACCCGGCGGGCGGATCTGGTACAAGCTCTCGGGCACCGGCCGCGCGACGCCGCTGATTCTGCTGCACGGCGGCCCCGGCTACTCGAGCTTCTACCTGAAGGCGTTCGAGGAGCTGGGCGACGAGCGGCCCGTCGTCCGCTACGACCAGCTCGGCGGCGGCAAGTCCGACCGGATCAGTGACACGACGCTGTTCACCATCGATCACTTCGTGCGTGAGCTCGACTCGCTCCGCGCGCACCTCGGCTACCAGAAGGTCCATCTCCTGGGCCACTCCTGGGGTACCATTCTCGCCCTCGAGTACTACCGGGTCCATCCCGGGCAGGTGGCCAGTCTCACGCTGGCGAGCGCGGCGCTCGACATCCCGGCCTGGGAGCGGAACGCCAGGCGGCTGGTCGCGACGCTGCCGGACTCCTCGCGCCGCGCGATCCGCCTCCGCGAGGCCGAGGGCAAGTTCGACGCTCCCGACTACCAGGCCGCGCTGGGGGAGTTTTACGGCAGATATGTGTGGCGCCACCCGGTGGAGGCGGATCTCGACAGCCTCATGAAGACCGTGAACGAGAGCATCTACAACTACATGCAGGGGCCGAGCGAGTTCACCATCACCGGCACGCTCAAGCGCTACGACGGGACGGCAGCGCTCCGACAGGTGAAGGTCCCGACACTCTTCACCGTCGGCGAGTTCGACGAGGCGGACCCCGCCACCATCCGGCGATTCGCCCGCATGACGCCCGGGGCGCGGGTGGTCGTCCTCCGGGGAGCGGCGCACCTCACCCCGTGGGACGCCCGGGAGGAGAGCCTTCGGACCGAGCGCGCTTTTCTCGCCGCGGCGGACTCGGCCGGGCGGTAGAGAGGCGTGTCGCCCGGGCGCCCCTTTCTTACCGCGAGCTGGCGCTACCTGGCCATGCTCAACTACGAGGTGCCGGCGGCACTGCTGCAGCCCATGGTCCCGGCGGGTACCGAGCTGGACTCGTTTCGTGGCGCCGTGCTCGCGACGGTGGTCGGCTTCCGTTTCCTCGACACACGAGTGCTCGGCGTCGCCGTCCCCGGTCACCGGGATTTCGACGAGGTGAACCTGCGGTTCTACGTTCGACGCCGGGCAGAGGACGGCTGGCGCAGGGCGGTGGTCTTCGTGCGCGAGCTCGTGCCCCGTCGTGCCATCGCCCTCATCGCGCGGTGGACGTATAACGAGCCGTACACGGCTGCGCCCATGCGGCATGACCTGGACGTGGCTGGAGCTGCCGTGGGCCTACCCGGTCGCGTGGCGTATGAATGGAGGCTCGCCGGCCGCTGGCATCGACTCGAGGTGCGCACCACGGGCCGGGCGTCGCGACCTGACCCCGACTCCGAGCCCGCCTTCATCGCCGAGCGCGACTGGGGCTACACGGTTCAGCGCGACGCCGGGACCAGGGAGTACCGGGTCACCCATCCAGCGTGGAGGATGTGGACCGAGGCGGCGGGACAACTGGACTGCGAGGTCGGCGCGGTCTACGGGAAGGGATTCGCGGAATGTCTGACCGCACTGCCGCGCTCGGTGTTCCTGGTGGAAGGGTCGGAGGTCCAGGTCTACCGAGGCCGCCGGCTCACCTCGGCCGTAGGCCGATTCGCATGATGCTCCGGCCTGAACGACCACGCGGCGGCCCCGATTTAGGTACGTTCCAGTAGCTCAGGCTCCCAGAGCGGTCCCGCCCCTCAGGGCGGTACTCACCCCAGCAAGAAAGCAGGTTGCCATGTTGTCCTTCAAAGCACACATCGAGCGGTCGAACCGGAAGGCCCTGGACCAGGTCGACGTGCGCGTCACGGTGATCGACCTGAGCTCCGGCCGCCAGTCCTGGCGCGGTGAGTTCATGTCCCGCACCGCCGATGGCTTCCTGCCGAGCGAGCGGATCCGGCTGACCCTCGACAACGGGCAGCAGGGCACGGCCAACATCAGCGAGACCCATTTCGACAGTCGCGCACCCGAGGCGACCCTCATCCAGTTCACCGGGAAGGGGCCCCTGTCCTGAGATCAGTCCCGCCACCCGTAGCGGCGCCATCCTCCAGCACGTCTCCGGTGCGGCTGGCTCGCCTCAAGCCGGAGTACGCTTCGCGATATGCCGGGCTTGACGCCGGCGCCTGGTATCCGGCTGCGAGCCTGGCAGCCTATTTCCAGTCCTGGATGCTGCGGCACCCCGATCCAGCCCAGAGCTCCGGCTCACTCCGCGGGCTGGAGACCGCGCATTTCGAGTTCAAGGGCGGCATCCCCCGGGAACCGCCATGGCTGGCGGAGCGGTCGCCGGACGAGCGGCGGACGCCCGGCTAGAGCTGAGCTCCGACCCTCGTGGCGCGCCTGACACGGGCTCGGCGCTCGGAGTTCAGGCTGACGATGCTGGCCGCCGGCTGCATCGCGCTCTCCCTGATCGTCTTCTTCCTCTTTACCTTCCCGGCCAATCAGGCAACCCAGAATTGGACGGTGCTGCCGGACAATTGGGAATCGCTGCGGCGGCAATGGGAATACTCCCATGCCGTGGCCGCGGGGCTCGATTTCCTGGCGCTCACCGCCTTGACGCTCTCCCTGCTGGTGGGTCGGGACTGAGCGAACAGCCCGGGGCGGGGCGGACCCGTCAGGTCGAGGGTTCACCTTCGGCTGAGGTCGCCGACGGATCGCCGGCCCCCCACTGCTGGCGCGGGATTCCAGTCGCGGTGGAGAGACGCCAGCGGAACTGGAGCCCGCGCCCGGCGCCCGAGGCTCCATCGGCGGGATCCGGCGTCAGCTCGAGGACCTGAGCAAATTGTCCGGAAAGCCGCCGGATCAGGGCCTGCTGTTCGTCGGTGAGCGGGATCTGAATCAACTGGTCAGGGCTGGCCATTTGCTGCCTCCCTGGTGCGCAACGACAACGAATGTGGATGGCGATGGCCGAAGCTGGCCGCCGCTTCCGTGGATCGCAATACTGGCGGGCCGTCGTCACTGGATTGTTACCTGCGGACGGACGGTGCTTCAGCCCCCGAGCCCGCGCCGGTTGCGGAGATTCGCGATCTGGACGAATATGTCGTCGCCGGAGACTCGCTGGCACGGTCGAGCGGCGCCGGTCATGTGGCCTGCGGCTCGTCACTGGAGACGACCCGCTCGACTCGCGCGATGAAGCACCCGGCTTCGGCGTTGCGCAGGTGGGCGTAGGCGACCGGCCCGGCGCTGAACACCCGGTCCAGCGCCTGCTCGATCGGCGCCGCCCCTGCTCGGGCCTGGTGCACCACCCGGCCGCCCGCTGAATAGCCGTCCACGGCCAGCGGCAGATGGCGCAGGGTATCGGGGAAGGCAAGGCTGTCGTACCGCTGGCAGTCTTCGCGGTGGATGAACACCGGGCCGGGTGACGGTAGCGCGTCCGGATCGATGAACGGCTGGTAGGTGAACAGGATCCGCTGCTCCTCGCCTTCCCGGAAAGTGTCGAGACAGAGCCGGCACGGACCGTAGCCCGTGGCGAGCTCCACGTGGGCCGGGTGCCCATATTGGGGCGATGCCAGACTGGTGCGTACGGCTCGGGCCAGTGGCTGGGGGATGCCGAAAACTCGGTAATGCACCATGGAAGCCTCCGCGGGGATGGGGAGAGAAGAATGGGCTCCCGCTCGCGCTCACGCGTCCCGCTCCTTGCGCTGAAACTGCCGCCCCGCCCGATGGAAGGAGAATCGCCATGCCCGATGCCGCTCGGCCCGCCGTCGGAACCGTGGCCTGGTTCGATCTCACGGTGAGCGACGCGCTCGGGGTGCGCGAGTTCTACCAGGCGGTGATCGGCTGGACGACCTCGCCCGTGGAGATGGGCGGGTACGAGGACTTCTGCATGCATCCGCCCGAGGGCGGCGACCCCATCGCAGGAGTGTGCCACGCCCGGGGCTCCAACGCGGACCTGCCCGCCCAATGGCTCGCCTACATCGTGGTGGCCGATCTGGACAGCAGCCTGGCGGCCTGCACGACCCGAGGCGGTGCGGTGTTGGCCGGACCCAAGTCGATGGGAACGGCTCGCTATGCGGTCATCCGTGATCCCGCGGGCGCGGTCCTAGCCCTCTACCAGGTGTAGTCTCACCCCACGACGATGGCGAGGTAGCTCCCAATGATCGCGCGGCAATGGCATGGGCGAGTGCCCGCGGAACGGGCCGATGCCTATTACGACTATCTCCTTCGGACCGGATTGCCTGATTACCGCAGCACGCCGGGGAATCGCGGCGTGTACGTCTTTCGCCGGCAGGAGGGCGCGGTCGCTCACTTTCTGCTCACGACCTTGTGGGACTCGATCGAGAGCATCCGCGGCTTCGCGGGCACGGACATCGAGCGGGCTCGCTACTACCCCGAGGATACCGATTTCCTGCTCGAGCTCGAGCCGACGGTGACCCACTTCGAGGTGCTGAGCACGCCGGCCGGGGACCGCCAGGACGTCACACCATGACTCGAGCAAAGCGAAAGGAAGGGGCGATGCTGGAAGCCGAGCTCCAATTGGCCCAAGTCAACATCGGGCGGGCGCGTGGTGCCATGGACCAGCCCGTCATGCGCGAATTCGTTGCGCGTCTGGCCGAGATCAACGCGCTGGCGGATGGCAGCCCCGGGTTCGTCTGGCGACTGCAGACCGAGGACGGCGACGCCACCGCGTTCCGTCCCTATCCCGACGAGCGGGTCCTCATCAATCTGTCGGTCTGGTCCGATCTCGAGGCTCTGCGCGCGTACGTCTACCGGAGCGATCATGCGGCCGTCATGCGGCGGCGCCGCGAGTGGTTCGAGCGCTTCGAGGGGATCTTCGTCGCGCTCTGGTGGGTACCCGCCGGCCACCGGCCGCCGGTGCCAGAAGCGGTGGAGCGCCTGGCTCATCTGGAGGCGCATGGCCCCACACCCTACGCCTTCAGCTTCGCCCAACCGTTCGACCGGGCCGGCGCGCCGGTGGGGCGAGACCGAGCCGTCGAGGATGATGCGTGTCCCGCCCGTTGAGTCCTTGAGGCCGGGCAGGACGGCACCCCGACCCCACCTGTGGGCGCTCGCCGCCGTGACTGCGATCGCAGCCTGCGCCTCGAGGAGCGCGGTCGCCGCCCCCGAGCCCGTACCTTCCTGTCAGGCCGGCGAGACCGGGCTCGTGCGGGACGTGCTCTATTTCGGCCGGAACCGGCCCGTCGGCGGCGAGGTGGCCGACAGCGATTGGAACGCGTTCCTCACCGCGGTCGTCACGCCCCGCTTCCCCGATGGTCTCACTATCGTCGAGGCGCACGGCCAGTGGCGAGACCGGAGCGGCGTCGTCGAGCGCGAGCGCACCGAGCTGGTCACGTTGCTGCATCCAGCGGATTCGGCTTCCCAGCAGGCCGTCGAGGAGATCGCCAACGAGTACAAGCGGCGCTTCGGTCAGGAGGCGGTGCTCCGCGAGCGGCTCGCCGCCTGTACCCGCTTCTTCTAGCCACGCGCCGCGGTGCCCATCTCGGCCAGATCCTCCGGCTCATACTGGGCCCACGTAGTGGTTCGAGGCTCGATGCGCAACTCGGCATGACATCTGATCAGTGGCTCGAGGAACAGAGTCCTTCTGCTCGCGGCTTGCGGACTCCTGGCCTGCACAGGTGCGAAGCCCGCACCGCCCGTGACTTCGGCCCGGGGTGCGACAGTCTCGGCGGTGACGGCGGTGCCGGAAGAGGTGGACGGAAATTTGCGCAGCTATCAGCGCGGCAGGATTGCGTTGCCATGACGGATACGGCAGCGCAGCAGGGTGGGGACGACGGAGCAGCCGCACCTGGTCTTTGTCACCGGCGGCACCGGCTATCTCGGACGCGTTCTCATCCCCGAGCTCCTCCACCGAGGACACGCAGTGCGGGCGCTGGTACGTCCCGGCTCCGGGCGAGGATTGCCGAAGCCCAGTCCGGCCAAGGCTGCACAGTTCCGGGCGGTCGATCTGGCGTCGATCCGCGCGTCGGTCGCGGTGGCCTCTCGCGGGTGGGGGTGCGGCACCTGGTTTATGTCAGCGTAGCCTACCCCGCCCCCGTCATGCGGGCCTATCTTGCCGTGCGGCAGGAGGGAGAGACGCTGGTTCAGGCGAGCGGAGTGCCGGCCACGCTGCTCCGGCCCTGGTACGTGCTGGGTCCGGGGCATCGCTGGCCCTACCTGCTGCTTCCGCTCTACTCCGTGCTCGATCGTCTCCCCGCGACCCGCGCGGGTGCGGCCCGGCTCGGACTGGTCACCCGGCGGGAGATGGTGGCGGCGCTAGTGTCGGCGGTGGAACATCCACCTGCGGGAATCCGGGTCGTCGAGGTGCCGGAGATTCGCGGGAGACCGGACCAGGGAACTATGGGGAGGGCGACCGGTTGAGATCTCATACACCAGGCGGTAGTTGGATGCGGCGGCGGTACCTCGCCGCGGTCGGGATCACATTCCTTGTCACCGGCCAGGCGTCCTGCCGGAGTCGGGACGGCGGGTTCGCGGCACTGCAGAGTCGCGGGGAGACCGCGATGGGGGTGAACCAGTACACCTCGTCGCACGTCTTCGAATCGCTCCCTGACGGAGGACGGATCGTGCTGCAGCGGCAGACCGAGGACTCCGCGGGCACCGCCAGGATCAGGGCTCACATGTCGACCATCGCTCAACAGTTCCGGCGCGGCGACTTTGCGGTTCCCGGCTTCGTGCATGCCCAGGGCGTGCCGGGTACGGAGGTGATGGCTTCTCATCGAGGGCAAATCAGCTACACGGCCGATACGCTGCCGAGGGGCGGTCAAGTCCGGATCACCACGACCGACACGGCCGCGTTGGCGGCGGTTCACGAGTTCCTGGCCTTCCAGCGGCGTGAGCACCACGCGGCCGGTCACGGCCCTTGAAAGTAGTTGAGCAATAACCATGGAAGCTGCTGTCAATGCGGCAGTTATATGCACGATGTGATGTAATGCCTGACCTGACCCACGGTTCCGACCAGGTCGGCCGCCTGGCCACCGTCTACGAGGCGAAGACCTCCGGCAGCAGATAGAGAGGGTGATCATGAGTGGATTCTACGAGCCAGCACCGACCTCGACCTCCCCCTTTCGCCACCGTCTGTTCCACCCGCAGTGGGCCATCATCGAGCACGCTCTCGGGCGGCCGGTGCCTGGCATCCTGCGGGAGCTCTATGGGACACCGGAGACGCTCCTCCGTGGACATTTCTATCTCGACCAGCCAGGCGGCGCCCGTCGGGTGTGGCTGGATCTATTCCTTCCCCTCGACGATGAAGCCCTCCATCCCTATGGCAAGCCCATCCCGGCGGGCGCGGTCGCGTTTGCCGACGATGAGCACGGCGATCCGTACTTCTTCGTCCCCGATACCACCGTTTACGGCGATGGTCCGGTGTACCTGCTGGGCCTTCAGGAAGGACGGGAAGAGATCCAGCCGGTCGCTGAATCCCTGTCCCAATTTCTTCATTGGCCCCGGCATACGGCGCATGGATCCGGTGGTGGATCGCAATCGATATAGCCGAAGATGAGCAAAAAGAAGTCGGTCAAGCGGACGTCACCACGGCACAAGGACAGTGGCACCGAAGAAGCCGGTCGCCAAACGGCCGAGCGGCGCCGAAGTACCGCGGAGGGAGAGCGCGCTGCGGAGGCTCGGAATCAGTCCGCCGCGGAGAGCCAGCGCCAGGTTCAAGAGGCTGGTCGCGAGAGCGCCGAGGAAGCCCGGTCGGCAGCGGAGGAGTTGCGACAGCGCCGGGAGGAGGTGCGACAGCTCACCGAGACGATGCGGGTCGACGCGGAGCAGGCGCGTCGGCAGCAGGAGGAGATACGCGCCTTCCATGAGGCGGCACGCCAGGCAGCCGAGGAGACGAGAGCCGCCGCCGAGCGCGCCCGGGACGCGGAGCAAGAGCAGGCCGAGATTATCCGGCAGATGCGCCGGACCGCGGACCAGCTGCGGCGGGCGCCGCCGGATTAGGAGTGTCGCCGTGTCCATGAGCCCTGTCGAAGCGGCCTTCCGGCGGCTCACGCTGGGGGTCCACGTCGTCGGTGTCGCCGGCAATGGACGCGCCGACGCGTTCACCGCCGCCTGGATCATGCAGGCGTCCTTCGATCCGCTGCTCCTCGCCCTCAGCATCAATCGGGATCACGCCTCCTATCCCTTGCTCCAGGCCGGCCACGGGTTCGTGGTCAACGTGCTCAAACAGGAGCAGCTCGAGCTCGCGCGCGCGTTCGGAACTCAGTCGGGCCGTGACCGCGACAAGCTCGGCCTGGTCCGCTGGCGGCCTGCACGCGGCGGAGCGCCGATTCTGGAGGAGGCACTGGCGTACTTCGAGTGTCGCCTGGACGGCTCCATCCCCGCCGGCGACCACGAGCTGGTGCTCGGCCGGGTGCTCGACGCGCGCGTGCTGGACCCGGTGGCGGTCCCCCTGACGTATGGAGAGACCGGTGACATGGACGGCAGCAGCGCGCTCTATCCTGCCGGACTGTGATGCCCGGCGGAGTTGATGAAGCGCGCGGGAGACGTTGATGGCGGACGTGGACGCAAGAGCGAAGCAGGTGGAGCTGCTGGCGGAGTGGAGTCGCTGGATGGTCGCTCTGGAGTCGGCGGTGTGCGCGCTGCTCTGGGAGCCGCTCAAGCAGCAGTCGGCCGCGCAATTTCCCTTCGGCCGCGGAATGTTGTGGGCCTGGGCAGGGTTCGCGCTCTCGACCGTGTGCGCCAC
The DNA here is from genome assembly GCA_045803515.1 of Gemmatimonadales bacterium. Classification (GTDB taxonomy): domain Bacteria; phylum Gemmatimonadota; class Gemmatimonadetes; order Gemmatimonadales; family GWC2-71-9; genus CAVVWJ01. The sequence goes on from JBJMOX010000356.1 coordinate 13,684, forward strand.
GATCCTGTTGGGTCGGCTGCCGTGGCTTACCCCGGCCCTGCTGCAGCCCGAGCCGGGCGGCGAGTCCCTCCGCGCCAGACCGCGGCGGGAGCTCCTGATACTCGCGCTGGCGCAACACGCCCTGTTTCTGACCGGCGTGCTTCTCCTGGTTGGCTTCGTGCTCCGCCGGGCCGCGCAGCAGGCCGGGTCCTGAGCAGAAACCGGGCACCGGTGTACCGGCCGACCAGGGCCGAGGTGCTCGCCGCCGCCGGCGGCACCGTACCGGATCTGGTGGCGCCGGGACTGCGCGTGCTCTTCTGTGGCATCAATCCAAGCCTCTACTCCAGTGCCGTCGGATACCACTTCGCCCGGCCCGGCAACCGGTTCTGGCCGGCGCTGCACGCCGCCGGCTTCACCCCGCGCCTGCTCGCGCCGTGGGAGGGCCACCATCTGCTGACGCTGGGCTGCGGGATCACCAACCTGGTGGGACGGGCCAGCGCCACCGCGGCGGAGCTCGCGCGCGCGGAGCTGCGCGCGGGACGGGCTCGCCTCGAGCGGAAGGTCCGCCGGCTCGCGCCTCGCTGGGTCGCCGTCCTGGGCATTGGCGCGTACGCGACGACGTTTCGCACGGCCACGCCCCGAGTCGGCCCCCAGGCCGAGCGCCTGGCTGGTGCGGGACTGTGGGTGCTTCCCAATCCCAGCGGCCTGAACGCGAACCATCAGCTTCCGGAGCTGGGCCGCGCATTCGCCGCATTGCGGGTCGCGGCGGAAGCGGCGCAATGACGCGTACTTTGCACGCCGGCCCGGACGGCCGTACTGGCGAAGCTCCCTGGTGTCGCATAGCGTACGGGCGAGAGCCGCACCCTCCGAACCCACGAGCTGGCGCCGATCGGATCTCCGACCAAGGGCAACCCCGATGCGATGTGCACTCATCCCAGGAGCTCTCCTGCTCGTCTCGCTGACCGGATGCTCGCGACCAGCGGACCGGACCAGCGCCCGAAACGCCCCTTCCGACCGACAGCGGGACAGCGTGCTGGGTGCCTCTCGGCTGCCCGGAGCCGCCGGCGTGCGCCATGCCATCGAGGCGTCCGACTCAGGTGCCGCCCGACGCAACCGGGAAGACTCCGTGGCGTCGGCTCCATGACTGAGCGGGTCCAGGTGCGGCTGGCGATTCCTCAGGACGCCGACCTGATCGCCGGGCACCGCGTGCGCATGTTCCAGGACATGGGCCAGCTTCCGCCCGATCTCGTCGAGCCCTTCCGGTCCAGCGCACGAGAGCGCCTGTGGGTTCTCCTGGAGACAGGGGAGTACGTGGGCTGGTTGGCGAGTACCCGGGCATCTCCGGGCACAGTGGTGGCCGGGGTCGGGGTCCAGCGGCGCCAGGTGTTTCCCCATCCGCGCCAGCGCGCGGACGGAAGCATCGTGGTGGCGAGCGGCCGTCACGCCATCGTCCTCAACCTATTCACCGAGCCATCCTGGCGGCGCCAGGGAATCGCCGAGCTGCTGATGCGGCACGCCCTCGAGTGGGCCCGGTGTGAGCGGCTCGACCGGCTCGTGCTGCACGCATCGGCCGAGGGCCGGCCGCTGTACGAGCGGCTGGGATTCGTGCCCACCAACGAGATGCGCTTCGCGGATGAGCTCCAGCCGTCCTCCGCGGGGTGCTGATCGAGACCCGGGTGACCCGGCTGGCCCGGGGCCTCCGCGTCCGGTTACGCTTCTGCAGACGAGCAGCGGGAGCAGCGCGGAATGCGCCGAAATGACGAGTGGACACCATACCCCGAAGGCGAGCCGGCCTTCGGTCTTTCCGACGATGTTGCGCCCGAGGGCGCCGCGCCGGAGACGGCCACCAGGTCCGCGCCGGTCAACCCCACGCGGCCGGGGCGTCCCCATCTGGTCGTGGTGGTGACCCGGCGGGTGCGGCCGGATGACCGGGCTCCGGACGGGGCCACCTTGATCACCAGGTTCTGGCACCCCCGGGATCAGCGGTGGAGCGAGAACGCCTTCGAGTCCCTGGAGCACGCCCTTCATATGTTCCTCGAAGAGAGTGGCTGGCTGCTCCGGCAGCAACAGACGCTCGATGCCGAGTCCGCGTTGGAGCTCATCTTCGAGGCCCGGCGTGAGGACTTCACCGGGCCGACCACCGAGGCGCTCCTGGAGGAGGTCGGCCTCACACCCGGAGATGTCGCGGATCTGATGGGGCGGGTGAAGCGCGATGATGACGAGCGGAGAGGTCCAGCATGAGCCAGAACCAGGCTGTTCGGAGACAAGTCAGCACTCTCCTGGACTGGGGAGACGCCCACGCCGGAGTCGAAAAGGTTCTCGAGGGGATTCCCCCCGACCTCCGCGGCGTCGCTCCGGAACGGGTGCCCTACACGCCGTGGCAGCTCCTGGAGCATCTGCGGCTCACTCAGCGGGATATTCTCGAGTTTTGCCGGAATCCCCGTTACGTCGAGCCACACTGGCCCGACGACTACTGGCCCGCATCGGCGGCGCCTCCGACAGAGAAGGCCTGGCAGGCGAGCATCAAAGCATTCCTGGACGATCGCGCGGCCATGCAGCAGCTGGCGGAGGATGCCGCGGTGGACCTTCTGAGCCCGATCCCTCACGGCAGCGGTCAGACCATTCTCCGCGAGCTTCTGCTTCTGGCGGATCACAACGCCTATCACCTCGGCGAGCTCGTAGTGGTGCGCCGCTGCCTTGGCATCTGGGGCGGCCAATGATGGTGACGGTCTCGTGAGCGCGGAGAGCCTGGCCCTGTATCTCAACGATCACCTGGCCGGCTCGGTGGCGGCACTGGAGCTGCTCGACGCGCTCGCGGGCCGGGTGGATGGAACGCCCATGGAGCAGATGCTCCGTACCGTGCGGGTCGAGGTGGCCGCGGATCAGGACGTGCTGCGTGCGGTATTGGACGAGGCGGGCGGCGAGGAGAGCCGTCTCAAGCAAGCCGCGGCCTGGCTCAGCGAGAAGCTGGGACAGGCGAAGCTCGCCGTCGCCGGTCACCTGCATCCCGAGCTCGACGTGCTGGAAGGGCTCGAGACCCTGGCGCTGGGGATTCAGGGCAAGGCGGCGCTCTGGCGGGCGCTGGGTGCGGTCGCCGCTGAGAACCCCCGGCTTTCCAGCTTCCGGTTCTCCTCGCTCGAGGCCCGGGCGCGGACCCAATACGAGCAGATCGAGCAGGCCAGGCTGAATGCCGCGCGCGCGGCGCTCCGCGGCTGAGTCCGTGTATGCTTCACCGCGCCAGGAAACGGCGCTCGCCTACGTCTTCTGGCATTGGCGTCGCGCGGAGGTCTCGGAGGCGTCGTACGTCGAGCTGCAGCGCCGCTTCCATGCGGCCCTCGCCGCCGCCCCACCGATTGGATTCCTGGGCTCGCATTCGGCGGCCGTTCGCGGGGTCTCCTGGGCGGCGGCGGGTGCGGACGCCTACGAGGACTGGTACCTGGTCGAAGGCACCGCGGCGCTGGATCCGCTGAACCAGGCGGCGGTGACCGCCTCGCGTCAGGCGGCTCACGATGCCGCCGCGTCCGCGGCGCACGGCGGCACCGCGGGCCTCTACCGCTTACGCCGAGGCCGGCTGGCAGTCCATCGGACCGCCGCCTGGTTCGCCAAACCCGAAGGCATGAGCTACGACGAGCTGTACGTCGCGCTGGAGTCGCCGGTACTCCGGACCGGTGGGGCGCTCTGGGGACGGCAGATGGTCCTGGGTCCCACGCCGGAGTTCTGTCTGCACACGCCTGAACCGGTGCCGCTGCCGGCGCCGCTCGTTGTCCAGGTGGTGGCTCGCTCACCGATCTGGCCCGATTGAGGGAGGTGGAGTGAATGTCTGACCTGCGTCTTCGGTCGTTGCTCGAGCAGCTCCAGGCGGAGCTGGCTCGCGCGGAGGACCTGCCCGAGGAGCAGCGCCAGTCGCTCCGGCGCCTCGCCGATGAGCTCGGGACCATCCTGGCGCGTCCTGCCGGTGCGCGCGGATCGGACCAGGAGTCAGTCCGGTCGCGGCTCGATGACTGGGTCCGCGAGCTCGAGGCATCCCATCCGGCGCTCTCTACCACGTTGAGCAACCTGATCGACACCCTGGCCTTCTTCGGTCTGTAGCCGTCCGGTGGGGAGACCATGCTTCTCTTTCTGATCTTCGCGCTGCTCGCCGGCGTGATCCTGCCGGTGCAAGCCGGCGTCAACGCGCAACTGCGCGTCACCCTGGGCAGCACGCTGGCGGCGGCGCTGGTCTCGTTCGTGGTGGGGACCGTGGGCCTGCTCGGACTGGTCGCCGTGCTCCAGGTACCGCTCCCGGTGGGCTCCGGCTGGAGCCGGAGTCCTGGGTGGCACTGGATCGGCGGTCTCCTCGGCGCCGTCTACGTGGCGATCGCCACGGTGCTCGCCCCGCGGCTCGGCGCGGCCACGCTGGTGGCGGCGGTCGTCGCGGGGCAGATGCTGACCTCGGTCGTCCTGGATCAGTATGGTCTCATCGGCTATCCCCCGCATCCGTTGACGGCGGCGCGAGCGCTCGGAGTGGTGCTCGTCGTCGGCGGCGTGATATTGATTCAGCGGTAATCCCGCGGCAACGAGCCGCGCCATCCACCCCCGCAGGAGGGGCCATGTCCCAGCCAGGCTTCGCCGAGCAGGTCTCCACCCTGAACACCACGCTTCTCGCCATCGAGGCGCGAGTCAGCAGCGGGGAGATTCCGGTCGAGGCGCTCGCCGACTTCAAGAGCTCGGTCGACGACCTCCGGCTACGCCTCTGGGGTCTGGTGAGCGCGGGCACCGCCAACGACTATCGCGGCTTCCAGGAGCGGTTCCGCCTGCGGCGGGCCAAGGAGATCTGCCTTGGCCTGGAAAGCGATCTGCGCAGCGGGGTGATCAGCGAGCGGCACGAGGAGCTCGCGCCGCTGGGGCAAGCCGCGCGGGATCTGGCGCGCGCCGTCTCGTCGCTGGCGCGCTGATCTCATGCCGACCGCGCCGCGCCATGCCATCCTCCTGCTGCTGCTCCTGGCCGTCGGTTGCCGTCCCGCGGCCCGAGGCGGCGAAGCACCCCGCTACGTCCCCGTCGGCGGCAGCGCGCCGTTGCCCTTCTCAGCGGCTGTCCGGGTGGGTCCGCTGCTCTACCTCTCGGGCCAGATCGGGACGGACAGCGCGGGGCATCTGGTTCCCGGCGGAATCGCGGCAGAAACCCGGCAGGCGCTGGAGAACATCCGGAGCGTGCTGGAGCACAACGAGTCCTCGCTCGACCGGGTCGTGAAGTGCACCGCGATGCTGGCCGATATCCACGACTGGGGCGCGATGAACCAGGTCTACGTGACGTACTTCCGCCGGCACCTGCCCGCCCGGAGCGCGTTCGCCACCAGCGGCCTGGTATTTGGAGCACGCATCGAGCTCGAGTGCATGGCCAGCGTGGGCGCAGGATCCTGAGGCGGTTGTGGCGCGCGGCTGGACGCGGGCATAAACTGGAGCATTCTCCAAGGAGGTCTCCATGAGCGCCGTCCGTGATATCCTCATGCGAAAGGGTCCCACCCTCATCTCGGTCCGTCCCGCCGATACCGTGCTGCGCGCCGCCACCCTCATGAACGAGGAGGGGATCGGCGGGGTGCTGGTGATGGAAGGCGACGACCTTGCCGGGATCTTCACCGAGCGCGACGTGCTCCGGCGCGTGGTCGCGGCCGGGCTCGACCCCGCGCGGACCACCGTCGGCGAGGTGCTCACCTCGTCGGTCGTCACCTGCGAGCCCGGAACCAGTGTCGATGAATGCGCGGCGCTGATGACCGCGCGACACATCCGTCATCTCCCGGTCCGGGAGGCCGGCCGTCTGGTTGGCGTGGTGACGATCGGGGATATCCTCGCGTTTCAGGTGAGCGAGCAGCAGACCACGATCGAGCAGATGAACAACTACCTGTTCGATCTGCGCTGAGCCGTGCGCTGCCGGTGAGCAACCCGCTTTCCGCCGACATCGAGCAGGCGCTCGCGCGCGTGTTCCCGCCCGATGAGCAGACAGTCGCGCGGAGCATGCTCGCGAGTTACGGCCTGGCCGACCACCAGCGCGAGGTGGACCGGGTCCGCCAGGCGTTGCTCAGGCTCAGCCGCGGAAAGGTGGCCTATCTCGGCCATTATCTCGCGGTCGCCCAACACGACTACCGCGATGTGCTCTACTGGGCAGATCATCCGGAGCAGGCACCGAAGCGGTAGCCCACGGCCCGCACGGTTGACGCGGAGCTTCGCATGTTCCACATCATCTGGGTTTTTGTGGCCGCGCCGGAGCGCGCGCGCGAGTTCGCGGCCGCCTACGGTCCGGACGGGGGCTGGGTTGGACTGTTCCGGGAAGGCGCCGGCTACCATGACACCGAGCTGTTTCAGAGCCAGGCGGAGCCCTCTCGCTTCCTCACCGTCGACCGCTGGGACTCGCGGAGCGCGTACGAGCAGTTCCGTCGCGAGCGCGGGCCGGACTACGCCCGGCTCGATGCCGCCTGCAAGGCCCTCACCGTGCAGGAGGAGTTCCTGGGAGCCTTCGGTGAGTGACCCGGGCGGGCTTCGCGCCATGCTCCTCCTGGCCCTTGCACTGGGATTGTCCTCCGCGCTCTCCGCCCAGCGGCCTGCCGTCACGGCCGACTTTCTCGCCGTCACCCGGTGCGACGGCGATACGGCGGTGAGCCAGGTCCGCTCCGACCTGACCGATTCCGCCCTGGTCGCGCAGGTCGAAGCGCATGAGCGGGTCCACCGGGCGCAGGCCGCGGGATACCCGAGCTGCCAGGCCTTTCTGGCCACGCTGCGGTCGGCCCGCCGCATCATCGACGTCGAGCTGCCGGCCTACTGTGCCCAATGGCACGTGGCGGTTGCCCAGGGCGCCGACCCGGCGGACACTCGCCGGGAATACGCCTGGCGTCTGGCGGCGCAGTCGGGGGCGATGGAGAATCGGCTCGACATTCTGGCGCGATTCGAGAGGGAGTGCTGGTGAGCCAAGACCCCGCTGCACACGGTTTGGGTATTCCCCGAAGCCTCAAGGCAGCGGCGCTCTGCTTTCTCCTGTTCGCGGTCGCGGTGCTGCTCAACGGCGCCACGCAATCGGCCGCGGGGTGGATGGTCCCTCGCCAGATCATGCACGCCGGTTTTCGGGTGGTCGGGGCAGGGGCCATCGCGTGGGGACTGCTTCGCGGAGCCCGCTGGGCCTGGGTGCTCGGGCTCCTGCTCGGCTCATTCTGGCTGGTGACCGGGCTCCTGACCGTCCTGGTCTTCGAGCGCAGAGACCTCCAGTGGCTCCAGCCCAGCAGCTTTCAGGTGTTCCTCTTCGCCTCGCTCGGCCTGATGGCCCTGGGGGTCGTGCTGTTGCTCTCTCCTTCCGCGCGGCAGGAGTTCCGGCGGCCTCATGTCTGAGCATCTGCGGGAGATGCGGGTATTGACCCTCACGGCGGCCAAGGCGATGGCGGCTGCGGCGGAGGCGTTCGCGCTGGCGCGTGGCTGGACCGTGGTCATCGCCGTCGTGGACCCCGCGGGCGGACTCATGCTGCTCCACTGTCTCGACGACACCCAGCCTGCCAGCCAGGAGATCGCGGTGGAGAAGGCGCGAACCGCCGCACGGATGCGACGGCCGACCAAGGCGCTGGACGACGCGATCGCCGGGGGACGGACCGCTTTTCTCAGTCTCCGCGCCGTGGTGCTCGAAGGCGGCCTCCCGGTCCGGGTGAACGGACACGTGGTCGGCGCGATCGGCGTGAGCGGGATGACATCCTCGCAGGACGGCGAGGTGGCCGACGCGGGACTCCAGGGTCTGCAGGTTTGAGCACGGACTGGTCCAGAGGGAGAGGCGCCATGGACGAAGAGATGACCTCGACCACCTTCACTCTGGAAGGCTTCCGGGTGGTCCACTCGCTCGGCGTGGTCCGGGGTGTGACGGTCCGCTCGCGATCGCTGTTCGGGACCGTGGGCGCGCGCCTGGAGACCCTGCTCGGGGGACACATCAGCATCCTGAGCTCCCTGTGCGAGCGTACCCGGCAGGACGCCTTCGATATCCTCTTGGCCCAGGCGCAACGCCGTGGCGCCAACGGCGTCGTCGGCATCCGCTACGACGCCACCGAGATCATGTCGGGTGTCACCGAGGTCATCTGCTACGGGACCGCAGTGGTCGTCGAATCGCTGAGCGAGAGCGAATGATCGGTTGGGTCAGCGACCGTTTCCCCGGCCTCGCCCGGTCTTCTCCTGCAGCTGGGTCCACTCATCGGGATCCTTGACGGTGTTGGACGGTGAGCCGGTCCGGGGCTTCTTCTCCGGCTGCTTGGCCATATCTGACCTCCTCTTGGTTTCGGCCGGTTCGCACCTCCCCGAAGAGAAGCCAAATTGTCTAGACTTCACAAGAGGGTAGATCGGGTAAGATGCTGGTGCAATGTGACTTGGATCACACGCCCGATACACGTGATCGGCATTCCGATTAGATTGCAACTGCGCGGTGTCGGGCCGCGCCCGGTGGGTCGTCGCTGCGCGCGCAGCCACCGCGAATGGCGCGCACCCCCGCCCCCGAGAGTTTTGCGTGTCCAGTTATAAGCCGGAGCAACGCCGCCTGGTCTGTCGCGGCCGAGAATTCCACTTCGTTTCCTACGAGGCGCGCGCGGCGAGCGAGCGCCGGGGCGAATCCGCCCTTCCCCCGATGTGGTTCCTCATGAACGAGGGCAAGCGGACGCCGGTCATGGCGCATGTGAGCGGACAGGAGTCCTCCGAAACCGACCGGGCGCTCCTGCGTTGGGTAGAGAAGGAGGTGTTCGGGGCGCCGGTCGGCAACGGCAAGTCGCGTGAGCAGTGACGGTGACGCCATCCGCCCGGCTCGCTCGCGAGGCGTGATCGCGGCAATCCTCCTGGGTTCGGCCGCGGTCGCCCTCGTGCCGGCCGTGATCTCCCGGACGCAGCGGGTCCAGACCATGCGGGCCGAGTTGCAAAGCGTACTCGCCCAGTGCCGGGAGCGGTACGCCGGCGCGCACTCGGCGGCGGACACTGCGCGCGCCGACTCCTCGTATCCCGCTACCCAAAGGGATCGGCGACCGGCCGATCCCGCCTGCGTCGCCTATCGCAAGCACGACATGCTCCGCTAGGAGCATCCATCCTCCGGAGGCCAGGGGTGCGCGCACCTGATGAGCAGGCAATGACCCCGGAGGGCTGGCTGGTCCGTCCCGCTCGGGCCGCGGATCGTTCGTTCATTCTCGCCCTCGCGCCCCGGCTCTCCTCGGGGTTCGCGCTCCCGCCATGGCGAACCCCCGCCGAAGTCACCCGGGCCGAGGAGCTGACGCTCGCGGCGGCGCTGGTGGCGCCCCCCGAGGGCTCCGCCCTCCTGGTGGCGGAGGACGCCGGAGGACGGCCCGCAGGTTTCGTATACCTCCAGTCGCTCACCGACTACTTCGAGCAGGCAGACCACGCCCACGTCTCGGTCCTGGCCGTCAGCGCCGAGGCGGAGGGGCGAGGCGTCGGCCGGGTGTTGCTCGAGGAGGCCGAACGCTGGGCCCAGGAGCGCGGGTATCCCTTCATTACCCTCAATGTGTTCGAGCAGAACGCCCGGGCCCGAGGGATCTACGAGCGGCAGGGCTATGTCCCGGAAACGCTTCGGTACGTGAAGCCGCTCGCTGGCCGCCGAAGCTGACCGCGGCAGCAAGGAGTGCACATGGGGGGGCGTCTGGAATCGATCTGGATCAAGCGCGCGCACCGGGGTCCCATGGATCCCGTGGCCGCGGCGACCCTGGTGACCGGCCGGGGCCTCGCCGGCAGCGCGGACCGGAGCCGGCATCGCCAGGTCACCATCATCGAGCGCGAGGTCTGGGGCCGGCTCATGCGGGAGCTCGGCGCGGACGTGTCGCCCAGCGCCCGGCGCGCCAACCTGCTGGTGAGCGGACTCGCACTCAAGGAGAGCCGGGACCGCGTGCTGCTGATCGGCGGGCACCGCCTGCGCGTCCTGGGCGAGACTCGGCCCTGCGAGCGGATGGATGAGGCGCTGCCGGGACTCCGTACCGCCATGGAGTCGGAGTGGGGTGGGGGCGTCTTCGCCGAGGTACTGGACGACGGCGAGATCGCGGTCGGCTGCGAGGTTGTCTGGGCGACGGAGGATCGATGAGCAAGCTGCTGGCGTGGGTGGGCGCGTCGGTCGGCGGTGCCGTCGGCTGGTGGGCGGGCGACCGGATCGGCCTCTTCTCCGCGTTCATCCTCAGCATGCTGGGTACCGGGGCCGGCCTCTACCTGGGCCGCCGGATGGCCGAGGTGCTGATCGACTGAGGGCCGGACGCGAGTGGCGGCCGATACGGAAGCTATCGGCCGCCACTCCCCTTGCGGGGCGACTGCGAGCTCTGAGCTTAACGCCCGAGCTTCACCACGTTCTCCGCCGCGGGGCCCTTCTGGCCCTGCACGACGTCGAACTCGACTCGCTCACCCTCGGCCAGGCTCTTGAAGCCCTGACCCTGAATCGCCGAATGATGGACGAAACAATCCTTCTGACCGTCCTCGGGGGTGATAAAGCCGAAGCCCTTCGCATCATTGAACCACTTGACCGTGCCGGTGGTGCGTGCCATTTCCTACTCCTTGCGTGTTGTTGTAATCGGAGTCCGGCGATGCCGCCCAGCCGACTACGGAAGCGCGTGATTTGACCCTCACGCGGGGCGGTTGCCCCGGCGCGCCCGAATGGGCGGGACCTCGAAGAGCAACCACTAAAAAGGGAGCCGGCGCGACTTCCGCCAGCCCCCTGTGATGACCTTGGACCCTGGCCGCGCACATCATGCGCAGCAATCGCGCAGCAATACTAACAGGTCGAGCATTCCGGCACAAGTAGGCGGGGGTCTTGCCCGGGGTGGCCCGATCAGCCAGACTGGCCACTCACCGATCAACCGGAGCCGGCATGTTTTCGACTCAACCCCCGGCCGCGGACGAGTACCCGCAGGCCTACGCGGACTACGTGGGGCGGGTCCCCAGAGGGTCCGATGTCCTGGAGGTGCTCGCCCGCCAGCTGGAGGAGACGTCCGGGCGCCTGGCAGGGATCCCGGAAGACCGCGGTGGATTTCGCTATGCCCCGGCCAAATGGAGCGTGAAAGAGCTGGTGGGACACCTCAACGACGCGGAGCGGATCATGGTCTATCGCGCGCTCCGCTTCGCCCGCGGCGACGCCACCCCGTTGGCCGGCTTCGAGGAGAACGCCTACGTCCCCGAATCGGGCGCGGAGGCCCGCAGCCTGGCGAGCCTGGTCGGCGAGTGGACGGCGGTCCGACAGGCCTCACTCGCTTTCTTCCAAGGCCTCCCGCCCGGCGCCTGGGGTCGGCGAGGCGTCGTCAACGCCAACCCGGTCACGGTCCGAGCCCTGGCCTACGTCGTGGCGGGACACGAGCACCATCATCTGGAGGTGCTGCGCACCCGATACCGGTTGTAGGATTGATCCCCTTAGGACCGGTGTCGGTGCAGGCGTCGCGACCGCCCCCCGCGGAATTCGAAGTGGCGCTCGTCGACCATCCGGGCAATCGACGCGGCTTCGCCGTCACACGGCACGCGGGCGAACTGTCTGGCGGACAGCCAGGCGGCGTTATACCACACCCCCGGGTCGAGGCCGGGGTAGAGGTGGGCGTATTCCGACTTGAGGCGGGCCTCGCGGGCGCTGGTCATGCGCGACTGACCGGGATGGATTCTCCCACAAAGTAGGGCTGGAGGTGCACCATGTCTAACGCTTTCCTACGTCGGGGGACTCCACCCGTCGTTCGCTATCGGCTGCTCTGGCTCCTCCTGCTGGCGTTGCCGACGGTCGGCTGGGCACGGCCCGTCCATCCGGCCAACCGCGTCACCATCCTATACGACGCCTTCGGCGATCATCCGGGGCTGGTGGCCGACTGGGGGTTCGCAGCCCTGGTGGAGTATGGCGGGAAGCGCATTCTCTTCGACACGGGAAACGACGGCGCCATCTTCGAGCGCAATATCCGGGCGCTGGGGGTCGATCTCAAACACCTCGACTTCGTCATCGTGTCCCACCGCCACGGCGACCACACCGGAGGTCTCGCCTACTTGCTGCGGCAGAACCCCGGGGTCACGATCTATGCCCCCCGGGAGGGATTCGGCGTGTTCGGCTCCTCTCTGCCCGCAAGCTTTCTCCGGCGGGACAACCGCTTGGCTCCGCGCATGCGATATTATGGGGGCACGTCGCCCAAAGCCATCATATCGGGCTCACCCTGGCCCCGGGCACACTTCGTCTTGATCGACAGCCTGACGGAGGTTGCACCGGGCGTGGCGATCGTCTCCACCGTGTCTCAGACGCCCGGAACGCTGGAGCTGCGGGAGTTGTCGCTCGCCATTCGGACGCCCGCCGGACTGGTGCTCGTGGTCGGCTGCTCCCACCCGGGGATCGAAACCATCGTCGCGGCGACGCAGCCATTCGGAGACCACGTGCACATGGTATTCGGGGGGCTGCATCTGGTGGCTACGCCCGACCCTGAGATCGAACGCATCGCCACCGCGCTGCACGACCGGTGGAAGATCGACTACCTCGCTCCGGGCCATTGCACCGGGGAGCCGGCATTCGACGTGTTGAGCCGGGTATTCGCGGACCGCTACGTGTATGCAGGGCTCGGTACCGCGGTGAGCCTCTCGGAGCCGGCCTCGCCTGGCCGTTGAGGCCAGTATCTGAAGGGAGCCTTTCGTGAGGATGACGGTCGTGCAGGAGTTCTCCATTCGGATCGCCGCCGTTGCCGATGCCGAGCGGCTCTCCGAGCTCGCCGTTCGGACCTTTCGCGATACCTACGCCGAGCACAACCGGCCGGAGAACATGGCCCAGTACCTTTCGGCCCATTTCAGCCCGGAGAAGCAAGCCGCCGAGCTTGCTGACCCGCGGATGGCGACCATCGTCGCCGAGGCGGGCTCGCAGCTCATCGGATACGCGCAGCTCCGGCCCGGGAGCCCGCCCGACTGCGTCCCCGGCACGGACCGGCTCGAGCTGTCCCGATTCTACGTCGACCGACCATGGCATGGACGCGGGGTGGCGCAGGCCCTGATGACCGCGACCGCTCGCGAGGCCACTGCCCGGGGCGTGGAGACGGTCTGGCTCGGGGTATGGCAGCAGAATTCCCGCGGGATCGCCTTCTATCGCAAGTGCGGCTTCGCGGATGTCGGCACCCAGACGTTCGTGCTCGGCTCCGAGCCGCAGAATGACCGAGTGATGGCGCTGGCCCTGACGTGACGGAGCCCCCGATGGCATCGCTGAGCCGCGAACTCCTGGAGTGGAACCTGCAACCGCAGACCGGCAGGCGGAGCTGGCACGGCGGCCCCACCCCGGTAGGCGCGCTGCGTGGGGTGACCGCCGAACAGGCGCATTGGGCGCCCACGCCGAGCCGGAAGAGCATCTGGCAGCTTGCCCTGCACATGGCCTACTGGAAATACACCGTGCGGCGCCACCTCGAGGCCGGGCCGGTCTCCCGGTTCCCCCGAAAGCCCGCCAACTGGCCTTCGGTTGCGCCGGTGCCGGAGCGCGCCGCCTGGGAGCAGGACGTGGCGCTCCTCAAGTCGGAGCACCAGCTCCTGCTCGATGCGTTGCGGCGGGTGCCCGACTGGCCGCTCGATCGGGTGCCGCCGGGAGGCCGGCGGTGGACGTACGGTGAGCTGCTGCTGGGCATCGCCGCGCACGATGCGTATCACACCGGACAGATTCAGTTGCTCAAGCGCTTGTGGCAGGAGCGTGCTCGCCTGGGCCGGCGTTCGTGAGCCGAACCGCCGGCGGTCGGCGGAGGGTCTGCAGCACGACGCAGTAGCGCTCGGTGAGCCGGAACAGCGTGTCCAGTTGCTCGGAAGATGCGTCGGTGTCGAGCTCGAAGCCCAGCCGGATCTCCTGGAACCCGACCGGTGTCTCCTTGCTCACGCCCAGCGTGCCGCGGAAATCGAGATCGCCTTCGGCCCGGACCGTGCCCGCTCGCACCTCGATGCCGAGAGCCGTCGCGACCGCCCTGAGAGTCACGCCGGCACACGCCACCAGGGCCTCGAGCAGCATGTCGCCGGAGCAGGCCTGCAGTCCCGTTCCACCACTCGCGGGGTGAAGCCCTGCCTCCACCAGAGCGCGCCCGGTCTCGACCCGGCAGGCGATGGCGTGCGAGTCGAGGCTCCCACTGGCAGTGAGTGTCACCAGGGCGCCGGCCGGGTCTTCCCGGTATCGGGCTTTGAGGGGAGACTGCAGGGCGCGAAGCTCGTCGGCGTTCATCGGTCTCGAAAGTGAGGGTGAAGATCGTGGCAAGCCATGATGGATTCTAGCATGCGAGCTGCCGCTGGGCCTGCCGGGGAGGCTCCCCTCTCGGTGCGCCAAGCCGGGCTGGAGGACCTCGATCTCGTCGCTCCGCTGTTCGATGCCTACCGGCAGTTCTATCGGCAGCCGCACGATCTGCCGGTCGCACGCGCGTTCCTCCATGCGCGACTCACCGCGGGAGACTCCGAGGTCTACCTGGCGGAGGCCGCCGGGGCCGTGCTGGGGTTCGTGCAGCTGTATCCACTCTTCTCCTCGACCGGGCCGCGGCCCGGCCGGATCTGGTTGCTGAACGATCTGTACGTGGTTCCCTCGGCGCGGGGGCGCGGCGTAGGCCGGCAATTGATGGATCGCGCGCGCCAGCTCGCGGAGGAGACCGGCGCCCAGTCCATCGAGCTCACCACGGCCCGCTCCAACACCCTGGCCCAGGCGCTCTACGAGTCGCTGGGGTATCGCCGGGATGAGGAGTTCTACACCTACTCGCTCGGGCTCTGAGGAAATGGCGGCGACCAGGCTCCTCGCGGCCTTCGACCAGACCATCGCGGCGGTGCGGCGGATGGAGGCCGTGGGCCTCCGCACGAACGACGGGGCGTCCGCGCAGTCGCAGCTCGGTCGGCTGCTCGAGGAACTCACGGCCCAGCGCGCGGCGATCGCCGATGGTGCACCCCTCGACCCCGAGTGGCCCGGCCGGGTGGTGCGCTGGGTGGCCGAATGGATTCCCGAGAGCGAGCTGCCGCTGCTGGCCCGATTGGGCGGCATCGCCCGCGCCGGCAGAGGCGACTGAGCCGACCACCCATGCAGCGACTCATCGTGCGGCCCGCCAGGCTGCCGGTCATCGCGCCGGACGCGGTGCTCGCGTTCGTCCGGGATCAGGTCTCGCGGCGCGCGCTCGTCCATCGAGGAATATGGTGACCACCGAGTTCGTCGGGTCGGCCACCGAGCGGACCACGGCCGCGACCGACGCCGCCCTGGCGCTGCTGTCGCTGGGCGGGGCGGTCTACCTGACGCGAGCCGTTCCCCGGTCGCTGGCGCGACGCATCTGGCTGGCGGCCCTCCTCACGCTCTCCCTCGCGTCCGGATTGGGGGCCATCGCCCACGGCCTGGTCATGAGCGGCGCGGTTCGCGAGGCGCTCTGGCAACCTCTCTATCTCCTGCTCGGCATCACGATGGCGCTGTTCGTGGTCGGGGCCGCGGACGCCTGGCGCGGTGAGGTGACCGCCAGGCGCCTTCTCCTTCCGCTGCTGGGCCTGGCGCTGGTGTTCTATGGAATCACCCGGGCCGCGCGAGGCGACTTTCTGGTCTTCGTGATCTTCGAGGCGGGGGCGCTGATCTTCTCCCTGCTGGTCTATCTCCGGCTGGCCTATCTGCGGACCCGGCGCGGTGCCGGCCTCATGGCGCTCGCGCTGGCGGTGAGCCTCCTGGCCGGCGTGGTCCAGGCGAGCGGACCGATCGCCGTCCGGCTGGTCTGGGACTTCGATCACAACGGGCTCTTCCATCTGCTGCAGTTGCTCGGGGTGACATTGCTGCTGCTGGGCCTTCGGCGTGTGCTGGACCAGTCCGACCTCGGAACCTCACCCTAGCCGCCGATGCTGTTGCAGGCTGCGCTCAACGGCGCTCGACCCGCGGGTGCACATCCTCTCCTCCCCGTCACACGAGAGGCGCTGGCAGCCGCAGCCGCGGAGTCAGTGGCCGCTGGGGCGGGGGCCATCCACGCGCACTCGCGTGGCTCGGATGGCGGGGAGAGCCTCGCGGCTGCGGATATCGACCGTCTCGTGCTGGCGATACGTCAGGCCCTGCCTTCAACCCCGCTCGGCGTGAGCACCGGGGCCTGGATCGCGGGGAGCGGGGCCGAGCGCCAGGATCTGGTGGCGGGATGGAGTGAGCTCCCGGACTTCGCCTCGGTAAACTTCGATGAACCCGGGGCAGCCTCGCTCGCGCGGCTGCTCTTGCGCCGCGGGATCGGCGTGGAGGCTGGGCTCAGCGACGAACATGCTACCTGTCACCTGGCCGAGAGCGGGCTGGCCGACGAGTGCCTTCGAGTGCTCCTGGAGCCGCAGGCACAGGACCTGAGTGTGGCTCTCGGCATCGCCGATCGGATCGAAGCGGTCCTCGAGAGCTCGGGCATCAGATGCCCCCGCCTCCTCCATGGCACCGAAGCCACCGCCTGGCTACTCCTCGACGAAGCGGCCCGCCGAGGCTACGATGCGCGCATCGGGCTGGAAGACATCCTTCGGTTGCCTGACGGCACGCCGGCCGATGGCAACCGCGCGCTGGTGGTCGAGGCACGGAGGCGTCTTGAAGCGAGAGCCTGAATCCTCCACCGGGAGGTCTCCTCATGCTGGTATCCACCGTCGCGGCCATCGTCGACCGAGAGCTCAAGACTGTCCGCCGCGAGCTCGAGGCTTATCCCGACGACCACCTGATCTGGCGGATACTGCCCGGCGTCCCCAACAGCGGGGGAACGCTCGCGCTGCATCTGGCGGGGAATCTCCAGCACTATATCGGCGCGCAGTTGGGGCGGACGGGCTACGTGCGGGATCGGCCGGCCGAGTTCGCCCGGCGCGACGTGCCCCGTGCGGAGCTCCTGGAGGAGCTCGAGACGGCCCGCGCGGCAGTGGGGTCGGTCCTCGCACGTCTAAAAGATGAGGATCTTCCGAAGCAGTTTCCCGAGATCGTCGGTGGCGTGCGAGTGGACACGGAGGAGTACCTCGTGCACCTGCTGGTGCATCTCGCGTATCACCTGGGCCAGCTGGACACTCACCGGCGCGTGGTGACCGGCGACGCCTCCGGAGTCGGCGCCGTCCGGCAGACCGAGCTGGGAACGGCCCGACCGACCGCCGGCTGAGCCGTTGTCAGCAGCTGGTGATCGGTCCGCTCTGCAGGAGCTCGAAGTCGCTCCCGTGCACCGGGTGGGTGCGGAGCTGGTCCAGCGCATCGGACCAGGCCGGGTCGGACGTGCCGGTGAGGTACCAGGGACTGCCCTGGTCGGCGAGCATCAGGCCATACTTCTTGAGCGCGGTGAGCAGCACGAGCGCGTCGCCGGTATAGGGCGCGAGCGAGAAATCTGCCCGGAGCCGGGCCCGGGTGCCGTACGGCGGGAGACTGGTGTCGGTGTACTGTCCGCAGTGGCTCGCCGGCGGAACGTAGGCGCGCCTCACATGCGGTACGGTGAATCGGATCGCGTGGGTGAGCCGGTCCTCCGCCACCTCGTCGTGCTTGAGCAGCCCAGGCAGGATCGGCAGGCCCGCCGCGTCGGCCGAGGTCCAGCCGGCCGGGCGGGTCGCGTTGGTGGTGAGATCCCACTTCGCCGACGAGCTCACCCGGAACCCGCCGCCGCTGCGCACCGCGTTGTAGAGCTCGTACAACGCGCACTCGCCTTGACGCACCACCAGCACGTGGCGATCGCCGGAGCCCGGATCGGGGTCGGCGGTGCTGCCGCCCTCGATGTGCGCGTCCAGGGGAATCGGCACCGGTCCGGGATCGCTCTCGTCGGAGTAGTCGGCGCCGTCGGTGCCGAAGGTGATCGGCACGAGCGGCTGATCCGCCGGTACGACGGTGTAGGGAATGCCGTAGTATTCCTCGGTCGTCCCCAGGTCGAGATGGAGCGCGCTGGCGGGCGACATGACCGCCAGTAGGGCCGCCGAGTTGGTGGCGACCGGGTCCGCACTCACGTCGCGATTCCAGGCGTTGTCCGCGGGAAAGACCTGGCATCCACCGATGCTCGCGAGCGTGCCGCTCCCGCCGGGAGATGGGTTGCCGCCGGTGGGCGGGTCGCCGGGGCCGGCGTCGGCAGGACCCGCGGATTCGCCGCACCCTGCAAGCAGCAGACTGAGGAGGAGCCGACGGACCCGCATGGAAGTCTCCGCTCCACTGTGGGGTAGCCCAGGGTGCAAAGATTGTGTCGGTGACCTGTGAACGAGGGGCAAGATCCATGCTGCCGCCGACCCGTGGAGTTGGCGCCGCCGGCTGTCGGCCATAAATTCTTGGGCACCCGACCACGGAGAATGACATGGCAAACGAGGGACTGCGCCGCCCGGAGAACACCCAGGAGTTCGTGGCCATGTGGAATGCGGTCACCGAAGAGGCGATGACCCACAAGCTCACGGGCGTGCTGCCGCAGCTGGCGCGAGGGTTGTCGTCGCCGGTGGAGCTGCGCGACGCCCAGGCCGAAGCGCTCTCACCGGTTCTGCTTCGCGCCTTGCAGATCGCGGCCTCTCCCCAGGGCGGGGTCGCCGCCGCGGTCACGTTCCTGAGCGAGCTGGCGGCCCAGGCGCCAGGACGGTAGCCCTTTCACCTGCTGCCCCGAGGATCTGAATGCGGAACCTGTTCGCCCTGCTCGCGCTGCTCGGTGCCGGAGGGGTCGCGGTCGGCATCATGACGATCATGCAGAAGGTGCCCGGTCAGGCCGGGCCACTCCCCTTCCGCTTCGAGAGCGACGGCGGGCCGGGACCGCTGCTCGCCGGACTCATGCTCATCGCCGGCAGTCTCTACCTGCGCTCCACCTGGCAGGGCAGGGACTAGCCGCGCCGTGCCTTCCTTGCTGCGCACGCTGCTCGATGCCCTCGACGAGCTTCGCTCCCACCACCGGCGCCGCTTGCCCTTCGTGACCCTGCCGCTGGAGCGCCGCCGGCCGCGGATCGCCGCGGAGGATTACGCGGCCCGCCATTCCATCGAGCACACGCTCGATCGGAAGGCGGAGCTACGCCGCCTGGCGCCGACCCATCCGGTGGCGGCCCAGCGCTATCACGAGCTGCTCACCTACGAGCTGCAGGGGCTCCGCGAGGTCGTGGCCGTGCTGGATTCCACCGCCGGAGGCCGCGACCTCCAGGAGTGTCTGGCCGAGACCCGGAGCGAGATCGACCGGCTGGCGATCGAGGTGGCCTGGTGCTCCACGCTGCTCCAGAAGGCTCCGGCACCGCCCGCCTGACGCGCGAGCTGCTGCTGCTCGTCGTCGTCGTGCTCCTGGTCGACGGCGGCTTCATCGCTCTCGATCGCCTCACCCCGCTCCGCTCGGCCTCGGGCACCCTGAAGCTGGGCTACACCGCCCTCTGGACCGTGGTCATCCTCCTCGTCGTGCTCCGGGGATTGCTGCGGATCCGCGCGCTCCGGGGCCGCCCTACCGGGCGCCCGCGGTAGTCACGGCGGGCGGCCTGCTTGCGCCGGATTAACTAACCGATTAATTAGTTCGCATGGCCGAGACCGCCAGCCGGGACCAGATCCTCGATGCCGCCGAGCGGCTCTTCGCCGAGCAGGGCTTCGCGCGCACCACGATCAAGCAGATCGGCCGCGCCGCCGGCGTGAACAGCGCGCTGCTCTACTACTACTTCGCCGGCAAGGAGGAGCTCTACCAGGAGGTGCTGCGGCGCCTGATCGGGCACCTGGTCGAGCGGACCAGTGGCAGCCTGGATCAGCCCGGCCCGCCGGAGTCCCGCCTCCGGGCGCTGGTCGCGGCGCAGGCGGAGGTGATCGCCGCCAACCCCCGCTTTCCCCGCCTCCTGGTGCGCGAGCTGGCGGAATCGGACGCGGCCCACGCGGTCGGCCAGCTCCACGTCCTCGCGGCCACCACTTTCCGGCGGCTCTGCGATCTGGTGCGTGAAGGCCAGGCGGCCGGAGTCTTCCGCCGCGGCCTGGACCCCCGCTTCGCGGCCATCTCCATCGTCTCCCAGGTGGCGTACTTCACCATCGCGCGCCCGGCGATCCGGATTCTGCTGAAGACCGGCCCGGAGGGACCCTCGCTCGGCACGCTGCGTGCCTTCGCACGGCACGCCGCGGACTTCGCCCTCGCCGGCCTGACTGCGCGCCCCCTGGTCGCTCGCCGCGGCCGCACCAGGAAGGCCGGATGAGACGGGCGCTCCTGTGGGTGCCACTCGCCATGATGGCCTGCACCCACTCCAGGACCGATCGGATCGTGGGCACCGGAACCATCGAGGTGCGGGAGCTGGAGGTTGCCCCCCAGGTGCCGGCCCGGGTGGTGCGGGTGTGGGTGGATGAAGGCGAGAGCGTGAGCCTGGGTGACACCCTCGTCGTGCTCACCCAGTCGACCACCCGGGCCGACCTGGCGCAGGGCGAAGCCCGCCTCCGCTCGGCGGAGGCGGCGCTGCGCGAGGCGGTGGCCGGTGCCCGGCCCGAGGAGGTTCGCCGCGCGGAAGCCGATCTTCGGATGGCCGAAGCCGAGGCCGAGCGGACCAGGCGTGACCTGGAGCGGATTCGCCCGCTTGCCACCACCGGCACCGTGAGCCGGCAGTCCCTGGATGACGCCGAGGGTGCCGCAGCGTCCGCCGCCGCCCGGCGCGACGCCGCGCGTCACGCGCTCGATCTCCTCCGCGAGGGCACCCGGCCGGAACGGGTCCAGGCGGCACGAGCCGAAGCCGCGCGGGCTCGCGCGGCGCTGCAGGCCACCACCGCGGTGGCGCAGGACCTGGTGCTGCTCGCGCCAGTATCCGGCGTCGTCCTCTCCCGCAACGCCGAGCCCGGGGAGATGCTCGCCATCGGCCAGTCGGCCGTGACCCTCGGCGAATCCGCCGCGCCCTACGTGCGAGTCTACGTCCCTACCCGTCAGTTGCCCCGGGTGCGTCAGGGGCAGGCGGCCACGGCCGTGCTGGATGGATTTCCCGATCGGCCGATCCTCGGCCGGGTGGTCGCCATCAGAGCCGAGGCGGAATTCACGCCCCGCGTGGCGCTCACCGAGCGGGAACGTGCCGATCTGGTCTTCGGCGTCAAGGTCGCGCTCCAGGATTCGACCGGGCTTCTCAAGCCGGGACTTCCGGCCACGGTGGAGATCCACGCCCCGGAGGCTCCGTGACCAGCCCCGCGGCGCCCGAAGACGCGGTCGTGATTCACGGCCTGCGGAAGGTCTTCGGCTCCCGGGTCGCGGTGGAGGACCTGGAGCTCTCGATCCGGCGCGGCGAGGTGGTCGGCCTCCTGGGACCCAACGGCTCCGGCAAGACGACCACCATCCGCATGCTCTGCGGCCTCATGGCGCCGACGTCCGGGACGGCCGTCGTCGTCGGGCACGACGTGACTCGGGAACCGGAGCAGGTCAGGCGGAAGATCGGCTACATGTCGCAACGCTTCGGGCTGTACGACGACCTCAGCGTGGCCGAGAACATCCGGTTCTACGCCTCGATCTACGGACTCCGCGGGGCGATGCGCCGGGAGCGGACCGCCGAGCTGATGCACGACCTGGGTCTCGAGCCTCGGGCGGCGCAGCTCGCCGGCGAGCTGAGCGGCGGCTGGAAGCAGCGGCTGGCCTTGGCCTGCGCCACCGCGCACCGGCCCGCCATGCTGTTCCTCGACGAGCCCACGGCCGGCGTCGACCCGGCGTCGCGCCGGCTCTTCTGGCAATGGATCTACGCCCTGGCCCAGCAGGGGACCACGATCCTGGTCACGACCCACTACATGGACGAGGCGGAGCGCTGCCAGCGGCTGGCCTTCCTCTCGCGCGGGCACCTGATCGCGGTGGGCACCGTGGCCGAAGTGCTGGCCCAGTTCGGCCAGCGGTCGATCGAAGACGTCTTCATCGAGCTGCAGCGCCGGGACGAGGGGGCCGTCGCATGAGACTCTGGCCGATGCTGTGGAAGGAGCTGGTGCAGCTCCGCCGGGACCGGTTCACCCTCGCGATGATGCTCGGCATCCCGGCCATCCAGCTGGTGCTCTTCGGCTACGCCATCCAGACCGAGGTCCGCCACCTTCACACCGTGGTACTGGACGAGTCCCGGACGCCGGAGAGCCGCCGGCTGATCGAGGTGCTGCGGAACACCGGGAACTTCGACATCGTCGAGCAGGTCCGAACCCGCGCCGAGCTGACGGATCGGATCGAAGCCGGCCGGGCGAGCGCCGGGCTGGTCATTCCGCCGCGCTTCATGCGGGACATCGAGCGCGGCACCGGGCAGGCCCAGGTCATCGTGGACGCCGCGGACCCGCTGGCCTCCTCCGCGGCGCTGTCCGGCGCCATGCTGGCCGCGTCGGCCCGCGCGGCGGCGCTCGACGGCGCCCGGCCTCCCCGGCTCGAGGTGCGGGTCCGGCCATGGTACAACCCGGGCCTCCGGAGCGCGGTGTACATCGTGCCGGGGATCATCGGCGTGTTGCTTTCCCTCACGCTGGTGCTCATCACCAGCATGTCGATCGTCCGGGAGCGCGAGCGGGGTACGCTGGAGCAGCTCATCGTCACGCCGATCGACAAGACCAGCCTGATCCTGGGAAAGATCCTGCCGTTTCTGCTGATCGGATACGTGCAGATCACGGTCATCCTGATTCTGGGCCGGCTGCTCTTTCAGGTCCCCATGCTCGGCAGCCTGCCGCTGCTCTATCTCCTGAGCTTCGCGTTCATCGTCGCGAGTCTCGCGCTCGGGCTCCTCATGTCGACCCTGGTGCGGAGCCAGGTGCAGGCGATGCAGCTGAGCTTTCTCTTCCTGCTCCCGAATATTCTCCTCTCCGGCTTCATGTTTCCCCGTGAGGCCATGCCGGCGCCGGCCCAGTGGATCGGGGCGGCGCTGCCGCTCACCTACTTTCTCACCATCCTGCGGGGCGTGCTGCTCAAAAACGTCGGACTGGACCATCTCTGGCGCGAAGGACTCATCCTCGTCGCCTTCGCGGTCATCCTGGTGGCGCTCAGCGTGGCGCGGTTCCAGAAGACCATCGAATAGCTCGGTGGGCCCGACCACCCGGAGCTATACTTCTGCCCCATGATTGACGCCTTGCCCGGCAATGCTTCCCCGCTCGGCGCCGCCTGGGATGGCGAGGGCACCAACTTCGCTCTCGCCTCCGCGCACGCGACCGCCGTCGATCTCTGTCTCTTCGCCGCGCCGGACAATTCCGCAGCGTCGGAACGGATCGGGCTCTGCTCCGGTCAGGACGGGGTGTGGCATACCTATCTTCCCGGAATCGGCCCGGGCCAGCTCTACGGGTATCGCGTGCACGGCCCCTACGCGCCGGAGCAGGGCCATCGGTTCAATCCCGCCAGGCTGCTGCTGGATCCCTACGCCCGCGCCGTGAGCGGCGCGGGCCGCTGGGAGCACCTGCCCGGGTCCGCCGAGGTGACCGACCCGCGGGTTCAGCCCTCGCCGGACCCGCGCGACACCGCCGGCATGATGCCCAAGTCGATCGTGGTCGATCCGGCGTTCGAGTGGGAGGGCGACCGGCCTCCGCGCACTCCCTGGGAGCGCACCCTGATCTACGAGTGCCACGTCAAGGGCATGACCATGCTCCACCCCGGCGTGCCGGAGGAGCTGCGGGGCACGTACCTCGGGCTCGCCAGCGAGCCGATCATCGATCATTTCCTGCGGCTCGGCGTCACCGCGGTCGAGCTGCTTCCGGTCCACCACTCGGTGACTGAGCCCCGCCTCGCCGCGCTCGGCCTGGTGAACTACTGGGGCTACAGCCCGATCGGGTACTTCGCGCCGGACCCGCGATTCGCCCGCGAGGCGCTCGGTGGCCAGGTCGCGGAGTTCAAGATGATGGTGGCGCGGCTGCACCGGGCAGGCCTCGAGGTCATCCTCGACGTGGTCTACAACCACACCGCCGAGGGCGATCACCGGGGGCCGACCCTCTGCTTCCGAGGAGTCGACAACGCGGCCTACTACCGGCTGGACCCGGATGATCCGAGCCGCTACGTCGACTATACCGGGTGCGGGAACACGCTCGACATCCGCCGTCCGCGGACGCTCGAGCTGGTGCTGGACAGCCTCCGCTACTGGGTCGCCGAGATGCACGTGGATGGGTTCCGCTTCGACATCGCGCCGGTGCTTGCCCGCGCCGATACGATGCTGGATCCGGCCGCCCCCTTCTTCGAAGCGGTGCGCCGGGACCCGGTGCTCTCGGGGGCCAAGCTGATCGCGGAGCCGTGGGACCTGGGTCCCGATGGATATCAGGTCGGCCGCTTCCCGGCAGGCTGGGCGGAGTGGAATGGCAAGTACCGCGACGGGGTCCGCCGGTTCTGGCGGGGCGATCCGGGGAGCGCAGGGGAGATGGCGTCCCGGCTCACGGGGAGCAGCGATCTGTACGAGCCGGGTGGTCGCGGCCCGCTGGCGAGCGTCAATTTCGTCACCTGCCACGACGGATTCACCCTGCACGATCTGGTCAGCTACGAGACCAAGCACAACGAGGCCAACGGCGAGGGGAACCGCGACGGCGCCGATCACAACTTGAGCCGAAACTGGGGCGTGGAAGGTCCGGCCGAGGCGACTCAGACGATCCGGCGGCGCGAGCGCGTCAAGCGCGATTTCCTGGCCACGCTGGCCTTCTCGCTCGGTGTGCCGATGATCTCCCACGGCGACGAGCTCGGCCGGACCCAGCGGGGGAACAACAACGCGTACTGCCACGACAGCCCGCTCACCTGGCTCGACTGGCGTCTCACACCCGCCCAAGAGCACCTCCTCGAGTTCACTCGAACCGTGTTTGCCCTCCGTAGAAGGCTGCCCGAGCTCAACCGGTCCGGGTTCTTTCCCCATGACCAGACCGCGTCGTGGGAGAACAAGCAGCTTGCGTGGCTACGGGTGGACGGAACCGAGATGACCGCGGACGATTGGCACGACCCGGCAAGGCACGTGCTCGGGATGCTGATTCGAAACGAGGCTCACGATCCGGTGCTGCTGCTCTGGCTGAACGGCGGATCCCGGAGTGCTGGATGCACCGTGCCGGCCCCCGCACGGCCCGGAAGCTGGAGCAGCGTCCTCGACACCGAGCAGGACCCGCCCCGGGGTGCGCAGCTGAGTGGAGAGTGCGTCCGGGTCGCGCCGCACGCCCTGGTGCTGCTGCTCTGGGAGGCATCGCCGTGACCTGGAATCCAGAGCCGCTCGCCCCCGTGTCGCCGGGCTCTCGGAGCAGCCTCGGCGACTCGGCGGCGGCGGCGCCGACGGGTTTTCCCAAGCGTGAAGTGCTGGACCGATGGCTCGCCGATGCGGGCCAGCAGCTGGACGCGCTGCAGACCGCGCTCTACGCGGAAGGGAAGCGCGCCGTGCTGGTGGTGCTGCAGGGCAGGGACGGGTCCGGCAAGGACGGCACCATCCGCCGGGTCTTCGGCCCGTTGAATCCCCAGGGCTTCTCGGTCACCAACTTCCGGGCGCCGACGCCGGTCGAGCTGGCGCACGACTTCCTGTGGCGGGCCCACCTGGCCGTGCCTGCCAAGGGGACCATCGGCGTGTTCAATCGATCACACTACGAGGACGTGCTCGTGGTCCGCGTCCGGCAGCTGGCGCCCGAATCGGTCTGGCGGCCGCGATACGAGCAGATCAATCAGTTCGAGCGGATCCTGAGCCAGAACGGCGTCACGATCCTCAAGTTCTTCCTGCATATCTCGCGGGACGAGCAGCGCGAGCGCCTGCTGGCTCGGCTGGACGACCCGGCCAAATACTGGAAGTTCTCGGCGGGCGACCTGGACGACCGGAATCGGTGGGAGGAGTACAACGAGGCATACGGGGAGCTGCTGCAGCGGACCAGCACCGAGGAGGCGCCCTGGTTCCTGGTGCCGGCGGACAAGAAGCACGTACGGGATGTGCTGGTGACCGCGACGATGCTCGCGGCGTTGGGACGATTGAATCCACAGTATCCCGGCCCACCGCCCGAGGCCGCGGCGCTTCGGAAGGCGCTCGGCTGAGGTCAGATGCTTCCGTCGGGCCCCACGATCACGTAGGTGATGTCGCCGCCGTTGAGGACGAAGGGTCCTTTGTTCCCCAGCGTCTGCGCCAGGGCGTTGCTGAGCCGGGCATTGGCGGCGCTCAGGACGACCCCGAGCTGCATCCCGCCGGAGCTTCCGCCGCCGGGCGGCGCGAAGTTCTCCCAGTCGAGCGTGTACTCGGTGCGCTGGAAGCTGAACCCCTTGGGCAGGTAGGGGACCAGCTCGGCGGGAAGCACGCCTGGACCCACGTCCCCGGGCCAGCTTCCGGTCTCGTACCATGCGCTGTAGGCGGCGAGGCGCACCGTCTCCAGATCCGCGCTGGCCTGGGCGGCGAGCGCCCGATTCCTGAGATCGATGTACTTGAGGATCGCCAGGCCACTGAGCAGCCCCATCACCACGATCACCATCAACAGCTCCACGAAGGTGAAGCCCCGCCGCATCCGGCTCATCGGTCTCTCCGGGAGATCACCTTGAAGCTGTTGCCGAGGAAGGCCGGCAGCGGTTCGCCGGAAGCGAACGCGACCAGCAGCCCCTCCCGCTCTCCTTCCAGCCGATAGTCCGACCCGATCACGGTATAACGCAGGCCCAGCGGGTGGGCTCCGGCCTCCTCCAGCGACTCCGGCAGGCGACCGTTGCGCTCCCGAAACCGCTCCACATGCTGGGCCGCGTTCGCGATGGTGATCCGCAAGCCGGCCTCCTCGACCGCGACCGATTCCGGGGCCAGCGGGACGGGGAAGACCCACGCCGGGCGCTCGATCCACAGATACGCTCCGGTGAAGAGCACGATCGCCGCGCAGATGAGCACCAGCGGACGAGACCACGTCCGCGCCCGCCGGCGTGCCTCGGCCGCGCGGAGCTCGGCCTCGCGCTCATCGGCCTGGGTCTTGAGCACGGTGTCGAAGGCGTCGAGCAGCGCCTTCTTCGCCGTATTGGCTGTGGTCGGAGTGGTCGGACGGGTGGACTCGTGGCTCATCGCGGCCGTACCCTCTGGCGGATTCAGGTCTCCAGGCGCTCGCCGGCGCGCGCGCGGGTCACCAACTCGGGGAAGCTCCGGATGTCGATCGGCTTGGTGATGTACCCGTCGAAGCCGGCGGCCATGGCCCGTTCGCGATCACCGCTCATGGCATGCGCGGTCAGCGCCAGCACCCGGAGCCCCTGGTGCGGGGACCGGCGGATTTCTTCGAGTAGCGCGTAGCCATCCTTGCCCGGAAGCTGGATGTCCATGAGCACCAGGTCCGGCTGGACCCGGCCGATGACCTCCAGCATCCCCTCGCCACCGGCGAGCCCCGTCACCTCGTGTCCTTTGAGGACCAGGAGGGTACGGAAGAGCTTCATATTGTCTGAGCTGTCCTCGACGATGAGAATCTTGGCCATTGCGCGTCTCGTCCGAAGGCAAAATCTACGCCAGTGGAGGGGTCCAAACCCGTGCCGCTTGCCCGTACGGTGCTCGCGACCGCGTGGGCAATCGCTTGATCAGCACATGCTTGCGCGCTTGAGTACCGCCCGCACCCGGGCCACGAGCGAGCGAGTCTGGACCGGTTTGGTGAGATAATCGTGGGCGCCGAGGTCCAGGGCTTTTTCCTCGGTATCGTCGTGGTGTGCGGTCAGGATGATGACCGGAAGCGCTGCGGTGCGCATCTGTGCCCGCAGCTCCTCCAGCACGCCCAGCCCGTCGAGCCGGGGCATGTCGACATCGAGCAGGACCAGGCTGACCGTCTCCTGCTCGAGCCGATCGAGCGCGTCCAGTCCGTCCACCGCCTCGATCACTTCGAAGCCCTCGCGCTGGAGCACGTTCCGGATGAGGCGCCGCATCTGGGGGTCATCATCCGCCACCAGGATGCGATTCTGCGATTCCGGAGTGGCCGCGACCGGCCCCGCGGGTGGGGTGGTGGTCGCCACCACCGGCACCGGGGCGGGTGGTTGGGGGGCGGACTCCTCACCGGCCCGGTCTCCCAGGACGCGGGTGAGCTCGTCCAGCGACGTCGCACCGTCCCACACTCGCTCGAGACCGCTCTCCCAGAGGGTGCGCATCCACACCTTGGTCGCGGCGGCGGCCAGCGCCTCGGGAAGCGCACCCCCATCGATCAGGCGGGCGACGGTCTCGTCGATCGGCATGATCTCCAGAATCGCGAGGCGTCCGCGGTAGCCCCTTCCATTGCATTTCCGGCATCCCACCGCGCGGCGGATGCGGACCTCGCCGGCCCGGTCGGCGGGTGGTCGCACATCGGGGGCGAGCGACTCGAGAGGCACCGGCTCGGCACAGGCGTCGCACAAGCGGCGGACCAGCCGCTGGGCCACGACGCCCTTGAGGACCGAGGCCAGCTTGAAGGCATCGATTCCCAGGTCGCGCAGCCGGACCACGGCGGACGGCGCATCGTTGGTGTGCAGGGTGGAGAGCACGAAGTGGCCGGAGAACCCCGCCTGGATCGCGATGGTGGCGGTCTCGAGGTCGCGGATCTCGCCCACCAGCACGATGTCGGGGTCCTGCCGCAGCACCGAGCGCAGGGCCTTGGCGAAAGTGAGCCCCTGGGCCTCGCTCACCTGGATCTGGGAGATGCCCGCGATGTCGTACTCCACTGGATCCTCGACCGTGACGATATTCACCCGCCCGGTCTTGAGCTGGTTGAGCGCCGCGTAGAGCGTGGTGGTCTTGCCACTGCCGGTCGGCCCCGTGATCAGCACCATCCCCTCCCGGTGGCCGAGCAGGCGCTCCAGCGCCGCGGTCTCGCTCGCCGGCAAGTGGAGGTCGGGGACGTTGGCCCGCAGGTTGGCCTTGTCGAGAATCCGGATGACGACCTTCTCGCCCCGGCGGGCGACAGGAATGGTCGAGACCCGGAGATCGACAGCCTGGCCGTCCACCCGCGCGGAGGCCCGGCCGTCGTGCGGCCGCAGCGGATCGGTCACGTCGAGCTTGGCCCAGACCTTGACGCGCCGGACCAGCGCCGAGCCCGCCGCTTCGGGCAGCCGCATCACCTCGTGCAGCACACCATCCACCCGGTAGCGTACCACCACGCCGCCTTCGGTCGGTTCGGCGTGGATGTCGCTGGAGCCCTCCCGGACTGCGTCGCTGATCATGGCATCCACCAGCTTGGACACCGGCGCATCGAGCGCCCGGTCGGCCGCCGGGGCTGCAGGCTCGTGCTCGACCGTCTCCAGCTTGGCGGGCTCGAGCCCATCCAGCAGCCGTGCGATGGCGCGCTCGGGCCGGTACAGCTCGTCCAGTCGCGTCGCGATCGCCGCGGGGGCGGCCAGCTGGAAGGCGACATCCCGGCCGGTGATGAACTGGAGCGTCTGCTCCAAGTCGAGGTCCCGCGGGTCGGCGCTCGCGATCCGGATGGTCCGGTCGTTGGCCGACATCGGCACGACCTGGTACTTCCGGGCGACCGCCTCCGGCAAGAGCGTCGTCGTGCGCGGCTCGCAGAGAGCGAGATCGGCCAGGGGGATGCGGAAGCGCTGGGCCACGATCTCGAGGATCTGCCCGTCGGTGGCCCGGCCGCTGGCGGTGATCCCCGACCAGAGCGTCGGCCCGCCTTCGCTGCGCACCTGCGCGAGCTGATCGGGACTCAACAGACCTCCTCCGATCAGCACCGGTGCGAGCCACGCGTCGGCCGGCTCCGGCGCGAGCGTGCCGCGAGCGGAGGTGTTTCCGTCGGAAGGCGCATCGGCGAGAGCCGTGCGCGAGGGGCGGGCGTTACGTTGAGAATCGATCGCCATATCCTTACAATGCTGGCCTGCCTCAGGCACTCACGGCGGCGGTTGCCGCCTCACCCAGGCTGGTGGATGCGCTCCGTGACGTCTTGCAACGGAAACTGATCGGTGCGCCCATCGTCCATGACGGTCATCGGCCTGGGAGCGATCGGGGGATCGCTCGCCTGGCAGGCGCGGATGGCCGGCATCCCGAGGGTGGTGGGCTATTCGCCCTCCCGCAACGAAGGCACCGAGGCGCTGAAGGCTTCCGCCGTCACCGACCTGGCCGACTCCCCGGCCCGCGCCGTCAAGGGTGCGGAGCTGGTGGTGCTGGCCGTCCCACCGAGCGCGACACTCGACCTTATCGGCAGGCTGGCCCCGGAGCTTGAATCCTCGGCGTTGTTGACCGACGTCTGCAGTGTGAAGGCGCCCATTGTCGCCCGCGCCGCGGCCGCGGGGCTGGGGAGTCGCTTTGCCGGCGGGCACCCGCTCGCCGGCACCCACGTGTCCGGCTTCGCCGCGGCCCGGCCCGACCGGCTGCGCGGGTGCGTGGTGTATGTCTGCGAGACGGGAGCGCCAGGCGGAGACCAGGCCGCCCGGAGCGTGATGAGCTTCTGGCGCCGGGTGCTCGAGGCCTCACCGATCCTGATCGATCCCGGCGCTCATGATCGCCAGCTCGCCTGGACCAGTCACCTGCCGCAGGCGGTCGCGTCGGCGCTGGCCAAGACCCTGGCGGACCGGGGGCTCGCCGGCGTGTCCTTCGGTCCAGGCGCGCGCGACACCACCCGGCTCTCCGCCAGCCAGCCCGAGCTGTGGGTCGACATCCTGCTGCACAACCGTGAGGCGGTGGCCGATGCGCTCGCCTCGACCGAGGCGGGGCTGGCCGAGCTTCGTCGACTGCTCGCGGCCGGTGACGCCCCGGGTCTGCGCGAATATCTGCTGACTGCTCAGCGCTTTCGGGAAGGACTGGATCGGTGAGAGTCGGCGGCACGGTGCGGGTCCCGGGTGACAAGAGCATCACCCACCGGACGCTCCTGTTCGGGGCGCTGAGCGGGGGGACGAGTCACGTCGGCGGGGCCCTTACCTCACTGGATGCCCGCTCCAGCGCGCGGGTGCTCCGGCAGCTGGGCGTGGAGATCTCGCCGCTCCGTGCCGGCCGGGTGGTGATGATTCGCGGTCGCCGCCGCCTGGCTCGCCCCTCCGCTGTGCTCGACTGCGGCAACTCGGGGACGACCACCCGGCTCCTGCTCGGCCTGCTCGCAGGCCACCGCTTCGGCGCGACGCTCACCGGCGACGCCTCACTCCGGCGCCGGCCGATGCGTCGCGTCACTCTGCCCCTGGGGCAGATGGGGGCGCGATTCACCGAGCATGATGGCGATGGGTTGCCGCTCACGGTGCGCGGCGGCCCGCTCAGGCCGCTCCGGTACGAGATGCCGGTGTCGAGCGCCCAGATCAAGAGCGCGCTGCTTCTGGCTGGCCTCGCCGGCGGCGTGCCGGTCGAGCTGCGCGAGCCGCACGGCCGCTCGCGGGACCACACCGAACGCCTGCTCCGCGCATTCGGCTACCAGGTCGAGGAGCGGGACGGCTGGATCATCTTCCAGCCCTCGGGCCAGCTGGAGCCGTTCGAGATCCAGGTGCCGGGGGACCCCTCGTCGGCGGCCTTCCTGGTCGGTGCCGCCGCGCTCGCGGAAGCCGGCGAGCTGCGAGTGGCGGCCGTCGGAGTCAATCCCACCAGGATCGGGTTCCTCGGCGTGCTCGCCCGGATGGGGGCCACGGTTGATCTGGCCGAGACCACCGAGCAGTTCGGCGAGCCGGTCGCCGACCTGCTGGTGCGCCCCGCCGAGCTCCGTGCCACGGAGGTGGGTCCGGGGGAGATTCCCGGGCTCATCGACGAGATTCCGCTCTTGGCCGTGCTGGCCTCGCGCGCCGAAGGCACCACGGTGTTTCGCCAGGTGGGCGAGCTCCGGGTCAAGGAGAGCGACCGGCTGGGCCTCATCGCGGAGAACCTCCGGTCGGTGGGCGCGCGGGCGGAGGTCTCGGGCGATGACCTCTACGTGGAAGGAGGTCAGGCCGCCCCTCGTGGGCGAGTCCGGACCGCCGCCGACCACCGGCTGGCGATGGCCTTCGCGGTGCTGGGCACGGTGCCCGGCGCGCGCGTCTCGATCGATGATCTGGCCTGCGCGGCGGTCAGCTTCCCGGACTTCCCAGACACCCTTCGAGGCATCCGCCGGCGGGAGAGCGCGTGAAGGCGGGGGTCATCGCGATCGACGGGCCCAGCGCGTCGGGAAAATCGACCACCGCCCGGGCGGTGGCGGAAGCCCTGGGCTTCGCCCATCTCGACTCCGGCGCGCTCTACCGGGGAGTGACCCTCGTGGCCCTGCGCGAGGCCGCGCGCCGGGGTCGGCCCGGAGAGGATCCGCTGAGCGTGCTGGATCCTGAGACCATTCTGCGGACCGCGGAGGACCGCGGGCTCATGCTCCAGCCGGATGGCGCGGGGTTCGCGGCCTATCTGGAGGGCGAGCCGGTGGACGCCGCGATCCGCGCGCCCGACGTCACGGCCCGGGTCTCCGCGGTCTCGGCCGTACCGGTGATCCGCGAGTGGGTGAACACCCGGCTCCGGGCCATGGTGCGGGCGGGCCGGCAGGTGGTGGTGGACGGGCGGGACATCGGGACCGTGGTCTTTCCGGACGCGGAGCTCAAGATTTTCCTGACGGCCACCCCGGAGGCCCGGGCCGGACGCCGGGTGAATCAGCGGGGGGTGAGCGCGGACCCGGCGCGGCTCGAGGTCGAGGCCGAGGCGCTCGCGGCACGGGACCAGGCCGATTCCAGCCGGCAGGTGGCGCCGCTCCGGTCGGCGGAGGACGCCGTTCCGCTCGACACCACGTCCATGCGCTTCGACGAGCAGGTGGAAGCGATCGTCGGACTGGCCCGGCCGATCTTCGCGGGGAGCTGATCCAACCGATTGGGTAGTGTATCAGTCTGACTGTAACGTTGAGAATGACCCGCCTCAGACTCTTCCCGACGACTCAGCGCCGGATATTCTTGCCTCATGTCCAAACAGATCGGCCGGGCCGCATGGGCGGGGGGTAAAGTCCGGGAGTCCTGGTGGGAACAGGTAGGGGTGGGCGTGATTACCGCCATCGCCTACTACGTCGAGGGCATGAGCCAAGAGTTGGCTGCAATCGGCGTGGGCGTAGCGGCTGGCCTTGGATGGACCCTGGTTCGCTTCGGATGGCATTTCTCGCGTGCCCGGATCGTTCAAGAGCGGGCAGACTCAGCTCGCCTCCGCGAAATGGAAGAGCAGGCCCCGCGCATCAATGTGCAGCCAGAGCGCGCGCACCTCGTTGTGAGAAACGACGGGGCCACCGCTAGCTTTTGGGCGCAGCTTCGCATCGTGGAGCGACACAACTTTCCCAGCCCGATCCGGGAAAGCTATGACGGTTTTTGGGAGCAGTCTCTTGGCCGGAGGAGATAATACCGCACTGCCTAGAGCGGCGCTTATGGTTGGGCGAGGTGCGGATTCACAACTCCGATTTGATGGCCCTGGTACTGTACCATTACAGCCCGCACATCAGTGGCCGCGACGAGACACGTTCGCCCTACCTGGGTGACTGCCGAACCACCGCAACCCAAGCCATGGCTACGCATTGAGGTCACCTTCACCTCCCGGCCCCCAATGTTGGAGCGAACTTGGACACGCCGGTATGATCTTACCACCGACGGGATTTCCGAGGCCGGGTCGGCAAGCTAACTTGAGGTATGCCCAAACGCCCCCGCAAGCCCAAGCGTGAGGATTTCAACGAGGCGGCTTTCCGCGTTGTACGGGAAGCCACGGAGGGCCATGAGCCGGGCCGCATCCCGCCTCAGCCGGCCGATCAGCCGGGTACTTGGACCGCACCGACCGAAGAAGAGACTCCCCCTTCCAAGACCCCCTAGTCGCGATTAGAAGCGTATCATCCCACCGTGGTAGCGCCTTGTTCAGGTGCTTCTCAAAAGTCTCGTAATCCGGTGAAACCTTCATCAGCGCGACCACGGAGGCGAGGTGTTCCCGCAGCCTGGGATGCTCCATGTCATCGGTGAGACCCAAGGCCAACCGATTGTCCCGCCTTGCGTTGCCACCAGGCCCGTGTTATCCTCTAAGGCTTCCTGCGCTGGCACTCCGGCTGGCCAGGCACTCACATTTCTCACCCGCGGCTCCCTTCGGCGCGGTGAACAAAGGATCTCACCCACGCATGCTCGATCAACTTCAACCCTCTGTCGATCAATTCACCTCGCCCACCGGCCTCCGCGTTCGGCAAGACCTCTACGACGAAGACTACTCCGACGAAGACTACGAGAAGATGCTCTCGATGTACGAGGGCACCATGGCGCAGATCGTCGAGGGTGAGATCGTCAAGTCGAAGGTCCTCAGGGTCACCGATAACGCGGTCATTCTCGACGTCGGCTTCAAGTCCGAGGGCTCGGTCCCCCTCGACGAGTTCAAGGATCCCCAGTCCCTCAAGGAAGGCGATGAGGTCGAAGTCTTCCTCGAGCACCTGGAGGATCAGGAGGGGGCGGTGGTCCTCTCCAAGAAGAAGGCCGACTTCATGCGGGTCTGGGAAAAGATCCGCGTGGCTCACGAGAGCGACCAGCCGGTCGAAGGCACCCTGGTCAAGAAGATCAAGGGCGGCGTGGTGGTGAACCTGATGGGCGTGGACGCGTTCCTTCCGGGCAGCCAGATCGCGCTCCGGCGGGTGCCCAACATCGACGAGCTGCTGGGCCAGACCTACGAGTTCAAGATCATCAAGCTGAACAAGCGGCGGCGGAACATCGTGGTGAGCCGCCGGGTCATCCTGGAGAACGAGCGGGCCCACAAGCGCGAGCACCTGATGAAGGAGCTCGCCGTCGGCCAGGTGCGGAAGGGCGTGGTCAAGAACATCACCGACTTCGGCGCCTTCATCGACCTCGGCG
>JBJMOX010000357.1:0-21817 GCA_045803515.1 Gemmatimonadales bacterium
ACCGGATAGCCCGGTGTGGCGCTTCACGCCTGAGCCTGGTGAGGCAGGGCCGCGTCAGCTCACGACGCAGGACGCCGGCTTTCGGCGCTTGGCAACCGCAGCGACCGAGTCCAGGGCCGCGCGAATCCCGCTCTGGCTCAGGTAGCTTGCGTCGTAGGCCCTCGCGACGAAGGCACAGACCGATGCGTCGCCCGCCAGCATGGTGCCGAAGGTCTTGATCTGGCTGGCGGTCATCGGCGCCGTGTCAAACCCGGATCCATCCACGATGTTCAATCCGGCCACCAGTCCCAGGCCGGCGAGCTTCGCCCTGTTGGCTTGGGCCGTCAGGAACGTTCGAAGGTCGCCCAGCTCGGTGTTGTACTCCGCCCACCCCGTATCGAGGTAGTTCCAATGGAACCCAGCTTTGGCCAGCTGCGAGGGTGCGACCCGGAGGGTGGTCGGCAGCGCGGGCCAGATCGACTTGCTGTACCGGGCCATCTCCTCGACCGTCTCCCACGGGATCGCATGCCCACCCCAGCATGGGGCACAGCTCGGCTGCTCGATCAGATCGTGCAGGTAGAAGGTCTTGTTGGAGATGTAGGTGCCAAGAGCCAGGGTGCGGAACCCGTCGATCTGGGCCTTCCACCGAGTCAGGCTGAACGTGCCGTCCGCGTTCTTGAGACTCCCGGAAGCCAGCTTCACGACGAGCTTCATCCCGTTGCTCTGGGCGCGACCGAGGTACGAGAGGAGATCCGCCGGAGTCGCGATGTAGCGCGCGCCGGTCCAGCGGCTCGAGTATTCGGCCATCGGTGCTTCAGACAGGCCGAAGGGAAGCGCTCCGCCGGTGGGCGCTGGCGGCGGCGGCGGCGGCGGGGGCGGCGGCGTCGTGGACCCCGAGGAGGCGCGGCAGCTCCTGGTGCTCCGGTTCTGCGCCTTGTCGCGCAGCACGTCCATCGCGCTCTTGACGCCGGTGCTCGACAGGTAGCTGGCATCGTACATCCAGCTGATGAATGCACAGGGATACGAGCTGCTCAGCAGGGTCGAGCCGAACGTCTCGACCTCCGCCGCGGTCATCGGTGTTCCGTTGGGATCGCCACCGTTGAGGACGTTCAATCCGACAATGAGCGCCAGTCCTCTGCTCTGGGCGTCGGCGACGTTCCGGCGGATGTAGTCGCCGGCGTCGCCCCGGCGCGCGAGGTACTGGGCCCAGGCGGCATCGAGGTAATGGGCCTGGCCGAAGTAGCTCGGCTCGGCACGGGCGATGGTCGGCAGGGCGGGCCAGAGCTGCTTGCTGTATTGTGCCATCAGCTCCACGGTGGAGCCGGAAATCGGAACCCCGTTCCAGTTGGCCGGATCGTTCGGCTCGTCGATCAGATAATGCCCGATGATCGTACCGTCATTCACGAACTCGGAGATGTCGACGCTCTTGAAACGATCGATCCGCCCCTTCCACTTGTCCATGCTGAAGTGGCCGTTTGCGTCCTTGAAATAATCCTGGCTGCCGGAGAACGTCAGCACGACCTTGCCGCCTCGCGCCCGGATGTCCGCCAGATCACTCCGCAGACCTTCGGGCCAGATGTTCTCAAAGGCGCCGTCATAGCGGCTCCCGAACTCGGTGATCGGCATGGCGAAGATCCCGAGGGGAATGCCGCCGGGGAACGAGGTGCCGGAGAAAGCCGGAGACCCGCTCTGATCGACGGCCTCCGGCGGGGTGCTGCTGGTGGGAGCGAGGGAATCGGTGGTGTTGCATCCGATGAGCGTGAGAACGAGTGCCGCGAACATGGGCGCTCGAAGCCGAGCGATCCTGCGGGACAGCTTGAATGTGTAGGTCATGACAGAGACTCTCGAGCGAGGGTACGGACCGTGAACTTCGAGCGATTATGGGGGGAGGCGGACCGGATCGGCTCCGCCTGACGCCTCGCTCAGGCAAGAGGCAGGCCAACCCCATGCTCGGGGCCCGGTTGAACCCACTCGGCACGATTGAGTCGGTCGACACCCTCCGAGGCGGCAAACCCTGCCGCTTGGCGGGGCTGGAAGTGCAGTCGCTTGCAGCTACGCGCCGTAATCGGTGGTTTGGCCGGGAGATGGGGTGCGACAATCCTTGCAATTTGGGATGGCTTGGATGAGGCGCGCGGGTCGAGCGGCTGGCACCCACTCGGACCCGCAAATATGATTGGGTAGCAGTATTCCAGCCGATGACTCGGCCCCACGTGGCGTCACCACTCCCGGTGGACCCCGACGCACAGGCATGCTACCTCGGCGCGATCGGCTCGTTCCCCTCTTCCCGAGCGCAGGTGAGCGCCGATCCTGACCGGCTCCGCTCGGTGCTCGCCGAGCGGTCGATTGCCCTGGAGCGCGAGCTGGGGCACGGCGGGATGTCCGTGGTCTACCTCGCCCGGGACCTTCGGCACGATCGCCTCCTCGCGGTCAAGGTGCTCCGGTCCGGCGTGCCCGGGGGGACGGAGCGCTTCCTCCGCGAGATCAAGCTGGTCTCACCGCTGATTCACCCGCACATCGTGCCGCTCTTCGATTCGGGCGCCGTCGACGGCTCCCCCTTCTTCGTGATGCCGTATATCGAAGGCGAGTCGTTGCGCCGCCGGCTGGAGCGGGAGGGGCGACTCGACATTGCGCAGGCGGTGCAGATCGCGGGGGAGATCGGCGAGGCGCTGGAGTTCGCGCACGGACGGGAGATCGTCCACCGGGACATCAAGCCGGA
Organism: Gemmatimonadales bacterium; assembly: GCA_045803515.1. Lineage (GTDB taxonomy): Bacteria > Gemmatimonadota > Gemmatimonadetes > Gemmatimonadales > GWC2-71-9 > CAVVWJ01. Next base: position 2,696 of record JBJMOX010000357.1, read on the forward strand.
GAACATCCTGCTCCAGGACGGCCATGCCGTGGTGGCCGACTTCGGAGTGGGGCGGGCACTGAGCGAGGCGGTTGATCGGGAGACCGGCGAGCGTCTCACTGAGCAGGGACTGGTGATCGGCACGCCCGAATACATGAGCCCGGAGCAGGCGAGCGGCGATCGGACCGTCGACGGCCGGAGCGACCTCTTCAGTCTCGGATGCGTGCTCTACGAGATGCTCGGGGGCGCCCCGCCGCTCGCGGGCGGCAGCGCGCGGGAAGTGCTGGCCCGGCGTTTCCGCGAGCCGGTCCGCCCGCTCGGGGAGCTTCGGCCGGGGATTCCGGCCGAGCTCGAGGCCGTGGTGGACAAGGCGCTCGCGCCCGATCCGGCCGATCGCTTCGCTACTGCGACCGAGTTTCTCGCGGCCCTCCGCTCACCGCCAGCGCGGCACCCCAGCCGCCGTGGTCCCGGCCGGCGCCGCACCCGGCTCCGGTGGACGGCCGCCCTGCTGGGCGCCGTGGCGCTCGCCGTCCTGGCGCGCTACGGCGGGCATACCGCGGCGCTCGATCCACGGCGCATCGTGGTGGCCCGGTTGAGCAACGAGACCGGCGAGAGCACCTTCGCCTATCTTGGCGCGCTGGCGACAGACCGCCTCACGGCCGCACTCGCGGGAACGCCGGGTATCAGGGTGGTCACCTCCGCGACGATCATCCCGTCCCGGCTCACGACGGGGCTGCAGGTAGATTCCCTGGACGACCCCGAGCGCCTCCGGGCCCTCGCCCAGGAGACCTCCGCCGGGACACTCATCTCCGGGTCGTATTTCCGGAGCGGCAACCGAATCTCCTTCCAGGCCGAGATCACCGACGCCAATCACGGCACCCTGCTCGCCGAGGTAGGACCGGTGAGCGCACCGGTGAATCGCGCCGGGGAGGCGCTGGACTCCCTCGGGCGAGGGGTCGCCGCGGCCGTTCACCGACGACGGCGCCTGGGCCCCGCCCCTGAATGACCATGCGTTAGCTTTCTGGCGACACGGACGCGTTCCTCACTCCGGGAGCCGTGAGTCGAATGCCAGACGCCGAGACCCCCGAGCTATCAGACGACCTCGCGCCGAGCCGCCCTTGGCTCATGGCTACGCTCGCCCTCGCCAGCACCGGCATCGCGCTCGGGCTCGCCCTTGGCCTTCGACCGGTGCTCGCTCCCGTCGTGGCCACGCTGTTTCTCCTGGCGGTGGCAGTGACCGCGCTCTCCGGCGGTCTCTGGCCGGGGCTCCTCGCCACCGTGCTCTCGGTGCTGGCGCTCAACTTCTGGTTCTTCCCTCCGGCCGAGGCGTTCGGTTTTGCCAGCGCCACGGACCTCATCCAGCAGCTCGTCTTCGCGCTCTCGGCGATGCTGATCGCGGCGCTTCTCGCGCAGTCTCGGGTCGCGCGGCTCGCGGCCGAAGCGCGGATGCGAGAGCAAGGCCGGTATCTGTCTGCCCTGGCGGACCTGGGCAGGCGTGTCTTGCGGGGCGCGGACCTCCAGACCGCTCTGGAGGACGCCGCGGCCACGGTCGCCAGGACGCTCGACGTTCCCCAGAGCGGGATCCTGGAGCTGCTGCCCAGCCGCGACACCGTGCTGCTCCGCGCAGGGCAGGGCTGGCGCGACGGGCTCCCGGGGCATGCGACCGTGCGCGCCACTCAGGACTCGCTCGTCGGAAGGGCGCTGGCCGTGGATGCTCCCACGATCGTCGCGGCCGGCGCGCTGGGCGCGCGCGATGACGAGGAGATACTGACGGAGCATGGGGTGAGCGGCGCCGCGCTTGTGCCGATCAGCTCGCCGGCCGGCCGGTTCGGGCTCTTGGGAGCGTTTACGGCCGAGCGCCACGAGTTCGTGCCGGAGGAGATCGGGTTCCTCCAAGCTGTCGCCGATCTGCTGGCGGCCGAGCTCCGTCGAGAGCACCTCGAACGAGTCTTCAGGGAGAGTGCCACCGATGGGATCGTGATGCTCGATCGCGACGGGCGAATCACGTTCGCCAACCGGAGAGCCGGGGAGATGGCCGGGCGGACCGCCCTCGAGCTGTTCGGACGGACCATCTGGGATGTCATGCCGACGCTGGTCGCGAGTCCCTACGAGGAGAAGCTGCGGCGTGCGATGGAGCAGCAGATCCCCAGTCAGGCCGAGCTCTTCGCGCCCGGCGTCGGCCGAGTGGATAGCGGCGTGTTTCCGACTCAGGACGGCCTGGTGCTGGTGTGGAGCAGCGTGGGACCGCAGCTCCGTGCGCTGGAAGCCGCAGGCGCGGGGAGTTGGGAGTGGGACGTCGAGGCGGGGAAGCTCTCGCTCTCGCCGGCCATGAGCGAGCTGCACGGCACTCCGCCCGATCGCGCGATCGACCTGACCGAGCTGCTCGACCGCATTCACCCGATGGATCGCGAGCGGGTCGGGACCCTGCTGGCGCGTTCGGTTTCGGAGCGAACCGATTGCGCACTGGAATATCGGGTGCCGCGCGGGCTCGATCTCAGCCGATTGGTCGTCGCTCGCGGCCGCGTGGTGGGCGAAGGCGGGGGGACGCCGTTGCGGATGATTGGCATCGCAATGGCGCTCCCCGACCCCGATCAACTCCTGACGCCGCGTCTGGCCGAGCCTCCGGTGGCGACGGATGCGCGCATGGTGCTCGTGGTCCAGAGCGATGCCACGGCCAGGCAGCTCATCACCCAGTCGCTCGAGCGCGAAGGCGTGCGCTGGCTCACCGCGGCCGACGCCGCCGAGGCGCTGGTGCTGCTGGATCGGTACGACATCCCGATCCATTTGCTGGTGACCGATCTCCAGCTCCCGGATCTCAGTGGCGACGAGCTGGTCAATCGCGTGCGGGAGCGATATCCGGCGCTGCCGGTGATCTATGTGCCGCAGGGGTTCCGCGCCGATCCGGGTCAGGAAGGGCAGGAGAATCTGATGCGACAGGTCAGAAGCGCGCTTCGGCCAGGGGCAGACCCGTCCAGTGCGCCTCCCCAGGCTTCTCTTGCAGATTCGTCACGAGTGCGATAGCTCTCCGGTGGGGAGGGCCAGGAGCAGGGGAGATGTCCAGAGGCGAGGAGTTCAACCGGGAACACCGCCGCATTCGTCTGGTTCGCGGCTCGGCCGCTAGTCTCGGCGTCATGGTACTGGCGTTGGCTGCCATCGCGCGCTTCGATCCCGAGCGGCTTGCCCGCTTCATGCCCGGGGCTCACCAGCCATTCGAGAGCGCTGGGCTAGCGGCCAGGGTGGAGAGCGCGGCTCCCGCGCCGCCAGCTATCGCCGGCGGGTCCCGGGCGTCAGGGCCCGCCATGGTGCCCGTTGCTCCTCAGGTGCAGGATACCTCACACACCTCCGCCCCGGGTACGACGACGGACAGCAATCCGCCGCCCCGCCGACGGCGCACCGTCACCGATGTGGTCCTGCTCCCCTGCTCGACGGCCAATCCCCGGCCGGACGGCAGCTTCGTCATCCCGCCGCACAATCCACGGCACCGGACGATCGTCGGGCTCCCGTCCAAGCCCGGGGAACCTCGCCGGGGGTTCGTGGTCCCACCGCACGATCCGACACAGGAGAACCGGGTGCCGATCAGGGTGATCTCCATGGATTCGATCCTGGACCAGTCCCTCCAGGTGCCTCCGCACGATCCCACCACGACCAACATCGTGCGGCCCTATCAGGTGCCCTGTCTGGCCGACAGCACGGCGCAGTGATAGGGAGAGCGTGCCCATCAAGCAACACTTTACCTCGCCACGAGGTCCTCACCCTGGCACCCGGCCTTGCGGCAATACTCGATTAGCTGGTCAAGCTCCCGCGCCTTCTCGAACTGAACCTCCACGCCCAGATCTCGCGCCCGTGCCGTGCGCTTCGGGTCGACGCAGCCAGTCCAGAGCACGATGCTCGGGGCGGAACCCTCGACTTGGCGAAGCACCCGAAGGGCCTCCAGCAGAGCGAATCCGCCACCGTCCTCCATCTCGTGGTCGGTGATCACCAGGTCTGGCTGAAGAACCGCGACCTTTCGGATGGCATCCATCACGTTCCGGGCGGTGCCGACCACCGAGATGCTTGGAGTTTCGGCAAGACGCTCGACCAGTCGACCGCACAGCGACGCTGATTCCTCGACCACAAGTACTCTCAGTGCACCTTTCACAAACTCCATCTCCTTCTCGGGCAGGGGTGTCATGGAACCGTTTACAAGAGCCGGCTAGAATAGGCCGCGCGGCAGAGGGCGCCAATCGGGGAATACCGGCGCCGCCTGTCAGGCTTTCCCTACCAGGATGAGCGGAGTCGCGCGTGCGGACTAGCGCGCGGTGAGCAGCTCGTGCTCGAGCGCGTAGCGTACCAGGTCGGCGTTGGTGCCCAGGCCCAGCTTCTGAAGGATGCGGGTGCGGTAGGTGGTGACGGTCTTGGGACTCACTGATAGCCGCGCGGCGATCGACTTGAGGGCCTCGCCCTGGGCGAGACCCTTGAGCACCTGGAACTCGCGGTCGGACAGCGCTGTGTGGGCGGGCTCGAGCTCGGCTCCGCCCAAGCGCGCCGCGAGCACCTCGCCGAGGGAAGGGCTTACATATATGCCGCCGCGGTACACCCGCCGGATGGCCTCGACCAACTGATCGAGGGAGCGATCCTTGGTAAGGTATCCCGCGGCGCCAGCGCGGAGCACGCGCACGGCATACTCCGTCTCGGGATAGGCGGTGAGAACCAGGGCCCTGGCCCGAGGCTGGATGGCGTGGATCTCCCGGAGCGTCTCCACGATTCCCGGGCCCGGCATCGCGATGTCGAGCACCAGCACGTCCACCGGCGTCTTGCGGAGCTGCTCCAGGATCTCGGGCACCGTCCCGGCCTCCCCTACCAGGCTGAGGTCGTTCTTCTCCTCCAGGAGCCGGCGAAGCCCCTCGCGGACCACGGCATGATCGTCGGCCAACAGCAGCCGGATCATGAGACGGCTATGTCGCCGGTCCGCAGGGTCACCCCGATGATGGTCCCTCCGCCTGGACGGTCCTGCACCTCGAATGCGGCGCCGATCGAGGCCGCGCGCTCGCGCATGCCGACCAGGCCCAGCGACCCGCGTTTGCCGAACATCCCAGGCTGGATGCCCACGCCATCGTCCGTCACGGTCAACAGCACCAGATCCGCTGAGCACTCGAGCACGACGCTGGCATGACTGGCATGGGCATGCCGGGCAATGTTGGTGAGCGCCTCCTGCACGATGCGGTACAGGGCGCGCCGAGCGGCTTTCGGCACATCGTTGCCCCCGGCCAGAAGCTCGATCTCGATCTCGGTGCCGGTCTGGCTGGCGAAACGCTCCAGCAGGCCGTCGAGTGCCGCGGCGAGGCCGAGCTCCTCGAGCATTGGCGGCCGGAGCCCCGAGGCGATGCGCCGCACGGTGTCGATGGTGTCGTCGACCAGAGCGAGCATCTCGTCCGCCTTCCGGCGGACCGGTTCCCGGTTGCGGCTCAGCTTGGGCAGCAGCCAGCCGAGGTCGAGGCGCAGCGCGGTGAGGGCATGTCCCAGCTCATCGTGCACCTCGCGGGACACCCGGGTCAGCTCCTCCTCCCGGACCTCATCCAGGCGGTGGGCCAGTCGCCTGAGCTGTTCGTGCGAGGCGAGCAGCGCCTCCTCGGCCCGGCGCCGCTCGGTCGTGTCGAGCGCCGCGCCGAGCATCCGGACCGGATGTCCTTGCCGATCGGACAGCACCCGCCCGTTGGTCCAGACCCAGCGGACTTCCCCAGTTTCCGGGTGGATGACGCGGTATTCGATGCCGTAGTCCACGTGCTCGTCGAGCGTCCGCCGGATGGCATGCTCCACCCGGGTCATATCCTCCGGGTGAATCACCGCGAGGAAATCCTCGGGTCGGCCGCCGAACGTTTCGGGCGTGAGACCGTGCAGTTCGTACACCCGTCCGGAGCAGGTGACGTGGTCGGCGGCCATGTCCCAGTCCCAGATGCCGCATTTCCCCGCGTCGATGGTCAGACGAAGCCGCTCCTCACTCTCTCTCAAGGCCGCGTCGATCTGGTGCCGGTCGGTGACGTCTCGCAGGGTGAGGACCGCGCGTGGTCCCGCCGACCGATACTGGAGCGCGCTCCCCAGCGCCTCGAGAGTGCGCCAGCTCCCGTCCCGGTGTTGAAAGCGAAACTCGACCCCGTGCTGAAGCGCCATCGGGTCCTGGAAGGCTGCTCGGCGGGCCTCCACGAGGCGGGACCTGTCGTCCGGATGGACCAGGTCCATGCCTGCCCGACCAACCAACTTCTCGGGTGGATAACCCAGCACGCGCTCGACCGACGGACTGCCGTAGAGAATGACGCCGGTCTCGTCAACGATTGTAATGACATCGGAGGTATGCTCGATGAGCGTCCGGAAGTGCTCCTCGCTCCGGCTCAGCTCGCGCTGGGCCTTGGCGAGGGCACCCTCCGCCTGCTTCCGATAGGTGATGTCCTGCACGATGCCCACGACGTACTGAACTCGGCCCCGGAGGTCGCGGACGGCTGAGGCGGTCGTGTTCGACCAGACGGGGGAGCCATCCGGACGCAGGTATCTCCATTCGAGCACGAATGGGGCTCCCCCGCGCGCCAGGCTGTCGAAGCGGACCAGGACGCCGGGCAGGTCGTCGGCCTGGGTCACCTCCCACAGGCTGAGGCGCAGGACCTCCTCCTCCGGGCGGGCCAGGAGTTGAGAGAGGCAGTGGTTAGCGAAGAGAAACCGGCCGGTGCCGTCCCACAGCGCGATCCCCACCTCGCTCTGTTCCACCATTGCGCGGAAGCGAGCCTCGCTCTCCCGCAAGGCCTCCTCGATGCGGCCGCGATCGGTCAGCTCGTGCTGGAGCTCGAGCTCGGTGATGGCCGTGGCGGCGAGATCACGCAGCATGGCCACCTGTTCGTCGGTCCAGTCCCGCGGCTGGGCGTCCGCCACGCAGAAGGTGCCCAGGCAGTCGCCTTCGGAGGTGATGAGTGGGACTCCGGCGTAGGCAACCGCGCCGAGCTCGGTGACCGCGAGACTGGCGCGGAGGATCGGGTCACGCCGGGCGTCCGGTACGACCAGGGGCTCGCCGGAGGCGACGACGTACTGGCAGATCGAGTAGCTGAGCGGTGTCTCACGGATCGAGGCCAGCGGCTCGGGAAGACCTCGGCAGCTCTTGAGGTACTGGCGGTCCTCGGTGACGAACGAGATGAGCGCGATGGGTGTCGAGAAGAGCACCGAGGCGAGGCGCGTCAGCCGATCGAATGGCTCTTCCGGCTCCAGGTTCGCGAGCGCGAGCCTCCGAAGCGCCGCGAGGCGCTTTGGCTGCCGCAGAACTGCGAAATCGATCATGGTGAATAGCTTGCGCCAGAAAGGGGCGCGATCGGGGCATCACTTCTACGGTTGAAGTATTCGGCCGGTGTTCGCCGCCCGTCAAGAGCCGCCGGTCACGGGGGCAGGTCTCCACGGCCACCAAGTCACATCCTTCGCGCCAACTCGTTGATCCACAACGACTCGTGTCCGGTGATTCCGCAGTGATTCCTGCGTGAGTGCCAGCTCTATACTGGTCGCCGTAGCGCAGGCAGTTCGGACATGCGAGCTGAGGATTGGTGATGAAGCTGCGTATTTGCGATGAGGCCGGCGAGCGCGTCGTGCCCGCATCGATGGAAATGGTGGAGCAGGTATTCGCACCGGACGCCCCGCTGCGGATAGCAACCGAGATCTCGCTGACGGACAGCGGGCGGTGGCTCGCGGCACTCGCGCTCGAGTCAGGGTCGCTGCGCCCGGGCCAGGAGCCAGTGCAGTTCCTGCTCTCCAGTGGGAGCGGTGGAACGGCGGTGTTGGCCGGTCGGGTGGAGCGGCGGGAGGTGGTCCGTCGCTTTCGGGAATTCATTCTCGGAGCAGGTGCGGTATGAGACACGGCTACTTCCCAATCAACTCCATCTGCCAGATATCGCTCTCCCGCTGGGCGATGGTGAAGTAGAACCGCTTGCCATCGGTGGCGAATTCGGGCCGGGAGGACTGCCGGGCAGGATCGTCGAACCGCACCAGCAGCTTGGGCTCTCCTCCCTGGGCAGGGATCGACCAGATGCTCGCGCGGCCCTCGGCGTCCATCGCCTTATAGTAGATCGTCCGTCCGTCGGGCGCCCACCGCGCGAGCAACGGTGTCGGCCGAAGCGAGGGATCACTAGTGTCCACCAGGAGCCGCGGCGGCCCACCGGTCGGCGCGATCACCCAAAGGGCGGTGCTCCGAACGTACACGATTGCCCGCCCGTCGGGCGACCAGCGCGCCTCCTGACCGCCCTCCTTGGTCAGTTGCCGTGGGGCACCCCAGCGCCCGGCGGCATCCCGTTCCACGACGTACAGCTCGAAGCGGCCGGTCCGATCAGAGTGGTAGACCAGGTGCCGGCCGTCCGGCGCCCAATCCGGGAACCGCTGGTTGCCTGAGTCGGTCGCGACCGGGCTGGGCGCTCCGCCATCGGCCGGAATCACGAAGAGACGCCGGTGGCCATGTCGGAACCCGTAGTATGCGAGCTCCCGACCGTTTGGCGACCACGAGGGCTCGAAATCGTCTCCCGAATCCGTCGACAGCGCCTCCGGCTCGCCCCCTGAGACCGGAACTCGGTAGATGGCCTGGTGCCCGTCGCGATCCGAGTCGAAGGCAAGCCAGTGCCCGTTCGGCGAGACGGTCATCCCCTCAATCGATTGATGACCGGTGGTGAGCGGCTGGGCCTCCGCCGCGGAGACCGGACCTCGTTCCGGGATCGGAACGGACCAGAGATTCGCGTAATCGGCGAAGTCGGCATAGGCGAGCACCGTGCCGTCGCGCGAGAGATCGATCCCGTGGGCACCGAGTCCGGTCGTGAGCCGTACCGGGGCACCCGAGGGCCGGCCGGAACGGTCAAGCTGCAACTGGTAGATGTCTCGGCTCCCGTCCCGGTTGGAGACGAAGAGCAGGCTCTTGCCATCGGGCGTCCACACTGGGCTGGTATTGAGCGAGGACGGGTCGGTCACTGGCTCCGGCCGCCCGGTGGACGGAGCAACGATCCAGATCGAGCTCGGCGCGATGTTGCCGAGGGCGTTGGGTGCGTACACGAAGGCCGCATTGCCGAGCGCGAAGGCGAGACGCGACCCATCGGGGGACCAGGCCAACGAGTGAGGCTGCGCCGCTGTCGGGATCCGAGTGGCGGTTCCGCCTTCCACCGCACGCACCTCGAGGTTTCGCCCCAGCGCGTACGCGATCCGCCGCCCATCGGGGGACCATGTGAGATAGCGTGGCCCCTCTTGCATCAGGGCGCCTTCGCCGTTGAGCACAGGGCCCGGCTCGGGCGCCGCGACCAGCAGCTTCGGAGTCCCGCCGAGGGCCGGGACGACATAGATCGCGAGACCGGTCTCGAAAGTGAGCCGAGTTCCATCGGGGGACCATCGGGGCCAGTGCTGATCACCCGCCAGGTCTTCGGCTACCGGAATGGTGCGGCCACCGGCGAGCTGCCGAACGTAGATCCGCATCTGGCCGCTCGGACCCGCGGCATAGGCGATGAGCTTGCCATCGGGCGAGAGCGCGGGATGGATCTCCAACCCCGGCTGCCCCGTGATTCGGCTGGTGCGCCCGATGCGGAGCCGGTCCGGCGTGCCGGTGTGAAGCATGGCGAAGCCACCCGCGAGCAGGAAACCGACCAGCGCGGCCACGACGGCGCGACGGGTCGTTCGCATCCTTTGCGGCCGGGCGATCGACGGGGGTGTCGGTGGTGAGGCAGATGGCTCGAGACCGGCTGCCGCCGCCAGGGCGGGCTCGGGTGCGGCTTCCGGCACAGGTTCGGGTATGTCGGCCAGCCGAGGTTCAGCGATCACCGGCGCAGTTTCAGGTTTAGCAGCAAGGGCAGGTTCGGCCGCGGCGGCCAGGACAGCCTCAGGTACAGCCGCGGGAACTCGGCTCACCGGCGCCGCCATCTGCTCCCGAATCCTCGCCGCGAGCGCCACCACTTCACGATCCGGCGGCGCGTCCAACTCCTGCTGCAGCAACACCTCATGCACCCGGGCGTGCTGGAGCGCGGCCGGTCGATCGCCGGCGGCGACCAGCGCCTCCATCAAGCCCAGCGCTCCCCGGGCGTTCAGGGGATCCTGTGCCGCCAGCTTGCGCCACCACTCGACCGATTCCAGCCGCTCGCCCCGCTCGGCGCTGCGCCGGGCCAGCCGCTCGAGGGCGGTGGCATAATCCCCGGCCAGGCCGGCTCGCTCCTCCTCGAGCCAGCGCTCGAATTCCGGTGCCTCCGACAGGTGGAAGCCCTCGAGGAATGGGCCAATGTATTCCGCGGCCGCCCGCTCAAGCTGGCCAGCCTTGACCGCCGTGGTGAACACCGCCAGGTCGCTGGTGACCTGCTCGGGATTGAGCCGCAGGTCACGGGTGCCGAGAAAGACCTCATCGGCACCCATCTCCTGCCGCAGGGCATAGAGCGCCTGGTTGAGCCCTTTCCGGGCCCGATCCTCGTCGGTCTCGGACCAGAGCATTGCCAGCAACTGGTCCCGCGACATCCCCTGTTCTCCTGACGATGCGAGCAGCGCCAGGAGGGCGAGCCGGCGGGGCTGCGACGCCGCGCCACTCTGGCGCTGGCCGTCGCGCTCCAGGAACAGCCTCCCGAACGTGTTGAGACGTAACACGTTGAGCTCGGTGATTTGGAGGTGATCGGGGCGTGCGATCTTACAGTGTCTATTCTAGGAGCCGCTTCCCCCAACGGCAAGCGTGAGGAGCCCTATGCACCCCGAAACTGAGCGCCTGATCCGAGAGAGCTGGGCCCGCTTCGAGCCGATCGCGATCCAGTCGGCCCGGTTCTTCTACAGCAAACTGTTCGAGCTCGACCCGAAAGCCGAGCGGCTGTTCACTCATACGGACTGGGAGGCGCAGGACAGGAAGGTCATGGGGATGTTCGCGGAGATCGTCCGGATCCTCGATCGGCCGGAAGACCTGGTGTCGGAGGTCGCCGACCTCGGCCGGCGGCACGTGCACTACGGAGTGCACGAGTCTCAGTACGACTCGGTCGGCACCGCGCTGCTCTGGACCCTGGAGCAGGGGCTGGGGGAGCACTTCACGCCTGAGACGAGGGATGCCTGGACCGAGGCCTACCAGCTGGTGTCGGCGATCGCGAGACGCGCCACCACGAGGGAGCACCAGGCCATCTCCAAGGAGCACCAGTCCGTAAGCGGTGACCGCGAGATCAACCCCTAGAACGGCCGCATCCCGAGCCGGTCCAGCCTGCCGTGGGCAACACCTGGAGCCCGTCCACCCAGGGGTCGGACGCGAACGGGAAGTATCCGCCGCAACTGCTAAGCGGGTCGAGCCCGTTGGCCAACGGGACGAACTTCAAGCTGCCCGGCTTCAGTTTCCAGATACAGCTCTGACCAGTGCGCGCCCCCGCGAGCCTCACCGCGCGCGGGGGCGCGGTCTGCCCGGGACCACACCCCACGGTGCGGAGGACGGCTTGGGTAACACGTCATTCGTGGCCGGTTTCGCTGGAAGAGGTACCGGTGAGAATGAGGTGATCGGCAGGTGACCTCGATTCGTATCTTGGCTCAGTCACTTGGAGCCGGAACCCATACGAGATGAGAGAGGACACCATGACACCATCGACCGACGTCACCAACGGGGCGCGCTTCGACTCACCCCTCAGTCTGTGGATTGCGATCTGGCAGCGTCAGCTGGTCTACGGACAACCCTCCTGACCGATGCCAAGCTGGTTGCGGTCGGCACTGCGAGCACAGAGCGATGCCCCGTCCGTTGTACGCCTCAGTCCGGGATGTTCGGATTGTTGTTCCGCTCCACCGAGGGCAGTGGGAAGCAGACCTGGGTCCCGTACACGCCGGTGTCCGTTCCGCCGACCGGGAACGGGCTGCCCGGCGCGGGAAAGAGCGGCAGACCATAGCGAATGATGTCGCCCAACCGCTGGCCTTCCAGGAACAGCTCCCGGCGCCGCTCATCGATGATCTGAGTCATGACCTCTTCCGGCGTCCCACCGCCAAAGGCGGGAATGCCGGCGTTGGCGTGCAGCGTGTTGATGATGCTGACCGCCCCAGCCACGTCGCCGGCCGCCACGTCGACCTCCGCCAGGATGAGCTGCGCCTCTTCCCACCGCGCCACCGGGATCGGCGAGTTGATGGCGGGGTACTTGAGCGGCTGAAAGATCTCGACTGTCACATCGGCGCCACCGCTGCCCGCGTCGGCCACCGAGACGCGCGGATCCGGGGCGCCGCCGAAGGTTACATCACGAAATGGGATATCCACCGTGTACAGGAGGTCGCGGTACAATGCGGTGAAGACCAGATTCTCCCGTTGGGTCTTGACGCCGGAGTAGGTCGCCTCGACCAGGAAACCCGCGGGAATGAGCGCGGCATCGGCGCCCGCGCCCGCCTGGTTGCCGAGGTCCAGGCGGGCACGGGCGCGTCCGAGGAGGGCAAGGTTGAGCGTCTGGTCGTCGCCGGCCGCGGTGGCGGCCTCGATCGCGCGGGTGAAGCGCGCCTCCGCCTCGGTCAGGATCTGCGCCGGGGTGAGCTCCGGACCGACGTCGAGCGCCGCGGAGCACATGCCCTCGCCCAGCAGGACCAGGCTGTACCCGGCGTAGGCCGCCGCGGTGGCGATCAGCCCGACGCGTCCCGGCACCTGTTCGTCAGTCCAGCCGTCGAGCAGCCGGAGCGCGTTGTCGCCGTCGAAGCGGGCCGTGGACAGTGTGGTGTAGACGGTGGGGTCGCCTTGGTCGCAGCTCTCGGCGGAATAGACGGTGTTGGTGGGAAGGATGGTGCGCCGGTCGAAATCCCATATCCGGTTCGCCAGGTTGGCGTTGGCCAACTCGTCACCCACCGCGCCCGCGGCGACGATGTAGTCGCCCAGGGCGCACTCGAAGTCGCCCACCACGCTCTCGACCAGGAGCGGTGCGTTCTCCGGCTTCTCCAGGTCCCCGGCGTTGATCCGGCTGGGAGCCTCCTGCTTGAGCGAGGTGATGTCGCTGCACGCGGCCAGCGTCAGGCAGACCACGGCGGCCAGCGCTGCGCCCAGGCCGACGAACTGCCATTCCAGCACCTGCGAGAATCTGCGCCTCATGAGTCCGTCCTCTCGTCGTGTCGGGCCGCGGCTAGAAGCTGAGGCTGATGGTCGTCACGAACTGCGCCAGGGTCGGCGTCACCGCCTGGTCGAAGAACTCCAGCGCCGCCGACCCGCCTCCCTGGGAGCTCTGGCTCTCGGGGTCGAGGCCGGTGTAGCTGGTCCACGTGTGCAGATTGCGCCCGCTCACGGTGATGGTGGCGCGCTGGGCGCCGACTGCTCCCGCCCACCGATCGGGCAGTGTGTAACTCGCCGAGATCTCCCGCAGCTTGAAAAAGCTGGCGTCCTCGATGAACGAGTTGACGGTCTGGAGATCGGCCCCCAACGCAATGTCGGCCAGCAGCCTGGGATCCCGACCAGCGGGGCTCACGGCTTCCTCGCAGTTGACGATGAGGTCGCAGCGAATCAGGTGGTCGGTGTTGAGGCGGCGGTGGCCGCGCTTGAAGTCCACCAGGCCATAGAGGCGAAGGTTCTTGAACAGGGTGATGGTGCTGGTGAAGGCGCCGGTCACCTTGGGGATGGGGCTTCCCGCAAACACCAGCGGAGCGGTGGCGCAATCGACCGGGCCGCTTCCCGGGCCACCGTCGCACAACGCGCTGATGAGCGCGCCGTCGGCATCTACCTCGGCACTTACCACCCGCTTGATGAAGTACGCGGCGATGGGGTACCCCTCGACCTCACTCTGAGGGGGGAAGGTGCTGATGCTGGGGATCCCCCCGAGATCCTTGATGTAGTTCGAGGCGGTCGCGACGCTGGCGCTGAGATCCCAACTGAATTTGGGCTTCGACACCGGCTGGGCGTTGACCTGCAGCTCGATCCCCTTGTTGCTCACCTGCCCGATGTTGACGAACTGTTCCCCGGGAAACCCGCCGGACGGCGGCGTGCCCCGGAGCAGGATGGCGTTCTTGGTCTGCTTGGAGAACACGGTGAAGTCGATGCCGATCCGGTTGAACAAGCCGGCCTCGAAGCCCAGCTCGACCTCCTGACCCCGCTCGGGCTTGAGATCGGGATTGCCGACGAACTGGGGCGTGACGGTCGGGTCGTCGTTGGGCCCGGTGCTCGGGGCGTAGGTCCTGAGCGCGGCGAAGCTCTGAGGCTGCTCGCCGGAGGCACCGTAGGCCGCGCGCAGCTTGAGCGCGTTGACGAAGCGGAGGCGCCAGAACGGCTCCTCGCTCACCACCCAGGTGCCGCTGATCTTGGGATAGGTAGCCAGGTCGAAGTTGTCGCCGAAGGCGCTGTTGTTGTCGATCCGAAGGGCACCGGTCAGGAAGAGCCGGTCTTTGAGCCCGAACTGCTGCTGGGCGAAGAGTCCGATGGTCTTGTTGGTGACGAAGTCCTGGGTGCCGGTGGTGGTCGCGGTGGAGCTTCCGGTCCGAACTCCGGGCGCCGGGAACTCCAATCCCGTCACCCCCACCGAGTCGACCCGCCTCTGGTAATACTGTCCACCGATCGAGCTGGTGGAGCTGACTTTGGAAGACAGGTTGAAGCGGGCGGTCGCGCTGTAATCCGCGGTGTAGAAGGCGATGTCCTGGCGGTTGAAGAGGAGGGAACCGCGAGCGCTGACCGGATCGAAGAACTGCGCCACATCCGAAGGCATGAACTGGGTCAGCGCTTCGTTGTCCTCCCCGGTCTGATCCAATCCCAGCGTCAGCCGGTGACTGAACCACGCGGCTGGACGATGGTTCACCGTCACGCTCCCGGTAAAGCGGGAGACATCCTGCGTGTTGTCGAACACGCCGGAGTAGTAGGCCTCGGGAGGAGCTTGCAGGAACCCGCGAGTGGGGGTCTCGGCCAGGACCGGGAGGCCGTAGAGCGTGTTGAGGAACGGGCCGTCCGCGTAGTCGATCCCGAGATGGTACTTTCCCTTCACGTAGTTGAGGCTGCTCGCGATATCGAGCTGATCGTTGATCGGGAAAGACAGGTTGGCGTGCCCGGCGAACCGGCGCGACCGGTTGGTCGGGTCGATGCCGTCGTCGTCGTCGTAGGCCCCGGAGAGATAGTACTGCACCGCCTTCGAGCCGCCGGCGGCCGAGAGGTTGTAGCCCTGGGCGTAGCCGTTCTTCCAGATGGGCGTGCCCCGGTCGGTTTCCTGCTGAACCAGGTTCTGGGACACGACGTTGCCGTCTGCATCCAGCCCGAAGTTGGGTGGAATGCGGCCCTCGGGGTTCTGGAACCAGCTGGTGCCTTGCCTGACGGTCAGGTTGATCTGGGGCTTGCCACCCGCGCGACCCTTCTTGGTGATGATCTGAATGACCCCATTGGACGCCTCGGTCCCATAGATCGTCCCGGCGGCGGGGCCCTTGATGATCTCGATGCTCTCGATGTCCTCGGGCGCGATATCGTTGAGCCGGGAGACCACCCGGCCGCCCGCCGACTGGGGGCCGCTGAGGACGTCATTGTTGACCCGGACCCCGTCGATGTACAGGAGCGGTTGGGTGTTGAGGGAGAGCGACCCGAGTCCGCGCACGGTGATGCTGGGGCCCGAGCCCACCCGGCCAGTACTGGGCAAGATCGCCACACCGGCGGCGCGCCCGTTGATGAGCTTGCCGAGGTCGCTGGCGCCGGAGAGCTCCAGCGCCGCCGGGGCGTCGATGGTGGCGATGGAGTTGCCGACCGCCCGCCGCTCGGTCCCTTGTGGCTGGCCGGTCACCACGATCTCGTCGAGCTGGACGGTGCTCTCCCGCAGCAGCACCCGGAGGTTGGTCTGTCCCATCCGCGCCACCACCGCCGCCGGCTGATAGCCGATCCGGGCCACCCGCAGGGTGACCTCGGCGCTGGTGAGGTTGGCGAAGCGGAACCGGCCCTTGCCGTCGGTGGTCTGCACCAGGAGGGTGCCCTCGATGGTGATGCGCGCGCCCTCCAGCGGGGTGCCGTTCGCGGCGCCCAGGACGACGCCCGCGACCACCGAGTCCTGGGCCTGTGCGACGGTCGCCGGGCCCAGCACGAGCGCGGCCAGGACGAGGTTCAGCATGCTCTGCCTCCGGAGGCGGGGTGGGACACGTCGGGCGTACTTGCGTGGGATTCCATGGATTTGCTATGTTGCCCAGAGTGTATACAGTTTCAGATACAACAATGGGTACCGAATCGCAAATGCGCAAGTCGTCCCGCGGGCTGGCCGGATGATCCGCCCCGCTCGACAGCCGGTCGCCGGGCGTGCTATCGTTGCCCCACGGCACCGCCCCGGCGCCGGCCCGACCCGTCCCGCCCCCGTCCTGGAGACGCCGATGAAAGGCTCCGCGGCCGCACCCCGAAAGCCTGGGCCCGAGCGCGCCACGACCATGGTGCGCGGGGAGCGGCCGCTGGTGGTCTACGAGCAGCTCCGCGACCTGATCGTGCACGGGCACCTGGCCCCGGGCAGCCGCATCGTCGAGAGCGACGTGGCCCGGCGTCTGGGCGTGAGCCGCACCCCCGTACGCGGGGCGCTGCAGCGGCTGCAGCAGGAGGGCTACATCGTGGATCCGTCGGGCGGCCGGCTGGCCCGCCCGACGGTGTCCCCGCTCACCAGCGACGACGCCCGCGAGCTGTTCCACATCGTGGCCGAGATCGAAGGGCTGAGCGGGCGGTGGGCGGCCGGGCTGCCCGTGGGCGAGCGCCGGGCCCTGGCCCGGACCCTGCGCGCCATCAACGCCGATTTCCGGCGGGAGGCGGCCGTCCGGCGCCCGGACTTCAACCGGCTGCACGATCTCGACACCGCTTTTCACCGGAGCTACGTCGATGCCGGGGCCGGCCGCCGGCTCCTGGTGCTGCACCGGACCATCAAGCCCCAGGCGGAGCGCTATGAGCGGCTCTACGTGAGCCTGCTGGTGAGCGACCTGGCGACCTCGGTCGCCGAGCACGAGGCGATCGCCGCCGCCATCGAGCGGGGGAACGCGGACGCCGCCCAGCGCGCGGTGCAGACCAACTGGCGCAACGCGGCCGAGCGGCTGGAGCGGGTCATCGACCGCGCGGGGGAACGGGGGAGCTGGTAGGCCGGCGGCGCTCGAACCAGAGGCCCTGAGTCCGCCCCGCCGCGAGGGTGAAGCCGGTCACCCGGCTTCCCCGATCGCGCGCGAAGTGCAGGGTGAACCCGGCGGCGGCCGACTCCAGCTCGTCACGAAGGGTGGGTCCGAGGGCGCTCACCGGCAGGTTCCTGGCATGGAGGACGAGCGAATCAGACTCCAGCGCGATCCGATAGTCCGCCCCCAGCTCGGGGCTCCAATACTCCCCCGCGAGCTGCGCCAGCTCGGCGCGGGAGGGCGTGGCGGGCTCGATGGCGTCGAGCACCCGGTCACCCAGGCCGGAGCCGCTGATCCGGATCCGCCGCGGGAGGCCCCCGGATGCCGGCATGAAGCGGAGCCGCGCCTCCGCATCCACCAGCTCGAACTCTCCCGGGGCGACGGCCCGAAGAGAGAGCGCGTATCCGGTGTATTGCAGCCGCAGCGAATCGGCGGTCAGCGCGAGGTGCGCCACGCCGCCATTTCTCGCATCCCGGTAGGTCCCCGGCATGGCGAGGAGCGCGTCCGGCGGGACCTGGGCGGCAGACGTGTCCGGCCCGCTGCCCCGGCCCCCACCGGCCGATGCCACCGCGGCGAACCGGTCGGCCAGGACCACGTCGGCGACCCGGAGCGCCAGCCCGGAGGGGTTCGAGCCGGCGAGATTGCAGAGACAGGCCACGGAGACGTGCTCCGACGGGAACCGGAGCAGCTCCGCCCGGTAGCCGGCCCAGGATCCGCCATGCGCCACCGTCGGCAGGCCGCGGTAGTGAGCCAGGAACAGCCCGGAGGCGTAATCCAGCACCGTGCCGTCGTTGAGAGTGCCCGGGCGCAGCATCTCCGCCAGGACCCAGGGACCACCCACCGTGCCCGAGTAGAAGTTGGCGTCCCAGCGCAGCAGGTCCTCCACGGTGGTGTTCACCGCGCCGTCACCGGTCTGCTCGAAATTGGACATGTCGATCCGGAAGCTCCCGGTGCTGTCCGGCGGGTCATAGGCGGTGGCCCGATTGGGGATGATCATCTGGTGGTCGTCATGGAAATGGGTGTGCGTCATGCCCAGCGGACCGAAAATGTTGGCCTGGGCGAACCGGCGGAGCGACGCTCCGCTCACCCGCTGCACGACGAGCGACAGCAGGAAGAAGCCCGAATTGCTGTACTCCCATTCGCTGCCCGGCGCGAAGTCGAGCGCCCGCTGGCGGGCGAGCAGGTCGAGCGCGTCGGCATCGGTGGAGACGTTCTCGAAGCGCTCGCCAGCCAGCTGCATGAGGGTCAGATAGTCCCGGGCTCCGCTGGTGTGATGCAGCAGCTCCCGGATGGTGACCGGGGTGCGGTAGGCCGGCAGCTCGGGCAGGTAGCGGCGGACGTCGTCGTCCAGGGCGAGCTTCCCGTCCCGGGCCAGCAGCAGGATGCTCATCGCGGTGAACTGCTTCGAGGTCGAGCCGATGTCGAAGACCGTCGCCGGGCCGATGGGCACGCCCAGCTCGAGGTTGGCGCTGCCGTAGCCCCGCGCGTAGACCATCCGGTCGTTGCGGTAGATCCCCAGCGCGCAGCCGGGCGCGCCGGCCCGGTCGAACCGGGCGAACACGGTATCCACGGCCCGGGTGACGCGGGCGGGCAGCGCGCCCTGGGCGCTGAGCGGGCCAGGACCGAGGCAAGCCAGCAGCAGCGCGCCGAGCCACTTTTCCCTACTCCATACAGGTGAACGCATGCAACCACCTCGACCGGTGAGCGGGCTCTCTCGATATTCAGTGTATCCGCAAATGTATACTGTACTTCGGGCGGCGACCATCAGCGCCCTCCTGGCGGTCGCCGCCGCCGGCTCCGCCCGGGCCCAGAAGCCGACCACCCTCCCGCCGACGCCCCAGGCCGAGCAGGAGGGTCCGACCGGCCCGCCACCGGCCATCGCGCCGCAGCTCACCCGGGCCGACGTGGAAGCCTGGCTGGACGGCTACCTGCCCTATGCCCTGCAGCGGGGAGACATCGCGGGAGCGGTCGTGGTGGTGGTCAAGGACGGGGCGATTCTGCTGGAGAAGGGCTACGGCTACGCCGACGTGGCCAAACGCCGGCGGGTGGACCCGGCGCGTACGCTCTTCCGGCCGGGCTCGGTGTCCAAGCTCTTCACCTGGACCGCGGCCATGC
>JBJMOX010000358.1:0-3406 GCA_045803515.1 Gemmatimonadales bacterium
GGGCTCGGGCCGAGGCCCATGACCAGGGCCGGCGTGGCGGAGCAGGGCACTCGGGCGATCGTCCGGGCCATGGAGGCAACAAGGGTCCGGCGCATCCTCGTGGTCAGCGCGGCGCCGATCTCGACGGTCGCTTCGCCCAGCCGCCCGAATCCGCCCCGTCACGACCCGGGCGAGGGGTTCCTGATGCGCACCCTACTCACCCCCATCGCCAAGACAGTGATGCGCGAGCGGTACGTCGACCTCGCGCTCATGGAGGATGTCCTCCGGGCCAGTGGCCTGGACTGGACCATCTTCCGACCACCGCGACTCACCAACGGGTCGCTCACCGGTACCTACCGGACGGCGTTCGGGCAGAACCTCCGGGGCGGCGGCCTCATTTCGCGCGCGGACGTCGCCCACGCCATGCTCGCGGCGCTGAACCAGCCTGCGACGATCGGGCAGGCCATCGGAATCGCCTACTGATCCACCTGACGATCCTCGCCGTGCCGCCGGAGCCCCTCGGCGACCCGGCGGGTGATCTCACGCATGTCGACGCTGCCGTCCGGCTCGCGGTCGACGCCGTACGCCACGCGGGGAAAGTTCAACGGCCGCTGCAGCTCCCAGATCTGCTCGTGGGCGGACGGGGGAAGAACGGCGGCCGGAGTTCCCACCGCCACCCATCCGATGGGTACCAGGCCATCGGGCGGAACCGTCGAGCTCACATGGACGATCCCGTTGATCCGGACCTCCGCCCGGCGGCCCACCCGGGCGGCGTGGAAGATGGTGCTGCCCGTGGCAAGAAACGCCTCGTCCTCGATGGTGCATCCGTAGAGGGCGCTGCGCGGACCAATCAGCACGTAGCTGCCGACCGACAGGGGATGCCCGGGGGCTGACCGGAGCAGGGCCTGCTCGCGGATGATGGATTGAGTCCCCACTTGAATGGGGGCGCCCTCGGCAATCAGCATGGCCCCATAGGACACGCAGGCGCCGGGGCCGATTCTCACGTCGCCACACAGCACGGCGGTCGGTGCAATCCAGGCGCTCGGATCGAGCGTGGGGCGTTGATCGAGGTGGGCGAGAAGCATCGGAATCCTAGGCAGCTGCGGTGACAGAGCGGCTCAGCCCGCGACAGCGTGCTCTGTCCTCCGCCGGGTCTGCGCCCTGCGCTCCGGCCGGCGGGCGCGCGGCGTCCGGGCACTGGTCACGCCCGGGTGCAGGACGACCTTGGTCCAGCCGTTCTCCCGGGCGTCGAAGTGCCGGTACGCCTCCGGCGCCTGGTCCAGCGGGAGCTCGTGGGAGACGATGAACGACGGTGTCGCCCGGTTTTCCCGGATCAGCTCGCGCAGGCGGCGATTGTACATCTTCACATTGCACTGCCCGGTCCCGGTCTGCAGCCCCTTCTCGAAGAAGGTGGCCCAGTCGAAGGCGACCTCGCCCTGCTTGAGCAGCTTGTTCGGACTCTTGGGGTCTTGGGTGAAGACCCCACCACGCCCAGGCCGCCGGTCGCACGCACCGACTTGACCAGGCTGTTGAGCGTCATGTTCGGATGTTCGTGTCCTTCAGGATCATGCGCCTGCCACCCCACGCACTCGCAGCCCCGGTCGGCGCCCAGCCCGCGGGTGAGCTCGAGCACCCGCTCCACCGGATCCTCCCTCGAGTCGTCGATCGGGATCACCCCGATGGACTCGGCCAGGCGCAGGCGGTCGGGATGCCGGTCCACGATCATCACCTTGGCGGCACCCTTGACCATGGCCGAATAGGCGGCCATGAGTCCCACCGGGCCGGAGCCCCAGACCACGACCGACTCGCCCGGCTGCACGCCGGCCAGCTCGGTTGCGTGATAGCCTGTCGGCCAGATGTCGGCCAGCATCACGTAGTCGGTCTCCTTGTCCTGGACATCCTCGGGCAGCCGCAGGCAGTTGAAGTCGCCGTAGGGCACCTTGAGGTACTCGGCCTGACCACCGGGATAGGGGCCCATCTTGGCGTAGCCATAGGCGGCGCCCGGATTGGGCGGGTTCATCGAGAGACAGAAGCCGGTCCAGCCTCGCTCGCAGTTGCGACAGTATCCGCAGCTCACGTTGAAGGGCAGACAGACCCAGTCCCCCTTCTTGATCCGCTTCACCGCGCTGCCGACCTCGATGACCTGGCCGAGGTTCTCGTGGCCGATCACCTGCCCGGTCTCGAGATCGGTGCGTCCTTCGTACATGTGCAGGTCCGAGCCGCAGATGTTGGTGCTGGTGATGCGCACCAGCACGTCGGTGGGCCACTCGATCGTGGGATCGGGGACATTCTCCACGCGCACCTCGCGTGGACCCCGGTAGACCAATGCCTTCATGGCATACTCCGTTGCCAATCGTGACAGGTTGGCCCGGGCCGGTGAGGCCGACCCGTGCCGTCTGGAATCGCGCGGAAGGGTGACAGGAAGACCATGGAAAGGCAGTGTTGCGGGTCACACTTGAGTCGTCATTGACCAGGTCCGCGGGTGGGCTTTCATCGGGCGCGTTTTCATGAGAATTTAGGTCGGGACCCCGGCGTTTCGGCCGGTGCGTTCCTGACACTTGAAAGGAGTGGAATCATGGCTGCCTTACAACCGATCATCCCCTGCCTGTGGTTCGACAGTCAGGCCGAAGAGGCGGCCCGGTACTACACCGGGATCTTCAAGGACTCGAAAATCGGGAAAATCTCGCGATATGGTGAAGCCGGGCGGGAGGCCCACGGCCAGGCCCCGGGTACAGTGATGACGGTCGAGTTCCAGCTCAATGGGCAACCGTTCACCGCGCTCAACGGCGGCCCCCATTTCAAATTCACCGAGGCCATCTCCTTCCAGATCATGTGCCGGACGCAGGAGGAGGTGGATCACTACTGGAACAAGCTGTCCGAGAGTGGAGACAAGAACGCCCAGCAGTGTGGCTGGCTCAAGGACAAGTACGGCCTGTCTTGGCAGGTCGTGCCGAGCGTGCTGGCCGAGATGATGGCCGACCCGAACAAGGAGAAGGCCGGGCGGGCAATGGAGGCGATGCTCCAGATGAAGAAGCTCGACATCGCGGAGCTGAAGCGGGCGTTTGAAGGAGAGACGGCTGGAAGTCGGCGCTGACGCCGCCCCACAGCGTAGCGCGGCGCCCGCCGCGCTACGCTGTGAGGACCACGGGCCTACTCGGTTCCCAATACCTGCTTCAGGGCGTCCAGCCGTTCGACCCAGTACTGCTTCACCCGGGTCTGCGCGGCCCGGTCCGGCAGCTTTTCGTGGGTGAGCGCAACCTGGCTCTTCGCGGCGCCCCGGCTGGTGAATCCCACCGAGACCGACGTGCGGTCCGGCCAGGTGATCCGCATCGACTTCTCCCGTGTGGCGGTCCGGACCGTCAGGTCCACGCCGGGCAGCCAGCGGGCGCGGATGCGCGCATCGTGAAAGGCGGAATACAACCGGGCA
>JBJMOX010000359.1:0-29570 GCA_045803515.1 Gemmatimonadales bacterium
AGAAGGGAGAGGAGCAGTGGCATGAGCAGCGGAGCTGTCATCCCGAGCGGAGCGAGGGATCTACTCATCAAATCCCGGAGCGCTGCGACCGTCCGACATGTCCGGACGAGATCCCTCGCTCCGCTCGGGATGACAGCTCCGCTCGGCATGACAGCCCCGCTGACCGTCGTGACGCCACCTCTCACCGCCACAGCATCCGCTCCCGCCGCCGGAAGAACGCAAGCAACGGCTCCGCGTACGACCGCCCGGTCTCCAGCCGCAGCAGATCCGCACCCCGCTCGCGAAGCCCTCGCTCCAGCATCCGGTCGAACTCGAGTGCCCGGCGCTGGAACCCCTCCCGCACGGCGAAGTCGCTGGTGTTCACCCGGCGC
This sequence comes from Gemmatimonadales bacterium, assembly GCA_045803515.1. Taxonomy (GTDB): domain Bacteria; phylum Gemmatimonadota; class Gemmatimonadetes; order Gemmatimonadales; family GWC2-71-9; genus CAVVWJ01. The sequence goes on from JBJMOX010000359.1 coordinate 372, forward strand.
CACCCGCCGCGCTCCGGGTCCCACAGCGTCACCACGCCGGCGTCGGGCAGCTCCCGCTCGCGCTGATCCACCAGCTGCAGGGCCACCAGGTCGTGGCGCCGCGCCAGCCGGGCCAGGCTGCCCTCGTATCCCGCGGCGAGAAAGTCGGAGAGCAGGAAGATGACGGCCCGGCGACGCAGCGTCGGTTCCAGCTCGCCGAGTGCCGCGGCCAGGTCTGTCCCCCGGCCGGCAGGCTCGAACGAGAGGATGTCGCTGATGACCCGGAGCACGTGCCGCCGTCCCTTTCTCGGCGGGACGTGGTGCTCCACCCGGTCGGTGAAGAGCAGGGCGCCCACCCGGTCGTTGTTCCGCGCCGCCGCCAGCGCCAGCACGGCACAGACCTCCGCGGCGAGCTCGCCCTTGGTGCGGAGCCGGCTGCCGAACGCGCCCGAGGCGCTGAAGTCCACGACGAACATCACCGTGAGCTCCCGCTCCTCCAGATAGCGCTTGACGTACGCCGCGCCGAGCCGGGCGGTGACGTTCCAGTCGATGGTGCGGACGTCGTCTCCCGGCTGGTACTCCCGCACCTCGGAGAACTCGACTCCCCTTCCCCGGAATGCACTGGAGTACTCCCCCGCCACGATGTCTCGCACCAGGTGGCGGGTCGTGATCTCGATCCGCCGCACCTCGTGCGTGACCTCCTCGGGGGTCATGGCACCGGCACCGCCTCGAAGATCCGGCCCAGGAGCGCGTCGGCCCCGACGCCCTCGGCGTCGGCGCGATACGTGAGAATGATCCGGTGGCGCAGCACGTCGAGACCGAGCGCCTTGATGTCGTCGGGGGTGACATACGCGCGCCCGCGGATGAACGCGTGCGCCTTGGCGGCGCGGAGCAGGAAGATCGCGGCTCGGGGCGAGGCGCCGAACTCGACCATCGGCGCCAGCTCGCCCAGCCCGGCCTCGCCCGGCCGCCGGGTCGCGGCGATCAGATCGAGCACGTATTCCTTGATCCGCTCATCGGCGTAGATGGTCTGCACCAGCCGCCGGGCGGCGAGGATCCGCTCCGGCTCCACCATCCTCTGGGCGGCTGGCTCGGTCGGGCCGGTCATCCGGTCGAGCACGGTGCGCTCGTCCTGCCGCTCCGGGTAGGTGACGACCAGCTTGAACATGAATCGGTCGACCTGCGCCTCGGGCAGCGGATAGGTGCCCTCATGCTCGATCGGGTTCTGGGTGGCGAGCACCAGAAACAGCTCCGGCAGCGGGAAGGTGCGTCCACCGATGGTGACCTGCTTCTCCTGCATCGCCTCCAGCAGCGCGCTCTGCACTTTGGCGGGCGCTCGATTGATCTCGTCGGCCAGCAGCAGGTTGGTGAAGATCGGCCCCTGCTGCACCGTGAAGTCCCCGCTCCGCTGATTGTAGATCATGGTGCCGATCAGGTCGGCCGGCAGGAGGTCGGGAGTGAACTGAATCCGGTGGAAGCCGGCCGCGATGGTGGCGGCGAGCGTGCGCACCGAAAGGGTCTTGGCCAGGCCCGGAACTCCCTCGAGCAGCACGTGACCATCGGCCAGGAGCCCGATGAGCAGTCGCTCGAGCATCATTTGCTGGCCGACGATCACCCGGCCCAGCTCGGTCATGAGCTCGCCGACCAGCCGGCTCTCCCGCTCGATCACGGAAGCATCCGGCAAGCCCGGCTCGACGCGGGGGTCGGCCGCGAAGCGTTCAGGGAGCGATGTCATGGAAGCGAAATCTACTACGGCCAATCCACCAGCGGTGCGGGTGCCGGCGCAAACGGCACGCTGTTCGCCGCGCGAGCAGACGGCGCGAACACGTCGCTCCGCCGCCGGCGCTCCACCGCCGCGCTCCACACGTAACGGCCCCCATCGTAGCGGGCGCCGGAGTACCAGAAGGTGATCGCGTCCGTCAGCGGGTCGTACGCAAAGGTCGTACGGTAGACGATGTCGGCGAACTGGGGCACCCGTCCCTTGGCAATCACCGGCTGGTCGATGGCCCGCCAGCTCACGCCGTCGGCGCTGGTCGCCAGAAACACCGCGGGTGTGGTGCATGATCCGGGTGTCTTCCCGTTGTAGACCGCCCAGAATTCATCCCGCGCCGGAATCCACTGCACATCGATGTGCCAGGCGGAGTACCCCGGCTGCGCCAGATCCACCCTCGCCGGCGGCGCCCAGTGGATGCCGTCGCTCGAGCGCCGCAGCTCCACGGTCGTGGCGGCGGCACCGCAGCCCACCGCCCCGGCGTTGACCGACCACATCCACCAGTCCTCCGCTCCCCGGCGCACCACCGTCGGTGAGATGAGACCGTGGTTCGGCACCCGGACCAGCTCCGCCGGCGCGCTCCAGTGTGCGCCATCCGTGCTGCGAACCAGCTGCACGATGTTGTCCGCGGTCACCTGGCGATAATAGAGCCACAGCTCGTGCCCTTCGGCTAAATACACCAGGTCCGGGTCGGACAGATAGCCCGCCTGGGGCAGCACCACGGGGTTCGGCGTGCCCTCGGCAAGTGACCAATGGTCGAGGGCGTCACCCCCGAACACCGACGGATTCTCCCAGTGCGCATCACCGAAGGGGTACGGCGTGATCGCGAGGCGATGCCCGGCTCCAGGTCCCTCGGCGGACTCGGCGTAGTCTGGGTGCACCACCTGCCCCGAGCCGTCATAGGTGGGAATGCCGAGCGGGCGGATCTCGTCGAACGGCAGCGCCTCGGGCGCCGTCGCCACGGCAGTGAACACGGCCGGCGCGGCCCCCGACGTGACAGCCGTGGCGGTGACGGACCCGTGGGTACTGCCCAGGGTCCAGGTCGTCCGCGCCTGACCCTGGGCATCGGTGACCGAGTGATCGGGGGTCAGCATCCCGTCGTCCGCGTGCCACTCCACCGTGATACCGGGCGCCGGCTCCCCAGTTGCATCCACCACTTGCACGACGATGGGAACCGGGAGCGGGTGCCCGGCCAGTGCCATCTGCCGATCGCCGCCGACGACCAGCACTTCGATGCCCTGAGGCGGGCCCGCGTCGCGGCATGCAACGGAGGACACGAGCCAGAGGATCGGCGCCACCAGCGCCTGTCGCAAGAGCGGAGCGGGAGAGGACATGGACGCTTGAATGACACCGCGTCCTGGTGGGCTGTGACAGCCCAGGCCGGCTGCTGTCGGTGGATTCGCGGATCTACGACGGGGGTGGAACGGGTGCTGGCGACGGCTTCCCTATGCCGGCCCGTTGAAGGCGGGGTCGCTGGCGCGGGTCCTCAGATCGGTCTCGGTGCCCCGATACCACCCGCCCCGGAACTCGAAGTGCCTACCATCCAGGATCCGGCTGTTGAGCGCATCGGTGCCCTGTTGCTGCACCTGCCAGAGCAGCACTTTGGCGCCCATCTCCGCCGCCGTCTCCCACATTCCCGCCACCAGTGGCGGATACATGTCGGCGAACTCCGGCTTCAGCCGGGCTTCCCTGGCCGTGAACTCCATTCCTACCTCCGACGGGGGCAACGGGGGTGACAGCGACTCCACCGAAATGGAGGGTCAGGCAGCTAGGATAATGCAGCCCGGACATCCGAGCCACCAGGGTCCGTCTTCCCGGCCCCTCCCGGTCCATTCGGAACCAGGCCAACTTACGGCCCCATGCGCATTGCGGTGGTGTTCGACACGCCCTACGAGGGGTGGGGCCACCCCGACCACGAGCGCCAGATGGCGACCGAGGTCGCCGCCTGGAAGCACGACGAGCCGGAGATGGAGTACCAGGTCGCCGACGCCCTCCGGGTCCGCGGCCACGAGGTCTTCCTGGTCGGGGTGAAGAACGATCTGCAGCATCTGGTGGGCGCCCTGGACGAGATTGGGCCGGACCTGGTCTTCAATGGGGTCGAGGCCTTCTGCGGCAACCCCGGGCTCGAGTACATGATCCCGGGGATGCTCGAGGCCAAGGGCTACCGCTACACCGGGGCGCCGCCGCTCGCCCTGGCGGTCTCCCGCAATAAGGCGATGAGCAAGAAGGTGCTGGCCTACCACGGCATCCGAGTGCCGGGGTTCGTGACGTATCGCCCGGGCGAGTCGGTGGAGGGCCCTCCCAGACTGCCCTTCCCGCTCATCGTCAAGCCACTCCAGTCCGACGCATCCGCCGGAATCGCCCAGGCCTCCGTGGTGCAGGACGAATCGGCTCTGGCCGAACGGGTGCAGCTGGTCCAAGAGCGGTTCCATCAGCCCGCGATCGCGGAGGAGTTCGTCCAGGGCCGCGAGCTGTATGTCAGCGTCCTCGGAAACGGGGACGCCCTCACCTTGCTGCCGATCACCGAAATGGTCTTCGACCGCCAGCGCACCCGGCCCGAGGAGCGGATCGCCACCCAGTCCGCCAAGTGGGACGAGGATTACAGGGCGAGGAAGGGAATCCGCAACGTCTTCGCCCGGCCGCTGGCCCGGGCCACCCGCGAGCGCCTCGAGTCCATTTGTCGGACGGCCTTTCGCGCCCTCTGGCTTCGCGACTACGCCCGGCTCGACGTCCGTCTCGCCCCCGACGGCGAGATCTGGTTCCTCGAGGCTAACGCCAATCCCTTCATCAGTTATGGGCACGACATGGCCAACGCGGCAAACAAGGCCGGGATGGATTACTACCAGTTCATCCAGCGCCTGGTGGACGAGGCGATAGGGCGGTATGAGCGCCTCTAGGGCCCGCCGCCGGGCCGCGGCCCATCCGGAGCTGCGCTGCGTCTGCGGACAGCAGCTGAAGCGCTATTGGGCGTACTGCCCCAACTGCAGTCGCACCCTCCAATGGCGCGACGTGGGCAATGTCACCGGCGCCGAATGCTACAGCTGTGGCTGGATGGTGTCGGATAAGTCGTCCTACTGTCCCTGGTGCGGGGTGGACATCTTCGAGGAGGGCTACTCCGCGGAAGAGCCGCTCAAGGCGCCCAAGGGCTTCCGGATGGATGCGCGGTGCGACTGGGGTTGCGGCGGCGGCGTGCAGTACCCGATGAACTTCTGCCCCTGGTGCGGCCGGGCCCAGTCGTGGAACTACGATGATCAGTTCGAGGGCGAATGCCCCCACTGCGCCCGCGGCGTGGACGACTGGATGAACGCCTGCCCCTGGTGCGGCAACGATGCCACCGGCCGGGATCTGATTCCCCGGGCACTCACCCGGGTTCGTCGCCTGCTGCTGGTCTCCCGGATCCGGGACTGGGACTACCGCGTGCTGCTCCGCCCCGGGATCTCCGGGGTGGACCCGCGCTACCCCAAGGCGGTCGAGATCGAGCAGAGCTACGTCGTGGGGAAGCGCCGGCGGGAGGAAATCCCCTGGACCATACTGGTGGGCCTCCTCACCCACGAGCTGGGACACAGCTTCCTGTATCATCACTGGGACTGGACCCGGAGCCGGCGCTTCATCCGGGCCTTCGGCGAAGTGGACAAGGCCTACCGCGGAATGGATAACACCTGGGTCTACTTCCAGCGCCGGCGCGTCGCCATTGCCCCGCGCGACTTCGTCAGTGCCTATGCCGCCAAGCACCCGCAGGAGGACTTCGCCGAGACGTTCCGGTTCTACGTCACCCGGCGGGGGAGGCTGCGGGATCTGTTTGCGGAGTTCGGTCAGAAGCGGAAGGGCGTGATTCTGTACGAGAAGTTCCTCGTGTTGCATGACTTTGTGCGGGCGTTGCGGGGGTGGGGATAGGGGAGGCGGGGGCGGGGGCCGGGGAGGCTCACTCCGGTCGCTGCAGGCCGCCCCGGCGGGAACGTAGCTAGACGACATCACACGGCCTGACGCTCCCTGTGCGAGTGTCGGGATTCGCGGGCAAGATCCCTCGTCGCTAGCGTTCCTCGGGATGACAGCCGTGCGCTCCTCGCCCCTCCCGATGCTTGGGCGCAGGCGGCGGGTGCGGGTCGCGCAGGGCGCGTCAGTGACTGCGGCACCACCCCGAACGCCGCGGAACGATCGACGCAGGCACTGCAGCGCCCGGAGCGAGCCGCGCCCGTCGCCGGAGCGGATCCGCGATAGCCGCGGGCCCCCACCCACTGCTTTCACCCGTCCGCCAGCACCTCGACCGCCGCGTTCCGCCCGTTGATCCCGATCACGCTCCCCCCCGGATGGGTTCCGGCTCCGCAGAGATATACGCCCGGCATCGGCGTCCGCGCGTGCAGCCGGCGATCCCACATGTAGTCCGGCAGGATCTCCCCCTGGAAGATGTGCCCGCCCGTGAGCCCTACCCGCCGCTCGATGTCCGGCGGCCCCAGCACCTCCATCGCGATGATCGCCTCGGGCAGGTTGCTGCAGAACCGCGCGATCGAATCCACCACCACTCGCCCCACCTCGTCCCGCCGCGTGTCCCAGGTCCCTTCGCGGAACTGGTAGGGGACGTATTGCGCGAACACGCTCAGCGTGTGCACCCCCGCGGGGGCCACACTGGTGTCGAACACGGTCTGGAGATAGAGCTCGTTCCAGGTGCGTGGCGGAAGCAGCCCCGCGTTCGCCGTCCGGTGGTGATCCCGCCACTCCGCCTTGCCGAGCGGCGTGTTCACCTGGCCGGTGTGGTGCGGCTCGCAGGTGCCGGGGCGGGCGGTGAAGTTCGGGAGCTCGCGCAGCATCATATTGACCTTGACCGTGACGCCTTCGATGGGGACGGCGCGCACCTGCCGCGCCCACGCCGGGTCCGCCTCACGATCCAGCAGGGCCAGCGTTACCCGGGGGTCGGCATTCGAGACCACCTTCGGCGCGCGGACCCGCTCGCCGGATACGAGCTCGACGCCCTCGCCGGGTACGATCCGAGCCACCGGCACCTCCGTCGCGATCACCGCCCCCGCCTCCCGCGCGATGTCGCAGAGCAGGAAGGACACCATCCCCATTCCCCCTTCCACGTATCCCCAGGTCCCCGGCATCCCGTCCATTCGGCCCGAAGCGTGGTGGTAGTAGACCGAGGCCGTGCCCGGGTCGTGCGGGCTCGCGTTGGTGCCGATGATCCCCTGCCCCAGATACGCCAGGTGCATCCGCTCATCGGACAGGTAGCGCTCGACCAGCTCCACCATCGACCACTCGAAGGCTAGCCCCCACGCCTCGGCATCGCCCGAGAGCCGGCGCTCGATCTCCTCCCGGCGGGGCGCCGGATCGATCCAGAGATCACCCTCGCCCTCGGGGCGGAGCGCGTCGCGGAGCCGGCGCTTCACCGCCTGCATCGCTCGCCAACCGCTCAGGTCGCCCGGAGCGAACCGCCGGATCTCCTCCTCGCATCGATCGTCGTCATTCCACAGCTGAATGCTGCTGCCGTCCTCGAAGGGAACGAACAATCCGCCCGCGGCCGGCGTCCAGCGGAAACCGTGCCCCGGCAGATCCAGCTCCCGCATGACCAGCGGGTGCAGCAGGCCGACCACGTAGGCACAGGGTGACATCCGCACCCCGGGCCACGGCTCGTCCAGGGTACAGGCACCGCCCACATTGGCCCGCGCTTCCAGCACCAGGACCCGGCGGCCGGCTCGCGCCAGGTAGGCGGCGCAGGCGAGCCCGTTGTGCCCGGCCCCGACGACGATGACATCCCAGCTCCGCGCCGCGAGCGCGGGCACCGGCTCGGGCAGCCCGACCCTGCCGAGAACTGCTGCGGTCGGACTGGTTGCGCGAGCGCCCATGGTCTCAGACCGTTCCGGTGAGGGTCAGGACTCCCCAGGCCACCAGTACCGCTCCTGCAATGCGACCTACCATCCGGCCGCCGGGCACCAGCCTCTCCACCAGCACGAACCCCGCGATCGTCGCAATCCAGAGCAGGTTCATCACCCCGGCCACGAAGAGCAGCGTCATGAGCAACCAGCAACACCCGACACAGTGGATGCCGTGCCGGAAACCCATCACCAGCGCCCCCATCCGTCCTTCGCGCCACTCGGCCGCGAAGAACCCGAGCGGTGAGCGGCAGTGTGCCAGGCAGGCGCCCTTGAGTGGAAGCCACTGGTACAGTCCCACCGCGATCAGGAGACCGCCACCGAGCCAGGGACTGGCGCTGCGCATGCTGGAAGAGAGAAGGGCAGCCCCGTGCAGTGCCCACTGGGCCCCCGCCGCCGTAGCGGCGAACGCCGTCCAGACGAGCAGGTAGCCGAGCGTGAACCAGCCGGCCGAGACCACGGGGAGGGTCTGCGCCTGTCGCCGGTGGGAGACACTGGCATAGAGCAGAATCGCCGGCGCGGCGGAGGGGATCATCATGGCCACCATCATGATCGCCCACATGGCGACCAGCCAGCAGAGCTCGCCGGCACTCCACGCACCGGAGGAAGCCATCGGCATGGCCATGGTCTCTTGGGCACCCGGTGCGGCCATGGCTGCTACGTACAGCCACGCCAGCGCCGCCAGCCCCAGCAGCCCGGCCATTACCACAGCACGATCCCGCCGGAGCGCGGCTTCGAGCACGATGCTATGTCTGGTTGGTCCAGGTCGGAACGCCGGAGTCGGCAGCAACGGTTGCCTGAGTCATGAGGCGCCTCTTGAATTCAGCAGTCGAGCCGCGAGCCTCGCATCGTAAGCCGGAAGACTCGCCGGCGCCACCTTGGGATCGGAGGACGCCACCCGTGACCGAACGCCTCTACTACACCGACAGCTATCTCACCGAGTTCGATGCCGGCGTCCTCGAGCGCGCGGACGGAGGCCGGCGGATCTACCTCGATCGCACCGCGTTCTATCCCACCTCGGGCGGCCAGCCGTTCGACCGGGGCTGGCTCGACCAGGTCGAGGTCCTGGAGGTGGCGGATGAGGGCGAGCGGATCGCGCACCTGCTCGCCTCACCCCTGGCCGCGGCGCGTGTCCGGGGGCGTATCGACTGGATCCGCCGCTTCGATCACATGCAACAGCATTCGGGACAGCATCTCCTCTCCGCCGTCATCGCGGACCTGTGCGGCTACCAGACGGTGAGCGTCCATTTCGGGGGAGAAACCTCCACCCTGGACCTGGCCACCGGTTCACTGAGCCACGAGCAGGTGGTCGCGGTGGAGGCGCGGGCGAACCAGGTCGTGGTGGAGAACCGCGCGGTCGAGGTGAGCTTCGCCGATGCCTCCGCCGCCGGCCCGCTCCGGAAGCCGACTGAGCGCGAGGGCGCCGTGCGCATCGTGAGCATCGACCGGCTCGACCGCAGCGCCTGCGGCGGAACCCATGTGCGGGCCACCGGTGAGATCGGCTGCATTCTCATCCGCAAGGTCGAACGGGTGAAGCAGCAGGCCCGCCTGGAGTTCCTCTGCGGCGACCGGGCGGTACGGCGGGCCCGGACCGATTACGCTCTGCTGACGAAGATCTCCGGGCTCTACTCCGCAGCCGCGGAGGAGGTGCCCGCCTTTGTAGAGCGGCAGGGGGCCGAGCTTCGGCAGGCGGTTGCAGCCCGGCGTGAGGTGGAGCAGGCGCTGAGCCTCTCCCGGGCGCGCGAGCTGCATCTGGCGACTCCTCCCCGTCCGGATGGGCTCCGGGTCACGATGATTCGCGAGGAAGCCGGGGCCGCCGATCAGCTTCGGCTGCTAGGCCAGGCCTTTGGCGAACTCACCCGGGCCGTGCTGGTCGGCGCGATCCAGGACCCGCCGACCGTGCTGCTCGCGTCGTCGGAGGACTCGGGCATCGATGCGGGACGGATGCTGCGCGGGGAGCTGGAGCGGGTGGGCGGGCGAGGAGGGGGGTCCGCGCGACTGGCGCAGGGCAGCGTAAAGGATCGTGAGGGACTGGAGACCGTGCTGCGGGCGCTGGCCGCGCCTGGAAGTTGATCGTTGGAGACTACTCCTCCGACTTGGTGCTGGTGCCGCCCATCTGGGTATCCAGAATCCCGCTCAGGGTCACCCCTTCGGCCCCGAGCAGGCGGAACATTTCCCACTCGGCCGTGCGGGCGGCGTGAATCCGACGGCCGTTGTACATCAGCGAGACCACCAGGACCCCGTCGGGACGGCCGAGATACCCGGCCAGCGTCGCCACATTCTCCAGCGTGCCGGTCTTCGCGTGCACCACCCCTCGATGCATGCCCTGCCGCAGGCGCCGCAGGGTACCGGTGCCGTTGGCCGGGAGCAGCATCGGATAGCCCTGATTACCCGGAAGCTGTGGATAGCGCGCCAGGTACAGGACCTGGGTAAGCGGGCTGATCCGGTCGAGGTCACTGAGCCCGCTGCCGTCCACCAGCCGCACCCGGGCCGAGGGGCCAACCACGGCGCGGACATGCCGGGTCACCAACTCGGGACCAGTCGTCTGGCTTCCGGCGGCCCACTGCAGCATCAGCTCAGCGCCGATATTGAGGCTCCGGCGGTTGACCTCGGTCGCCACGCTGTCGAAGGTGGCTGATTCCACTTGCGCCAGCACGGTCGTGGCGCGCGGCGCGAAGGCCACCGGCCCGCCGGGATTGACCCAGCGGACGCCGGCGCGCTCCAGTGCCGCTCCCCATACCGCTGCGAGCAATCGTGCGGGGTCGTAGGCAACGGCGGAGAGTCCGGCCGTCCTGCGGTACTGCCCGATCTTCCCCACCAGGGTCCAGCCACCATCCGGCGCGGGTAGGAGCGAGAGCCGGCTGCCGCTTCCACCTACTGTCGTCGCCGCGATCCGGACCAGGCGGTCGACCCCGGCAGGATAGGCGCTCACCAGTAATGGGGGCGAGCCCACGTCGCGGCCGGGCCGGAAGGTGAGCGAGATGGTATTCTCGTGCAGGGTCACGGGTCCGACCGGAGGGGCGTAGAGCTGTCCCTGGAACTCGGCCGACCAGGTAGCGGGATAGCTCGAGGCCGCGGGTCCGGTGCGGCTGGTGAGCGCCAGCGGCCCCTCCAGCACCCGCACCCCCCGCTGGCGGAGGCGCCTCGCCAGCTCCAGCAGCTTGGGACCGTTCCGGCCCGATCGCTCGAGCGTCGGATCACCGCCGAGCTCCAACGCCCAGGCGCCGATCCAGCGGCCGGAGTTCCGGTCCAGCGCGCCGTCGCCGACCACCCTGGTGGTGATCCGCGAGTTTCCCCCGACGATCGACCGGGAGAAGCCGGTGGTGAAGAGCTTCGCGGTCGAGGCGGGCACCAGTTCCAGCTCGGGACTCGCGCTCCAGAGGATCCGGCCATCCATGCTCGCCACCGCGATCCCCCACAGGCCGCCCGGAGTCCGTTCCACGGTACGCCGATACCACCCATCGAGCGCCTCGCGCTCCCTGGGTGGCAGGGTCTGGGCGGAAAGGGACGCGGTCGCGGCACAGCAGGCGACAAGCCAGGCGACGGCCAGCGTCCGAGCACGGACTCGGATCATGAACGGCTCGATCAGTACAGCGAGGACGGCGGTCCGGACAGGACAGTCCGCGGCAATACTAAGCAAGCCTCAGGCCAATTTGCAACCAGCGGTGCGACAGTCAGTTACGGATGGAGAGCCGAGGGGAGGAAGGGCAATTCGCCTGAGCGGGCGGCTCCAGCCCTCCCGGTGCAATGCTTGACGCTCTCCGCTTCTGGTGATACGCTCTCTCCTGCCTTCCAGCCGCGGATGCCGGTTCTCTCGTCGGCCTCGAAAGAGGTGTCGGATGCAGAGTGGCGCTTCAGCTTCCAGCGATGACGTTGTCCATCTCCGACGCCCGAACCGCGGGAGCCGGGGATTTTTTGCGTGCCCTTCAACCCCTGGAGGTGTCCCGTGGACGCGCTGCTCGCACTCGGCATCAGCATCGGCATCCTGATCGCAGGCTGGACCTACGTGGCTCTCGGACCGGGCGCACTTCCGGTATGGGCCGGCATCGTGGCGTGGGGATGCTTCTTTGCGGCGGGCGGGAAGATGGCCGGCCTGAGCAAGACCATCGCCTCGAACCTCTCGGGTGTGCTCTGGGCCTACCTGGCGCTCTCCGCGGCCGCCAGGTTCGGTGGCGGGGTCCCGGTGCTTTCAGCGATGGTCGGAGTGGCAGCCCTGATCATGGTGCTGCAGGCCAAGATCTCGGTCTTGAGCTTCATCCCCGGTGCCTTCCTGGGGGCCGCCACCGCGGTGAGCGTCGTGGTCGGCGCCAACGGTACCTGGGGCAAGACCGTCGTGGCGCTCGTGGCCGGCGCGGTGCTCGGTTACCTCTCCGAACTGCTTGCTGGAGCGATGACGGGGACCGCCAAACAGGCCCCCTGAGGGAACCAACCGTCAGGTGCCATCCGCGGCCGGCTCGGGAAAGGCAGAGCCGGCCGGTTGAGCCTCCAGCCCGGGCGGCAGGGGCTCGTCATACTGCGCGGTCAGCTGCTCGCCGGCCACCCGCGCCTGCACCCGCTGGGAAACCATCTGCGCCACGCTCGCGGGCAAGCCGAACTCTCGCAGGTAGTGGTCGGTCGCCTGTCCCACCGACATGATTCCCTTGACCAGCCGAGTGAACCCGATCGCGTTCTCCACGTGGGTGCCGACCACCGCCTCGGCCGCGCGGGCCCCGACCATGCCGGCGAGCTCGAGGGTCTTCTCCTGATAGCGCCGGCGGTAGCGCTGGTGCTCGATGACCAGATCGAGCCTGAATCGTTGCCATCCCGTGAGCACTGGCACCTCGCTCAGTGGCGCAAGTGACTCGAGCTCCAGCGCCGTGAAGGTCCTGGAGCGCACCACCTCCTGCATCGCCTCCGGCACCACCGTCACCTGAAAATAGAGATCCATCGCCTCGAGGACCGCGATGCGGGACGCGAACTCACAAAGAAACTGCAGCGCCTCCGTCGTGTGCGTCGCGATCAACGCCTCCCACGCCGCCGCATAGGCCACCCGGACCTGGAGGTGCAGCGCCTCGGGAATCCGGCGCAGCGACATCTGGCTGGGCACCGTCATGTGCGGAGACTCCGGCTGTGGCGGGAACGGGTCCGATCTCGAGTCGATCGGACCATTGGCGGGGCAGCAATATTCAGTCCTGCACCCGCGGTGGGACCTGGTGCCGGAGAACGCCCGGGGAATTCAGGGCGAGGCGGGCTCCGCCTCGCAAAACGCCCGCAGATTTTGCAGGTCTGAGGTCAGTGCAAGGCCAGCGGGAGGAACTTGGAGTACTGTCGCTCCCAGCGACGCAGGGACTCCATCGAGAGCCCGTCGAGCTCCCGGGACACCGTCTTGGCCGCGGTCACGGCGACCTCGAGATCGCGCTCGTCGTTCACGGCGTGCTCGCGGCCCGACAGCTCGGCCACCCCGACCAGAACGGTGAGCTGGTTGTTCACCTTGTCCTGGAGCATGAGCCGGAGCTTCCGGATCAGGCGCTTCCGGCCGAGCAGGCTGTAACGGTGCACCGCCCAGAGGATGAACCCCTGGAGCCAGATGAGGTAGGTCAGCGCCAGTCCCTGTACACCCTGGCTGAGCTGGGCGAAGGTGACTGCGATCGCGATCAGCACGCCGCAGGTGGTGAGCAGGAGCTCGAAGTGCTCTGCGAGAGCAGCCCGTAGGGCATTTCCGGTCCGCGAGGGAGAGTGCACAACGGCCTCAGGCGCAGGTAGCTGGGGGGGGGAAGCACTGGAAGTATTGGGAGAAAGCAGTCTGCCGTCCAGTGCCAGATTCGCGACACCGACAAGAAAACGAGCCCCGCCGATGCAAAACCTGGCGAGGCTCGTGGTACTTCAGGGGCGGGTCAGGCCGCCAGATCCCTCAATTTATCGCCGTGCTGCTCCCGAAGCTGCCGCAGGGCGCGATCCCGCAACTGCCTGATGCGCTCGCGGGTGACACCCATCATCTGGCCGATTTCCTCGAGCGTCCTGGTCTTGCCGTCATCCAGTCCGAAATAGAGCCGGAGCACCTTGGCGTCCCGCGGGGGCAACGCAGCCAGCGCAGCGTCGAGATCGGTGGTCTGGCTGCTGACCATCGTCGCGGTGTCGGTGCCCTCCTGTGTGGTCGGAACGAACCGCTCCATCCGGCCTCGGTCATCGGTCTCGCGAACCGGATGATCCAGCCGCAACGCCTCGATGTGCAGCGCGCTCAGCGACCGCACAGCATCCCGGGTCAGCCCGGTGGCCTCGACCAACTCCTGGGTGGTCGGGGCACGGCCCAGCCGCTCGGTGAGCAGCGTGGTGGCCCGCCCGAGCCGGTTGAGGTCGGCGGTACGGTTGAGCGGCACCCGGACCGGACGGCCGTGCCGGGCAATCGCCGCCTGAATGGCCTGCCGGATCCACCATACCGCGTACGAGATGAACTTCACGCCCCGATCCGGATCGAACTTCCGCGCCGCCGTCATCAGGCCGACGTTCCCCTCACCGATGAGGTCCATCAGGGGGACCCCCCGATTCTGGAACTTCTTTGCAACCGAGACCACGAATCGGACGTTGTGGCGAGCGAGCCTTTCCTGGGCCTCGACGTCACCCTTGAACGCACGACGTGCTATGGCCGTCTCCTCCTCGACCTTGAGGAGTGGGATGCGGCTGATCTCCTGGAGATAGAAGTCCAGGCTCTCACGCCCCTCGTCCACCGCCTTGGGTAGCGGGGACACCCGCGCCCGGCGCGCACGCTTCTTGACTGCCACTTTGTCGTACTCCTATCTGCGGATCCCGCCAACGGCGGGCAACCCCCAATTTCGTCAAGGGGTTATGATTTGATGATCATCCCCAACCTAAAGCCCACGATGAACCAACCCCAGGGATCGTCGCACCGGCCGGCGAGAGACGCACTAAGACCCTCACATAACACACCTCTGGAACCCCCTGTTCCCCGGCGTTACCCCCGCCGCTTTGCCCGGCTGGTGGGCTCCGCCTGGAGCGGATCATCGGGCCAGTGGTGCCTGGGATAGCGGCCCCTCAGGTCCCTCCGTACATCGAAGTAAGTGGTTCGCCAGAAGCCCGCGAGGTCACGCGTCACCTGGACCGGCCGGAAGGCGGGAGAGAGGAGATGCAGGGTCACCGGAACCTTGCTCCGCCCCACTCGCGGGGTCTCGGTGACCCCGAACAGCTCCTGCAGCCGGACCGCGAGGACCGGGGAATCTGAATCGCCGTAGTCCAGCGGGATCCGCGAGCCGCTCGCCACCTGGATGTGGCTCGGCGCCCACTCGTCCAGCTCGGCACGCTGATCCCACCGAAGCCGGCCCAGCAATAGGTCGGCGATATCCAGCCGGCCCAGCTCGTCCAGCCGTCGCATCCCACCGATGTGCGGGCCGAGCCAGGCGGACAGGTTTTCCAGCAGCGCGGCATCGGAGCAGTCGGCCCAGGCGGGATCGAGCCGGTGCAGGAACCCGAGGCGGGCCTGCAGCCGTCGAGCGGCTTCGCTCCAAGGAAGAAGGCGGAGACCGGTGCCCCTGATTCCCTCGAGGAGCGCGCCCGCCACCCGGTCCGGGTCCGGGTTCCGGAGCGGCGCCTCCCTCAGAATCAAGGCACCCAGCCGAACCCGCCTGCTGCTGACCACCGCGCGCGCCGCCGGATCCCACTCGATTACATCCTGCTCCTCGATGCCGTTGGCCAGATTGGATTCGATCTCCTCGAGGGTAAGCGCGGTCGCGAGGAGAATGCGGCTTTCCCGCGGCTTCCCATCCAGCTCCGCGGCGACCAGGTACTCTTCCCGAATCAGCGGCTGGGGGTCGAGAAACGCGCCTTGGCCATTCCGCAGCAGAAACCGCCCGGCCTCACCCGGCCGACGCTGCGCGATACGGTCGGGATAAGCCAAGCCGAGGATGACCCCGGCGGATACGCCGGAGGCGCCGGCCGGGGTACTCTGACCAGTTCGTACCTGACGGCAGATCCGCGACTCATGGCGTGCCCGCCGGAGGGCCTCCCGGTCGGTGTCCCGCCGCTCCGAGCTTCCCCGCAGCAGATCGAGCCGGAGGCCGAGATCGGCCTCGGCCGGACCATCCTGCCACCGCAGGAGGTCCCGCTCGCTCAGGAGAGCCGCCAGGTCACAGGCCAGATCCCCGGCGTCGAGCTCTCGGCCGCGGAGAACCATATGTGCAAGTCGCGGATGGAGCGCGAGACGAGACATGGAGCGACCGTGTGATGTCAGTCGGCCCCCGGCGTCCAGCGCGCCGAGCTGGAACAGCAGCGCCCGCGCCTCCGCGTAGGCCGCGTTCGGGGGCGGGTCGAGCCAGGCCAGCTCGGCCGGATCGCGGACGCCCGCGGCCGCGAGCTCGAGCGCGAGGGCCGTGAGATCGGCCTCGAGGATCTCGGGGGTGGCACGCGGGAGGAGCTGCTGATCTTCGTGGGCCGCCCAGAGCCGGTAGCAGACACCCGGCCCCAATCGGCCGGCCCGGCCACGCCGCTGATCCGCCGAGGCGCGGGACACCCGCACGGTGGCCAGTCGGGTCATGCCGGTGCGCGGAGAATACCGCGGGACCCTGGCCAGCCCTGAATCCACCACGATCCGTACCCCTTCGATCGTGAGGCTGGTTTCGGCAATGGCCGTGGCGAGCACGACCTTACGCCGGCCGGGTGGACTCGGCCGCAGGGCCTGGTCCTGAAGCTCCTGAGGGAGATTCCCACGGAGCGGGATCACGCTAGCCGCGACACCTGTGATCAAGTGCTCGACCCGACGGATCTCGCCCGCGCCGGGAAGAAAGACCAGGACGTCCCCGGTTTCGGACGCGAGGACGTCGCGTACCACGCCGGCCACCGCCGCCTCCACCCGGACCTCCGGACGCCGCGGCACGTACCGCGTCTCCACCGAGTAACCGCGACCCTCGCTGCTCACCGTCGGCGCTCCGCCCAGGAGCGCCGCCACCGGGCCGCCATCCAGGGTGGCCGACATGACCAGGAGCCGGAGGTCCGGCCGGAGGATGATCTGCATCTGGAGCGCCAGCGCCAGGCCGAGGTCGGCGTGAATGCTTCGCTCGTGGAACTCATCGAAGACGAGGAGCCCGGTTCCCGCCAGCGAAGGGTCCGACTGCAGCATGCGGGTGAGGACCCCTTCGGTCACCACCTCCACCCGGGTCCGCGGACCGACCCGCGTCTCGTGCCGGATACGGTAGCCAACCGTAGCGCCCACCGCTTCTCCGAGCATCTCGGCCATCCGGCGGGCGGCGGCCCGGGCCGCGAGCCGTCGAGGCTCTAGCATCACGATCCGACCGCCCGCGAGCCACGGCTCGTCCAGCAGCGCAAGCGGCACCCGGGTGGTCTTTCCTGCACCCGGAGGCGCTTGGAGCACGGCAGTGACCCCGGCCGTGAGAGCGTCCCGCAATCGGGGGAGGGCCGGCTCGATGGGGAGGGTGAGGTCAGAACGGGGCATCGACCAAGAATAGCGGATCTTGGAACTCGACCGGCTCAGCCGTCGTTCTCTCCGGCGAGTGGGTGGCACGGACCATGCGAAACCAGCCCCCCTCGGATCTATCCCAGCGTGCCGGGCGCGAGAGAGGAAGGTTGGTGGGCCGTGTTGACGTGTGATTACAACGGATGGAACGACGCGCCGGAAGACGAGCGCGAGTGGTTTGATCAACATCCCGAGATCTGGGGTGGCCTCGTGCGGGATTCGGACAAGCGTCCTTACTGGGTGACACCTCCGAGGCGCCGACGCCGGTCATAAACGGAGTGTCAACCCGCGCTCGGGACGACACCTCCCTGCGACGACAGGCTCCTACCCTCGCCCCTGGACCGCCCCCTCCCGCACGATCCCCCGGATCATCGAGTCCACCGCTGCCAGCCCGGTCTTTTCCGGGTCGGGCCAGGCGATCCAATCATCGTTGTCGAATACGATCGAGAGGGACACGATTCCGTGGGTCACCGACCAGATCATCAGGGCGGCCTGATCCGGATCGGTGAGCTCGGACCGGAGCCGGCCGGCGGAGATGGCCTCGGCCACCGTCAGCCGGAGAAAGCTGTAGGCATCCTCTTCAGGGTTGGCCTTCTCGACGCCGGTATCCACATCCGGCGGTGTCACGGTCATGAAGAGGAACCGGTAATGACTCGGGTTCTCCAGACCGAATCGGATGTAGGTCTGCCCGATTCGCCGGAGGCGGTCGATCGGATCCTCGATCTTGCCGATCCGCTGGAAGGCCTGGGCCAGCGCTCGCATGTCGTTGTCGCAGAGCTCCCGCAGCAACGCATGCTTGTCCCGGAAATGGTGATAGATGGCGGTGGGCGTAAATTCCACCTTCTTCGCGATGGCCCGCATGGTCACCGCTTCGATCCCCTCCTTGACGAACATCTCCCGGGCCACATCGAGGATGAGGTCGCGAGTCTCCTGGCGCTCGGGCGCGCGGGGTTCTTTGAGTCCCTTAGTCGTCGGGATCATGACGAGCTAACTTAACGCTGTTAAGTTCGGGCCGCAAGGGGCGTGGCCGCGGTCGTGCGGTACGTCACCGCCCCCCTCCCGGGGCCGGAAGTACACTGTCCCCATGTAATTGTCACCGGGCGGATGGCTCGCCGCTGCGCTCTGGCTGGATGGCGCAGTTTTCCTTTTCGCTTTTCGGGGGGTGGGATATGCGCACCAAGCTGGTAGCCGCGATCGCCGTGCTGACATTGGCAGGCTGCAATCAGAGGAAGAATGGAGAGACCGGCGCCGTGGGCGGCGGGGACACTTCGAGAGTGGGAGTGGACACCGCGGTCCAGTCGAGCCGGATCAAGGATACCACGGTGGTGAAGAAGGACACCTCGATAGACGTGGACACCACCAAGAAGACGGAGCACATCAAGGACAAGAAGTAGGACGGACGGGCGAGACAACAAAAAACCGGCTGAGCGCCTTCTGCTCAGCCGGTTTCGCATTCCCGGGCGCCGACCTCGGGAAAGTGTCGAGTCGCGCGGCTACCAGGAGTCGGTAGTGACTCTCTTCTTCCGCTTGCGCCGGAGAGCAGCGGCAGTCTTGATGGCTCGCGCCTCGCTCGGCTTGACGTAGTGCCGACGGCGACGGAGCTCCCCGAAGAGCCCGGACTTCTGCAGCTTCCGCTTGAACAGCTTGAGCGCTCGCTCCAGGCTGTCCTCGTCTTTCAGCCTCACCTCTGTCATTGGGCCATCCTTCATCGAGAGCCAGAGTAAAAAGAGAGGGCTGGCGCCAACGCCAACCCTCTCTGATCACGTCGGTGATCGGGCACCTCGCGGGGCTCCGATGCAGGTAGGAATGTACATCGGCCGGGGCCGGCGGACAACCCCGCGGCAATTCAGCGGCGCAGGAATCCCAGGACGACCTCGGTGACGATCAGGAGGATGATGATCACCTCGAGCACGTTGCCCCGGGCGGTCTGAGCCTCGTCATTGAGCATGGCGTAGGTGTCGCGGAAGATCTGCAGCTTCCTCGCAAGCCCGTGCCGCCAGGCCTCCTCCCGGAACAGCGTCAGCGCGGCCTGGTAGATCCGGGCGAGGTACACGTCGTTGGTCACCTTGAGGCCGTTCTCCACCCGCTCGACCACCTCGGTGGTGTCGGCCACCATGGTGTGGAGCCCGGCAAGCACGTTCTCGAACCGGCGCACCAGCAGGGCAGTTGTCCCTCGTCGGGCAAGCAGCGCCCGGTCGTAGAGCTGGGGCAGCTCGGCGTCCAGGTAGGCGTCGTAGACCCGGAGCTCCAGCAGTTGCGCGTTGGCGAACTCGAGGAGGAACTCGACGTCCTGGTCGACCACCAGCGGCTCGGCCACGAGCGCCGCGTCCCAGCTCAACACCGTGAGATCCTGGTCGGTATAACTGAAGCGACGGGAGAGCAGATTCCTTCGCGCATCCTCGGTGAGGGGGCGAGACTCGCCCAGCAGGAGCGCGGCCAGGGCCGCGTCATCGAGGGAGGCCGGCGTGGCGGCCGCAGCGCCTTCCCTCAGGCGGGTGAAGCGCCACACCGTGTAGTCCTCCACCACCGGGGCAATGGCAGGTCGCTCGATGGCGGGCCGGAGCTGCGCCACCAGGGCACCGAGCGCGGGACCGAAGACGAGACCGAGGTCGCTTCGCTCCAATCGCCGGGCCAGGGCCAGGACCTCGGCCCAGGGAGTGCCGTCCGCGACCGGGACCCGGAGCCGGAGTGAGATCACCCCGAAGTCGAAGCAGCAGGCGCTCAGCTCCGCCGGCATCACGACTCCCTCGGCGGACAGCGGCACCGGACCCAGCGGTACGGTCAGAGGAGGCTGCGCGATGACCAGCGCCTTGGCCTCGCCGCGGGTCGGCAGGGCACGCGCGGGAGACTGGGCTTCGAGCAGGCGGGCGGCGTGGGCCAGGTCGAGGGCATACCCCACGTCGTGGAGCCGGTAGGACGTGACGGCTCCCTCCACGGTGAGGGAGACCACACCCTCGCCGACGTCTCGGTGCAGCGGGATGACGGACATGCACCGGAGAAGATACTCAGCAGACGGGATCAGGCCACGGCGTCGAGCACCCGGAGGGTCGCGTCGGTAACGGTCCCGAACGTCAGGTGGCCGGCCAGGCCACGGGCATGAGCTTGCCAGGGGAACGCCGCCGGGCCCGGAGTAAGGCCAAACCCGGAGACGAGTCCTTCGTCCACCACGCCCCAGAAGGCGGTGCCGAAGGCGGCACCTCCGAGCTTGCCCACGCCGGCGAAGCGGCGGCGGAGCACCGCGTAGAGGGAACCTGTCCCGATGCCGATCGCCCAGTGGATCGCCGAGCCGAGCCGCTCGCGCTGCTGGTCGTCCAGCGACCGGCCCGCCAGTCCAGCCACCTTCTCCGCGGCCGCGCCATAGGAGGTCTTGCCATTCCTGGCCTGGTCCTCGGCTTCACGGGCCTCCTTGTTCTCACGCTGGTACATGTAGCTGGTGATCTGCCCCATGATCCAGGTCGCCACCGCGCCGGCAATGGCGCCTTTGATCACCGTGGCACCGGTGCCGCCGGTGGTGCGTCTCATACGTCGGGACATGTGCGCCTCCGTCTCGAGTCTCCCTCTCGCCGACAACTTGGTCAGTTCCGAGCTCCGGGCAAGTGACTCCGCTCACAGGGCACGGGAGGACGCCCGGGTACTGTACAGCCGTACGGGCTGGATACCCCGAAAGGAGGAATCAGTGGCTCACCGAACGACTGGAGGAACCCGCACGGCCGGCAACCGCGCCGCCACCGGAAGAAGCGCGCCCAGCGCGCGTCCGCACACCGGACAGCGCGCTCAGGAGATCCAGGAGTACGGCACCATCGCCGCCCTTCCGATCGGCCTGGAGGAGGCCGTCTGCAAGCGGAGCGTGGAGGCGCTGAACCAGACGCTGGCCGACACGATGACCATTCGCGACCTCTACAAGAAGCATCACTGGCAGGTGGCCGGCCAGACGTTCTATCAGCTTCACCTGTTGTTCGACAAGCACTATGAAGAGCAGGCGGGTCTGGTGGATATCATCGCCGAGCGAATCCAGCTCCTGGGCGGGATCAGTATCGCCATGGCGCCCGACGTGGCCGAGGAGACCCGCATTCCACGGCCTCCGCGCGGACGCGAGGAGGTGCCGGTGCAGATCTCCCGGCTGCTCGAGGCCCATGAGCTCATCCTCCGGCAGACGCGGGAGGCCGCGGCCAAAGCGGAGGCCGCGGGGGACAGCGGGACGAACGACCTGCTGGTAAGCAACGTGATCCGGACCAACGAGATGCAGGTCTGGTTCCTGGCGGAGCACCTGGTCGACGCGCCGGTCGTCGAGGCGGAATAGCGGCAGGCTCAAGCCAGCGGCGCGGTGATCTCCAGCAGATCGCGGAGCATCGCGGCCGCTGTGGGCATCGGGTCGCGCTCGAGGCTGGTTGCGCTGGCACGGCCCGCGATGTCCGTGTGATAGACCACTCCCATCTCGTCGCCATCCATCCTGGCGAGCGGGTGGCCGAGCGGGAGCGCCGTGGGACGCACGCTCAAGCGGAAGCTCCCGGCCGAATCGCCGCTCGGCTCTGCCAGGCAGAGAAGCACGAGGCGCTCGATCCGGCGAGCGGCATGGTCGAGCATCTCCGGCGTGACCCGGGTGATTCCTTCCACCGCCACATCGGCCACCGTGGATGGCTGGCGCAGCACCGCGTTGGCCACGATCACCAGCTTGGCGGCCGCGTCCCAGCCGTCGACATCGAGTGACGGGTCGGTCTCGGTCAGTCCTCGCTGCTTCGCATCCGCGAGGACTTCGGCAAATCGGAGTCCTTGCTCCATGGCTCGGAGCATGTACTGGGTGGTGCCGTTGAGGACCGCCTCCACCCGGAGGATGCGGGCGCCGGCGAGATCTCGGACGCCGAGATTGATAGTGGGCATCGCGCCGCCAACGCAGGCGCTGAAGCGGAGCGGCGGCCGGGTGGAATCTCCCAGGTCACTCAGGGCCGCAAGGTCGGCATAGGCCAGGGCGAGGGGGCCCTTGTTCGCGAGAACCACCGGCACGCCGTGCCGGAGGGCGGCGCGGACGATGTCCAGGCCGGGTTGGCCGGTGCGGAGATTGACGGGAGTGGACTCGAGCACGGCGTCGGCCTGAATGGAGCTGACCAGTTCGAGGCCCGACATCCCGGGATGGCCGACCACTGGAAGCGACGCGACCGAATCGCCCCGCTCCTTGGCCGCGAGCACGGCACTGGCGTCGAGACCCCCGGGGTCGAATGCCGCTCCTGCGGAGTCAGTGGCACCGACGATGATGAACTCGCGGCCGTAGCGCGTGCGGAGCAGCGGGGCCTGGGAGTCGAGCACGCGCAGGAAGCTCCGCCCGACGTTCCCCAATCCGACCAGAATGAGCCTGGAAAGCACGGACGATCGGCTTGCCAACATGATGAGATCTATGGCCGCTCGGCCGTTACCAAATGGGCGTGACGGAAGAGGTACACCCATCTTCCATTTTCCTGACGGCGAAAATCGGTCCAGACGTTCACGTCCAGCAGCCGGTGCGCTTCCAGCAGCTGATGGTCCAGCTCCTGGTTTGCGGCAATCACGTCGCTCGGCAGGGTCTTCGCGGTCTGGGCGTTCGCGACGGTTAAGCAGCCGAGTGAGAGAAGGGTCGACAGGATGAGCGGCGTCGCTGGTGCGAAGCATCTTTGCACCGGGACCTCTTTCTTGGGATGGGACATTACCGACCGGTCACTTGGTCGAGGAACCCTGTAGAGCGGCCGGGCGCGCAGGACCTCTGCCCGCTCCGGTCCGCTCGATCGCCCCGCCGATCTCGTTCAGGTCGGCCGCCGAGAGCTCCAGGGTCGCGGCGCCGATCCAGCCTTCCACCTGTTGCGGTGAGCGGGCGCCGACGATTGACCCGGTCACACCAGGCCACGCGAGCGTCCAGGCGACTGCCACTGCGGAGACTGTACTGTTGTGCCGGCGAGCGATGGGCCGGAGCGCGTCCCGCAACGCGATGTTGTGCTCCAGCTGCGGCAGCTGGAATTCGGAGGCCTTGCGACGCCAGTCATCCGACGCCAGCCGGGCGACCCGGGCCGCGTCGAAGCTGTCGGTCAGGATCCCCGACTGCATCGGGCTGTAACAGATCACCCCGGTGCCATGCTCGGCGCACCAGGGGATCTCCCCGGCGGCCACGCTCCGCCGGATCATGGAGAACGGGGGCTGAAGCGAGTCGACGTGGCGCACGTCCTCGCAGCGCTGGAGCAGCGCGACATCGAAGTTGGACACGCCGATGGCCCGCACTTTTCCCGCCTCGACCAGGCGGACCATGGTCTCCCAGGAGTCCTCGACGGGGGTGCCGGTCTCGTCGGACCAGTGGAACTGGTAGAGGTCGATCCGCTCGATGCCGAGCCGGCGAAGGGAGGCCTCGACTTCGGTGCGGATCGACTCGGGGCGGAGATCGCGGCGCGGTGGTGCCATCCGGTCGCGCTCATCCCACACCAGGCCACACTTAGTGAAGATGAACGGGCGCTCGTCCGCGGGCAGATCGCGCAGCAGCCGGCCGACCACCTGCTCCGAGTGGCCCAGCCCATATACCGCCGCGGTATCGATCCAGTTCACGCCGAGCTCGAGCGCGCGGCGCATCGCGCCGAGCGAGGCGTCATCGTCCTGGGGCCCCCAGCCGAAGGACCAGCCACCGCCGCCGACGGCCCAGGCACCGAATCCGACGGTGGTGATCTCGAGCCCGGACGACCCGAGAGGACGGGTCGGGAGACTGGTGTGCATCGGACGCCCTCCTTGCTTCACGATGTCCGTCGTAGTCCTGCAGTGACCTCGGGCTATATGCCCACTCCTGGGTTCGATTGCAAGCTCGCTGGCAGGAACGTCCGGGGACGACGAAATTGCCGGCATGGTTCGACTCCTCGCCGCCCTCGTACTGGTCGCGCTCTGCTGGCTGGCCAGCGGCATGGGGCCGGTACCTCCCCTCGGCGAGATGCTCGATCCGATCCACGGCGTGTGGACACTGGCGACTCACGCGGAGCCGCCTCGCGACGCCACGGTGATGGTTCCGCTGCTCGACGGAGACGTGCGGGTGGTGTTCGACGAGCGCGCGGTACCGCACATCTTCGCCTCCACCGAGCTGGACGCCTGGCGCGCCCTGGGCTATGTCACCGCGCGGGACCGCCTCTTTCAGCTCGAGCTCCAGGCTCGGGCGGGAGGTGGCACGCTCACGGAGCTGCTGGGCCCGGCCGCGCTGCCGGCCGACCGTGAGGCGCGGGCGCTGGGCATGCCGCGCGGGGCCCAGCGCGTGCTCGCGGCAATGCCCGATTCCTCCGACGCCAGGCGGACACTCGACGGGTACGCCTCGGGGGTCAACGCGTATCTCGAGCAGATGACCCCCGCCGAGCTTCCCCTGGAGTACCGGCTGCTGGGCCGCCGCCCGGGGCGGTGGACGCCGATCCAGTCGATGTACGTGTTCATGCGCATGGGCCACACCCTGGCCCGGAGCGATCTCGAGCTCGATCATCTGGCCGCAGCGGCGCGGGTTGGGACGGTCGCGGCCGATGCGCTCTTTCCTCTCCACGCGCCAATCCAGGAACCGATTCAACCATCGGCTGGCGAGCCGCGGACGATCGCGACGGTGCTGCCGCCGCCGGGCGCGCCGGACAGCGCCGCGGTGGAGGCGCTGCGAGACGTGCCAGCGCCAACCCTCGCCCGAGCGGAGGCGCGCGACGGCGACGCCCTGGGCAGCAATAACTGGGCGGTCGCGCCGGTGCGCACGCGGGATCACGTCGCCCTGCTGGCCGGCGACCCCCACCTCAACCTCACGCTTCCCTCGATCTGGTATGAAGCGCACCTGGTCGTGCCGGGCGTGGTGGACGTGTATGGGGTGACCATCCCCGGCATTCCCGCGGTGGTCCTGGGATTCAACCGGGACGTGGCGTGGAGCTTCACCAATACCGAGGCGGACGTGATGGACCGGTGGCTGGAGCAGGTGAACGATCCGCTTCGTCCGACCGCGTACCGCCTCGACGGCGCCTGGAAGCCGGTCGAGCAGCAGGTGGAGATCTACCGGGGAACCCACGGCGAGAGGCTGGCCACGGACACGCTGCGCTTCACCCACCGGGGACCGCTCACCCGGATGGGCCGGCGGTGGATCTCGACCCGCTGGACGGTGCTGGAGAGCGGCGCCGGCTCCGACGCGCTCAGGGCCGCGGCGCGGGCCCACTCCGCTGCGGCCTTGATGGAAGCGATGTCGGAGTTCCGCGTGCCGCCGCAGAACGTCCTCGTCGCCGACCGCGACGGCACCATCGCGATCCGGTCCACCGGCTGGTTTCCGGTGCGGGCCGACAGCGCTCGGGGCGACCGGCTGGGCGACGGCACCAGCCGGTCGAGCGACTGGATCGGCGCGTGGCCGGTTGCCGAGTATCCGCAGGCGATCGGCCCGGCCCAGGGGTTCCTCGCTTCCGCCAATCAGGAGCCGCAGGATCCGCGGGACGCACACCACTATCTCGGCGCCGACTGGCCACCTCCCTGGCGGGCGCTCCGGATCAACGGATTGCTCCGGGCGGACTCGCAGGTGACGGTGGAGACCATGCGCCGGTGGCAGCGCGACGCGGCCAGCGTCCGCGTCGAACGGTTTCTGCCCTTCCTGCTGACGGCGGCCGCCGGCCGCGGGAGCGACACGACGCTGGCCCATGCGGCTCGCCTGCTCGCAGCCTGGGACCGACGGTACACCACGGAGAACGAAGGGGCGATCCTCTTCGAGCTCGCCATGCGGGCCATCGCCCGGCGCACCTGGGACGAGCTCCGTCCGGGGCCGAGCCCGAGCAGCATGATGCTGAGTGGGCTGCTGGACGACTCCACCAGCGCCTGGTGGGACGACCGGCGCACGCCGCGGTGGGCGGAGCATCGCGACGAGATCCTGAGTGCCGGGCTCAGGGACGGCTATCTCGAAGCCGTCGCGCGATTCGGGTCTCCCGAGAGCGGCCGATGGCGCTGGTCGCGGGTGCACCCGGTCAACGTATGGCACCTGCTTCACCTGCCTTCGCTCTCGGCGCTCGACCTCGGGGTGCCGGGAGGACCGAACACGCTCAGTCCATCCAGTGTGGACGGCGGGGGCGAGGGGTCGAGCTGGCGCATGGTGGTCGAGCTGGGGCCGACGATCCGGGCGTGGGGGACGTATCCCGGGGGTCAATCCGGCAACCCAGCGAGTGTTCGCTACGATGACCGGCTGCCCCTCTGGGTCACGGGTGAGCTCGCCGAGCTCAGCTTTCCTCGAAAGCCGGAGGACCTGCAGGCACGCTCGAGCCTCCGACTGACGGCCGAGCGATGAGAGCGCTGCGGGGCATGCCCGGGCTGGTGCTGGCCGTGGCGGTCGGCACCGCGCTCGCGGGGTGGTGGGCGTTGCCGGTCGTGACGGGGGCGTGGATCTGGATTTCCCCGGCCGGAGGATCACCGGTGCGGAGGGCGATGATCGGTGCCGCGCTCGGGTGGGGGCTGCTGCTCGGCTGGACGGCGCTGCACGGACCGATCGGACCGCTGGCGCGGCGGGTGGGCGGGCTGATCTGGCTGCCGGGGTGGGGGCTGGTGCTGGTGACGCTGGCCTTTCCGGCAGTGGTGGCGGGGCTGGTGGGGGTGGTGATCGGACGAGGGAATAGGCGGGGGTGATCGATGCAGGCACTGCAGTCCCCGGAGCGAGCCCCGCCCGCCGCCGGAGCCGACGCGCCGATCCCCCTAGGCTGACACCCCCGCCCTCCTCTGAAGTTGTCCCTTCTCACCTCGTGCCTGCCGCCCCTGCCCGAAAGGTGACCCGCGCCACACCGGCATCCAGTACCAGCCTGTAGCATGTCGCCAGATGAGGCAGGCGGCGCCGCTCCGCTGCGCAGAGGGAATCCATCGGGCGAGGGGGCAGCAATGAAGCTCAAGCTGAAAAAGCTGGAAGACCAGGTGGTCGTCATCACCGGTGGCTCCAGCGGGATCGGGCTCGCAACGGCCAACATGGCGGCCAAGCGGGGCGCCCGGGTAGTGCTCAACTCGCGAGATGCGACCGACCTGAGGCAGGCGGTGGAGCAGATCCGGAGCGAAGGTGGCCGCGCGATCGACGTGGTGGGCGACGTGTCAGACTTCGGATCCATGCAGCGGCTGGCCACTACGGCGATCGCGGAGTTCGGCGGGTTCGATACCTGGATCAACAACGCCGGGATCTCGATCTATGGGCGGATTGAGGTGGTGACGCTGGAGGACGCCCGCCGGCTGTTCGAGACCAACTACTGGGGTGTCGTCCACGGCACGCTGGCCGCCCTGCCCCAGCTCAAGCACGCCGGCGGCGCCCTCATCAACCTGGGCAGCATTCTCTCCGACACCGGCTATCCCCTGCAGGGGCACTACACGGCCAGCAAGCACGCGGTGAAGGGTTTCACCGACTCCCTCCGAATGGAGCTCGAGGCCGAGCAGGCGCCGGTCTCGGTCACGCTGATCCAGCCCACGGCGATCGACACCCCCTATCCCGAGCACGCCAAGAGCTATCTGGGCGTGGAGCCCACCCTTCTTCCACCGGTCTACGCGCCGGAGGTGGTCGCGGAGGCGATCCTCAGCAGCGCGGAGTACCCCGAGCGCGATGTTCTGGTCGGCGGCGGAGCCAAGCTGTTCGACACCATCGAGCGGTTCGCGCCGCGGCTGGGCGACCGGTTCAAGCAGGCCACGGCCATCAAGGGGCAGCACACCGAACGACCGGACCAGGGGGACGACACGCTGCATGCGCCCAGGACCGGCGACTCCCGCGTCCGGGGCAAGTACGAGGGCCGCGTGATGCAGTCGAGCGCCTACACCAAGGTCGCGCTCAACCCGGGCAAGGCGCTGCTGAGCCTGGCGATCGCCGGCGCGGCGGTGGCCCTGCTCGACCGTTCGGGCATCTTTGGCGATGGCGACTAGAACCAAGCCCACTCCGGCGTCGACCGGCTCCGCGGCCGATTTCATTCCAGCCCGGCCGACCCTTCCCAAGCTCAAGGAAGCCGCGGCCGGATGCCGCGGGTGCCACCTCTGGGTAGACGCCACCCAGACGGTGTTCGGCGAGGGACCCCGCACGGCGGACGTGATGCTGGTGGGCGAGCAGCCCGGTGACCAGGAGGACCGCCAGGGGCATCCCTTCGTCGGTCCCTCCGGCCGCCTGTTGGACGAGGGACTCGCGGCCGCCGGTATCGACCGGCGCCGGGTATATGTGACCAATGCCGTCAAGCATTTCAAGTTCGTCCGCATCGAGCTGACCAGGCGGCGGCTGCACAAGAAGCCCAATGCCGGTGAGGTGCGGGCGTGTCATCCCTGGCTCGAAGCCGAGATCCGGCTGGTCCAGCCACGGGTCATCGTCGCCCTCGGTTCGACGGCGGCGCAGGCGCTCCTGGGCAACCAGTTCCGCGTCACCCAGCAGCGCGGTCGGCCGGTACCCTCGCCGCTGGCGGAGATCGTCATCGCCACGGTGCATCCCTCCGCCGTTCTGCGGGCGCCCAGCGCGGCCCGTGAAGTCGCCAAGCGAGAATTCTTCACCGACCTCGAGGCCGTCGCCGCTCATCTCGGCCACCGGTGATCATCACCGGCCCCTTGCGCCACATCCCTGATACGGTTTTCCGTCCCCACAGTGGCCGGCGCGTGGCTCTGACATGACGCCGGGCGGCCATCCGACGAGCAGAGGAGAGCGTGTGAGCGAGAGCGCCAGGTGGATCCGCGTCGTGGGAGCGGTCGGACTGCTGACAGGCTGCCACCCCAAGGCACCGCCCAAGGCACCGCCGCCGCCCGAGGTCGCGGTGGTGACCATCAAGCCCGCGTCGGTGGCCGAGACGTACGAGTTCTCCGCGGAAGTGGTGCCGTACCGTCGGGTGGAGGTGCGCAGCCGGATCGAGGGGATCATCGAAGCCCGCACCTTCACGGAGGGCACGACCGTGCGGCGCGGGCAGGTGCTCTACCGGCTGGATCGGGCGCGGCCCGAGGGGGCCTACCGGAGCGCGCTGGCCCGGCGAAACAATGCCAAGCGGACGCTGGAGCGACTGGAGCCGCTGCTGGCCGATCACGCGATCGCACAGCAGGACGTGGACAATGCCCGGGCCGAGTACGAGTCCGCCGAGGGCGCGCTGGAGGACGCCACCAAGGACCTGGACGAGACCACCATTCGCGCCGAGATCGACGGCAGGGTG
>JBJMOX010000360.1:0-3394 GCA_045803515.1 Gemmatimonadales bacterium
GCGCCTCTTGGCCGAGACCGCCGCGCGCCAGAACGAGGCCCGGTTCCGCTCGCTGGTGCAGCATTCCTCGGATGTCATCATCGTGATCCGAGCCACCGGCGTGATGCGGTTCGTCAGCCCCGCCGCGACCCGGGTGTTCGGCTACGACCCCGCCGGACTGGTCGGGCTGCAGGTGTCCGACCTGCTGCATCCGGAAGACCGGAACCGGGCCTCGAATTTCTTCACCGATGCCGCCAAGAAGCCCGGGGTCAGCGGTCCGGTCGAGTGGCGCTTCCGCCAACCGGACGGTTCCTGGCTGCACGCGGAGATTCTCGCGACCAATCTGCTGGGGGACTCGACGGTTCGCGGCGTCGTCCTGAATACCCGCGACGTGAGCGAGCGCAGGCGGCTGGAGGAGCAGCTCACCCACCAGGCATTCCATGACCCGCTCACCGGCCTCGCCAACCGGGCGCTGTTCCGGGACCGGGTGAGCCATGCGCTGGCCCTGGCCCAGCGGCAGGGTAACCCGATCACCGTGCTCTTCCTGGATCTCGACGACTTCAAGAAGGTCAACGACAGCCTGGGACACGCGGAGGGCGACCGGCTGCTGATCGCGGCCGCGGAGCGGTTCCTCTGCTGCGCGCGGGCGGCCGACACGGTGGCGCGGCTGGGGGGAGACGAGTTCGCCATCCTGATCGAGCATGTCGCCGGATCCGATGGGCGGACCGGCATCCTCGACCGGCTGTCGGCGGCCATGACGCATCCCTTCTCGCTCAGCGGCAACCAGATTCAGGTGAGCGCCAGCATCGGGGTGGCCACCGCGAGCGGCGACGAGACCGCGGACGACCTGCTGAGGAACGCCGACGTCGCGATGTATGCCGCCAAGCGCCGGGGGAAGGGCCGCTCGGAGACCTACGAATCGCGGATGTACGCCGACGTGCGCGACCGGTTGGAAATGGAGGCGGCGCTCCGGACGGCCATCGAACAGAGCCAGCTCACGCTCCACTACCAGCCGATCGTGTGCCTTCGCACCGGCGCCGTGCAGGGCGTCGAGGCGCTGGTGCGTTGGGACCACCCGCGGTATGGGCACCTGCTACCGCAGCACTTCGTCCCCCTGGCGGAGGAGACCGGGCTCATCGTTCGGCTGGGCGGCTGGGTGATGGGGGAGGCCTGCCGCCAGGCGCAGGTGTGGCGCGAGGCGCATCCCGCGCTCTCCCTCTCCGTGTCGATCAACATGTCGGGACGCCAGCTGCAGCACGCCGCCATCATCGAGGAGACCCGGAACGCGCTGGCGACCTCGGGCATAGACTCGTCGGCCGTGGTGCTGGAGATCACCGAGAGTGTGCTGATGCAGCAGACCGACACCATCCTGGAGCGGCTCCGGCAGCTCAAGGGGCTGGGTGTCCGCCTGGCGATCGACGATTTCGGGACCGGATACTCGTCGCTCAGCTATCTCCAGCGGTTCCCCATCGACATCCTCAAGATCGCCAAGCCCTTCGTCGAAGAGGTGGGCCTGGGCGCCGACCGCTCGGCGCTGGCGCGCGCCATCATCGGCCTGGGGGACACCCTCAAGCTGAGCACCATCGCCGAAGGGATCGAGATGGCGGAACAGCGCGCGGCATTGCTGGAGCTCGGCTGTGGATTGGGACAGGGGCACTACTTCGCGCCCGCCCTGCCACCGGCGGCGATGGAGCGGCTGCTGGGAACCGGGCCGGTGCTGGGTGGAGAGGCCATCGCACCGCTGAACGGCCGGAGCACGGCCGCCGTCTCCCCCACCCTATCCCCCGAATAGCTCATGCTCGCCATCCTCCAGAAGTCCGTCACTCGGGTGTACCTCGTGGCCTTCAGCGCGGTCGCCATGCTGGCAGTCGTCGTCGCCCTGCTGCTGGTCTCCGCCACCAGCGATAGCGAGGCGGTGGTCCGCGGCACGCTGCTCTTCATCGCAGCAGGCATGGCCGCCTCCTGGGCCTTGGTCCGTCTACTCCTCCAGAGAGTGCTCATGCCCTCCGGACGCGCCGCGGGCATCGCCGGCCGGGTGGCGGAAGGGGACCTGAGCGCTGAGGACGGTGCAGGCGGAACCGGCCAGGACATGCTCTCGAGCTCCCTGAACATGATGCTGCTCAAGCTGCGGGACCTGGTCGGCACCATCCGGCAGCACGCGCACGACGCGGCGGCGATGGCGGAAGAGATCGCCAGCTCGACCCAGCAGATGACGGCGTCGACCCAGGAGGTGGCCAGCACCACCGGCGATCTCACCGAGCGGGCCAACCAGCAGGCGGTCGTGGTCCGGGCCGCCGCCAACGACGCCAGCCGGATCCTGGGGATTACCCAGGAGCTCGCGGCCGGCGCGGTCGAGGCGGCGGACCGGAATGGTGCGCTCGCCCGGCTGGCGCGCTCGCATCGTGAGCGGCTGGACGAGAGCACGGCGGAGCTCGGACGGCTGGCGGAGGAGGTGGACCAGGCCGCCACCGAGGCCGACGCGCTGGCCGCCGCCTCGGAGGAGATCGAGAAGTTCATCATCCAGACCAAGGCGATCGCCAAGCAGACCCACATGCTGGCGCTCAACGCCTCGATCGAGGCCGCGCGGGCCGGCGAGGAAGGCAAGGGATTCAGCGTCGTGGCGGAGGAGGTCCGGAAGCTCGCCGGGCAAGCGGCCCAGGCCGCGGCCTCGACCAGCGACACGGTGCAGGCGGTGCTGGCGCGGGTGCAGACGGCGCGGGAACGGCTCATCCGGCTGAGCCAGGGGGGCACGGCCGCCAAGGACGCGGCGCACGCCGCCGCCGCGGGGCTCATGCACGTGGCCGCCGACGCGGAAGCGAACGACCAGTGGACCCGGCGGATCTCCGCCTCCGCCAGCGAGGTGCGCGGGCTGGTCGAGGGCATCGCCGGCCGGATGCGCGAGGTGTCGGCCGGGACGGAGGACTACGCCGCGGCGGCCGAGGAGATCGCGGCGGCCGCGCAGCAGCTCAACGCCTCGACCGAGGAGATCTCCGCCTCGGCCGGCCACCTGGCCGACGCGGCCGAGCGGCTGACCGGCGCGGTGGGCGGGTTCAAGCTGGGGTGAGAGCGGTCACCGCCGTTTGAGATGACCGGGTGTAAATGGGACGATCCTCTGTAGGAGCGTGCCATGTCGCGTGGCAGACTCTGGATCGCCCTGGTCGTCGCTGCCATCTCCATACTCGGCTAAACTACGGAAAGGCGGGAAGGACGGGAAGGACGGGAAGGTTCGTTAGTGCAGGTCTTGGATTCCTTCCCGCCGTTCCCGCCGTTCCCGCCGTTCCCGTCCTTCCCGTCCTTCCCGTCCTTCCCGTCCTTCCCGTCCTTCCCGTCCACTGAATGCCCTGAATTTTGTTAAGTTCCGGGCGCCATGATCCACCTCCTGCGCAACGCCGAGTTATACGACCCGGAGCCGCGA
>JBJMOX010000361.1:0-7638 GCA_045803515.1 Gemmatimonadales bacterium
GCCTGCGCCCGGGTGCGGAAGTAGTCGGCACCTTGGGCCGCGCGCGCCAGGGCCGCGCCGGCAGCCGTATCGGCGGTCCGGCGGGACAGCTGCCCGATGGCCCAGAAGCGGCTCCACAGTCCGCTCGACCGCGCCAGCTGATTGGCGAGCCAGGGCGTCGGCTGGTCGAAGGTCAAGCCCTTCACCACCGCGTCCTCGTCGTCGAACACCACCATCGTGGGCGGGCCGTGCAGGCCCTCGACCCGGATGGTCTGCTCCCGGCGATCGATCATGGTCCGGACCACGACGTCTCCGGCGGCAGTGCCGACCCGAATCGCCACCGGGGCCCGGAACACCTCCGGCGTGGTGAAGCGAAAGCCGCCGCTGTCCGCGGCCGCGGTGTCCCGCTGCGTCTGCCGCACCGTGAGGCTCAATGCCCCGGCCGCCGAGTCGAATGCGGCGCTCACGGCGAACTCGGGGTACCCCGCCCGGTAGATCCACTGCGACCAGAACCACTCCAGGCTCTGGCCGGTGGCGTCGAGCACCGCCTGGCGAAGATCGTCGCTGGTCGCGTTGCCGTACGCGTTCCGGGTGAGATAGAGGTGGATCGCGGCCCAGAAGCGCTCGGGGCCCAGCAGGCGCTTGAGCATCTCCAGCACCAGCGCGCCCTTGGAGTAGACGTTGTTGGAGTTCCAGCTCGCCAGCGGAGCGCGGCGCCGGGCGTCCCGGAGGATGTACTCGCCGTATTCCGCCAGGTAATAATCCTCCTCCGCCCGCGGCCCCTGCTTCACGCCCCAGTACTGTCCCGGCATGAACTCGGCCATCCCCTCGTTCAACCAGTAGTTGGCCCAGTTCTCGGTGGTCACCAGATCGCCGAACCATTGGTGCGCCAGCTCGTGAGGGATCAGCGACTGGAGATACCATGGACGATCCAGGAAGGCCCGTGCATCGGGCAGCCAGTCCACCAGTGTCGTCGCGCCGACATTCTCCATGCCGCCGATGAAATCGGCCACGGTGGTCTGGGCGTACTTGGGCCAGGGGAAGGGAACGCCGGTGAGACGACTGAAGGTCTCGATCATGTCGGGCGTCGCGCCGAACAGCGGCCGGGCCCGGGTACTGTCGTCGCGGTAGACGTAGTACTCGACCGGACGGCCATGCCAGCGATCCGTGATCTTCACCAGCGGGGCCGCCACCAGTGAGATCAGGTAGGTCGAGGCGGGCTTTTCCTGGGACCATTGCACGGTGTGCAGGCCACCGGGAACCCGCCGATCACGCACCAGGCGGCCATTGGAGACGACGGTCAGCCGGGCGGGCACGGTGGCCAGGAGCTCCCAGGTCTCCTTGTCGTTGGGCGCGCCCCAGGTCGGAAGCCATCGTGGGTTCCCGTCGGTGCCGCCACCGCTGTAGACCTGCTGCGGCCGATGAGCCCGGCCCGGTTCCTCTTTGAAAAAGTAGAGCCCGCGGCCCTGCTCGATCCGGCCGTGGTACCCGACGGTGAACCGCACCGTGTCCCCGAACGCCACAGGGTGGGCGAGGAGCACGGCGAGCGTATCACCGGGCCGGGCGAAGCGAAGCGCCGCCCCGCCCGAGGCAGTCACGGACGTAACCTCGAGCTGCCGATCCATGTCGAGCCGGACGGTGTCGAGCCCGGGGCGCAGGGAAGCGAGGATAGTGACCACTCGCCCATCGAAGGACGTCGAATCCCAATCGAAGTTGCGGACTTCGATGCGCTGGTGGAGCAGATCGAAATCGTGGGACGGAGTATACCAGCCGTTGAGGACCCGCTCCGCGTTGGACTGGGCCGCGAGAACAGGCACGGCGCCGAGCAGGGCGAGGACCACACAGGACAGTCGGGGGAGCATGGCGGAATTTATGCCGGCCCCGCCCAGGCCGCTTGACTTCTGCTTGACTCTTCCGGGCAGAGTTGGGGCGGCTCCGGGGATGGTGCTGTCGGATTGGATTGTCATGGAGGAGAGCGATGAAGGGCATGGCGCAGGAAATCTGGATCACAGGGGTGGGGGCCCTGAGTGCCGCCGGCACTGGTGCGCCCGCTCTGCGATCGCTGCTCAATGAGCGCCGAAGTGCGGTTGCCGCGCAGCCATTCTCCTATTGGAGTGTCGGCAGGTGTCCCACGCCTCCGCGGGTCCGTGCCGTGCATCTGCTGGACCGGAGCGCCCGCCTGTTCGCCGCGGCGGCGGAAGAGGCCTGGCGCGGTGCCGGTTTCAGCGAGGCAGCACCTCAGCCGTCCCGCTGCGACGTCATCGAAGGCAGCTCCCTGGGCTCTCTCGCCGAGGTACTCCCTCAGGAGCGGCGCCGGGGGAGCGGGGCGGCCACACGTCGGTCCGGCCTCCGCTTCATGCTTGGCGCTGGAGGAGCCGCCTTCGCGGAGGCCCACGGGATCGAGGGAGCCGTCTTTCACATTTCCGCCGGTAGCGTCTCGTCGGCCATGGCGATCATCGAAGCCGTGGCGCGACTGGAGGCCGGACGAGCCGACGTCGTGGTGGCGGGCGGCGGAGAATGTCCTCTGGATGAGGCGGTCTTGGCGAGCTTTGCGGCCGGTGGCATCCTGACGCCCAGCCGGGAGTTGGGCGGGGCGTGCCGGCCGTTCGATCTCGACCGTGGGGGGACGGTGCTCGGCGAGGGAGCGGGCGCGCTGGTGCTGGAGCGGGCGGAGCATGCCTCGCGGCGAGGCGCCGCCGCGCTGGCGGTGATCCTCGGGACCGGCTGGAGCCGTGAGTCCTACCGGATGACCGGACCCGATCCGGATGGCCGCGGGGTGACCCAGGCGGCTCGGCAGGCGGTCGCGGGACTCGCACCGAAGAAGATCGGATGGATCAAGACCCACGGTGCCGGGACCCGGCTGGACGATGCGGCCGAGTGCGCCGGACTGGCGGCGCTGATGGGCAGCGATCTCCCGGACGTGCCGCTCACCTCGCTCAAGCCGGCGCTGGGGCACTCGCTGGGCGCCAGCGCGGCGGTCGAAACGGTGGCCGCGGTCATGGCGCTGCGGGATGGAGTCGTGCCGCCCACGCTCAACACCCGGAATCCCGATCCCGCGCTCCCGGCCTGCACCGTGGCGCTGGAGCCGCTGGTGCCCCGGGCACCGGTCGCCCTGCTGCTGGCGGAGAGCTTCGACGGACGGTGCGCGGCCTGGACCCTGGCGGCGGCGTGACTCGGCGGCGGAATTGTCATCCGAGCGGAGCGAGGGATCTACTCAATCCAACCCGGAACGTCGCGACGGTCCGACATGCCCGAGCAAGATCCCTCGTCGCTGGCGCTCCTCGGGATGACAGCGTAGGGCTCAGAGCAGGTGCAGCTGGCTGACCGGCTCGAAGCTCTGCCGGTGATGACGGCACGGCCCCTGGAGCCGGAGCGCCTCCTGATGCTCCGGCGTGCCGTACCCCACGTTGGTCTCCCAGCCGTATCCGGGATAACGCGCGGCCAGACGCTTCATGAGGCAGTCCCGCACCGTCTTGGCCAGAATGGCGGCGGCGGCGATCGACTGGCAGAGCGCGTCGCCGTCCACCAGCGCATCATGGACATAGCCGATCTCGGGCAGCGGCAGACCATCGATGAGAATCCGGTGAGGACGGGTGTCGATCGAGGTGGTGCGGAGCAGCCGCCGGAGGGCGCGTTGCATGGCGAGCGCCGTCGCCACGCGGATATTCAGGCGGTCGATTTCCCGGGCCGAGGCGGCACCGACTCCGAAGCCGAGCGCCCGGTTCCGGATCCGGAGGGCCAGCCGGGCGCGCACGCCGGCCGGGAGGAGCTTGCTGTCGCGGAGCCCAGTGATGCGCCTGCACTCCGGTGGAAAGACCACGGCCGCGGCAACCACTGGCCCAGCCAGTGGGCCGCGGCCCGCTTCGTCTACCCCGACGAGGAGGAATTGCTCCGCCCAGGCCGCCCGTTCCTGACGGAGCGACGGGCGTGGTGCCATCGGCTCAACTCTCGCGCTTTTCCTTGATGCGCGCGGCCTTGCCGCTCAGGGCGCGGAGATAGTAGAGCTTGGCCCGGCGAACCTGTCCCCGGCGCACCAGCTCGATCGAGGCGATGGTCGGGCTGTGCAGCGGGAACAGCCGCTCGACCCCGACGCCGGCCGAAATCTTCCGGACCGTAAAGTTCTCGCTGATGCCGCCGCCGCGCTTGGCAATCACCAGGCCCTCGAACGCCTGGAGCCGCTCCTTGTCTCCCTCCCGAACGCGAACCATCACCTTGACGGTGTCTCCCGGCTCGAATGCAGGAATGTCCGTGCGCAAGCCCTCACGGGCCACCTCTGCCAGTCGTTCCATGGTCAGACCCTCCGCGCCGTCCGGCGCCTGGTGAATGATTCCCGCCATCCCGCCCTACAATATGTCATGATCGGCCCCGGCGTACCTGGCCCAGAGATCGGGCCGCCGTTCCCGGGTGAGCCGCTCGGCCTCTGCCTGCCGCCAGGCCGCGATTCCGGCGTGATCGCCCGAGCGGAGAATATCTGGCACTGCCAGCCCCCGAAACACCGGCGGCCTGGTGTAGCTCGGCGGGCTCAAGAGCCCGTCGTAATGCGAATCGCCGCTCGCCGACTCGTGATCTCCCAGCGCCCCCGGCAGGAGCCGGACCACCGCATCGAGCACACAGAGCGCCGCGGGCTCGCCCCCGGAGAGGACGAAGTCACCGATGGAGAGCTCTTCGGTGGCCAGGGCGTCGGCCACCCGCTGGTCGACGTCCTTGTAGTGTCCACAGAGGAGCGTCAGCCGCTCGCCCAGGGAGAACCGGACGGCATCGTCGTGCTGGAACGGCCGGCCGCGCGCCGAGAGTAGGACGATAGGCCCGGTAGGCCCCAGGCTCTCCACCGCCTCGAAGAACGGCTCCGGCTTGAGCACCATCCCCGC
This sequence comes from Gemmatimonadales bacterium, assembly GCA_045803515.1. Lineage (GTDB taxonomy): Bacteria > Gemmatimonadota > Gemmatimonadetes > Gemmatimonadales > GWC2-71-9 > CAVVWJ01. The sequence goes on from JBJMOX010000361.1 coordinate 4,848, forward strand.
CCCGCCGCCGTAGCCATAGTCATCCACCGTCGCGTGGCGATCGTGGGTGAAGTCGCGGAGCTGGACCAGATTGAACCGCACCAGTCCGGCCGCCGCCGCCCGCCCCGGGATGCTCGCCGCGACGAACGGGGCGATGACTTCGGGGAACAGGGTGACCACGTCGATCGTCAGCATGGGCCGCGAGGGCGGGAAGGACGGGAAAGACGGGAAGGGCGGGAAGGTCCTCCCCACACCTCCGCGGCCAGCCGGGATCTCAGCTCACGCACCACCTTCCCGTCCTTCCCGCCTTTCCCGCCCTTCCCGGCTTCACTCCAGCAGCCCGTCGGGCGGCGTCACCACCAGCCGGCGCGCCCCGCGATCGACCTGCCGCACGAACTCCTTCTTGTACGGCAGCAGGAACTCGCGCCTGGGGCCCTGCACCTCGATCATGAGCCCGGCCGGCAGCTCGTACACGGCCGACACCAGGCCCAGCGGCGTCTCGTCGGGCAGCCGGACCGAGAACCCCTCCAGCTCGTGGAGATACACCTCGTCGCCTTCCGGCGGGGCCAGCTCGTCGGCGGGAACCGCCAGGAACAGCCCCCGCCACGGATCCAGCGCGTCGCGCTCGTCGGCGCCCTGGAACTTGATCAGCCATTCGCGGTGATACGGCCGGCTCCGCTCGATCGTGACCGGCCCCGCCACCGTCTCGCCATCCAGGCCCACCAGCCACACCTTGCGTCCGGCCGCGAAGACCGCGGCCGGATCGTCGGTCAGCGGGAAAAGCGTGGTGTCGCCCTTCAGTCCGTGCGGCTTCCGCAGCCGGCCCACCACCAGGTGGCGGGCGTCCGCGGCCATCAGACCGTGGTCGGCTTCAGCACCCCGGCCTGCTTGAGCAGCGACTGCACGGTGTCCGACGGCGTTGCCCCCTTGGAGATCCACTGGCGCGCCTTCTCGCCGTCGATGGTGATCTTCTCGGCCGCCGTCTCCCCCTTGGGGTTGTAGGTGCCGATGATCTCGATGAACCGCCCATCGCGGGGCGACTCCTGGTCGGCGACCACGATGCGGTACAGCGGGAGCTTCTTGCGGCCGACGCGACGCAGCCGAATCCGAGTTGCCATGTCTCTTCCTGGTAGTGCGGGTTAGCCGGGGAATCCGCCACGGCCGAACGGCAGCTTCATCCCGCCGCCCCCGGTCTTCCCCGCGATCTTCATGAACTTCTGCATCTGCTTGAACTGCGACAGCAGCGTGTTGACTTCCTGCACCGTCCGTCCGGCGCCCTTGGCGATCCGCAGCCGCCGCTGTCCGTTGATGACATCCGGGTTGGAGCGCTCCCTGGGCGTCATCGAGAGCACGATGGCCTCCACGTGCTTGAGCTTCTTGTCGTCGATCTTGGCCGCCTGCAGCATGGCCGGATTGATGCCCGGCAGCATCCCCAGCACGTTCTTGAGCGGCCCCATCTTCTGCATCTGCCGCATGGCGCCCAGGAAGTCCTCCAGGTCCATCCCCTTCTTCGAGGTGACCTTCTTCGCCAGACGCTCGGCTTCCTTCTCGTCGACCGTGACCTGGGCCTTCTCCACCAGCGAGAGAATGTCGCCCTGCTGGAGGATCCGCCCGGCCAGCCGGTCGGGGTAGAACGGCTCCAGCGCGTCGAGCTTCTCGCCCACGCCGATGTACTTGATCGGCGCGTGGGTCACTCCATAGATGGAGAGGGCGGCGCCGCCGCGCGCGTCGCCGTCCATCTTGGTCAGGATGACGCCGGTGATGCCCAGGGCGTCGTGGAACCCCTTGGCGATGCGGACCGCGTCCTGGCCGGTCATGCCGTCGGCGACGAGGAGAATTTCATGGGGCGAGACCGCGGCCTTGAGCCGCTTGAGCTCGTCCATCATCTCCTGGTCGATCTGCAGCCGGCCGGCGGTGTCCACCAGAACCGTTCGCGCCCGGGCCTTTCCCGCCTCGGCGATGCCCTGGCGGACGATCTTCACCACATCCTGGGAGCCGGTGTCGCCATAGACCCCGACCTCGACCTGCCGCCCCAGCGTGTGCAGCTGCTCGATGGCCGCCGGACGGTACACGTCGGCCGCCACCAGGTACGGCGCCTTCTGCTCCAGCTTGAGCCGCTTGGCCAGCTTGCCCGCGGTGGTCGTCTTGCCCGATCCCTGCAGCCCGACCATTAGAATGATCGTGGGCGGCACCGTCGCGTGGGCGATCGGCGCCTGCTTCTCCCCCAAGAGCGTCACCAGCTCGTCGTAGACGATCTTGACCAGCTGGTGCCCCGGTCGAACTTCCTTGAGCGCCGTGACGCCGACGGCCTTGGCCTGCACCCGCTCCAGGAACTCGCGGGTGAGGTCGAAGCTGACATCGGCCTCGAGAAGGATGCGCCGGATCTCCCGGAGCCCTTCCTTTACCGCGTCTTCGGTCAGAACGCCCCGCCCGGTGAGCTTCTGGAGCGCGGCGTTCAGTTTACTGGAAAGCTCGTCGAACATAAGCCCGTAAGGCTAATCCGGAGTTCGGGTTTGGGCAAGGAGGCGGGAAGGGCGGGCAGTGGCCCATTCTCAATGTTACACGCGGCTGGCCCCGATCAACCGACTCGGGTCGAGCAGGGCGCACACCTCCTCCACACTCCACACATGGTCCGCGATTCCGGCTGCCATTGCGGGGGTCGTGGGGTAGTGGAGCGGATGCGCCTTGGTCAGCGTCATGTGGACCCGGCAGAAATTGTAGTGCATGAAATGGAGGTCAACATTGTAGGCGTGGTTCTCGACCTTCTTGGAAAAGGCGTTCGTCAGCCGAGTAAACCGCCGCATCTGCATCC
>JBJMOX010000362.1:0-24404 GCA_045803515.1 Gemmatimonadales bacterium
ATCGATTTCGCCGCGTCGTGCGCCGCGCCGTCCGAGTGAACCCGGACGTCCTTCAGGCTCATACCGAGAACCGGCTCGACCCGCTCCCGGACCTTGGGCGCGAGCGGGGCAGCCGGGGTCTGAGGCAGCAGGGTCGAGCCGGTCGGCCTGGGCGGGGTCGCCGCAGGCTCCGGAAGGCGTTGCACTGCACCCCGACGCTCGTCCTCCTCTGCGCATTCGGAGCAGCTGGTTCCCCCACTCTCGCACGAGGCGCACTTCCGCTGGACCGTGTTGGCGGCCTGGGCGGCCGCTCGCCTCCCGCCCCGCTCGCCCGCCACCGCGGCGCGGGCTACCGCGTCGGCTTCGGATTCGAACGGGTCGTCCGGGGGGCTGATGGTGAGCTTGGGTTGGACCCCATGGCTCGCCGAGCCCGCGAGGAAGAGCGGCAGGCCCTCGAGCACGCCCGCCCCACGGCCGGGCACGGTGTCCCGTTCGCTGTCGCCCTTCATCGCGTGCGACGTTGCGCGCTGCCGGTTTTGCTTCTGAGCGGCGAGTGATGGCATACAGTGGGACTCTCAGGGCCGGGGGCGCCGCCGGATCCGATCGATCACGGCCACGGCCGTCAGGATCAGGTACGCGATACCCAATGCCGGCACCAGGTAGCCCGTGACCCACGGGGGCACCGGCCGATTCCGCCCGACCAGCCAGGCCAGGGCGACCACGACCGCCGCCACCGCGATCGCGATGGCATACCGCTGCCGAGGCGGAAGCTGCCGGAGGTCGACCCGCCGCCGGCTGGTGGGGCTCATGGCGCCGGAATGCCGGCCGGGACGGGCTGCCCGGGACGGAGCCGATTCCATCGCTGCAGAAACGCGTCGAAGACTCCCTGGTAGTCGTAGGCGATGGGCAGCTCGGTCAATTCGGTATCGAGCCTGCCGCCGACCTCGCGGGTGCGGTATACCCGGCCCTCGAGCTTCCCGTTGCGGCATGCCGTCATCAGCTCCGCCGCGATGGGATCGTTCTCGTGGCCCAGCTCGGCGAGCTTCCGGCCCACCCATGGCTCGCGCATCTGGCCTTGGCTGAGTTGGGCACCGCCACCCTTCCACTCCAGGATCACCTTCTTGCCAGCGGCCGCGTCCCCGACGGCGTCCAGGCCCCGGCCGTAATCGCCGATGTGTCCACGGGGATTGTTCCAATCGCGCACCCCGATGCCGTGCTCGGAGGCCTGCAGCGTTCCCCCTTCGGCCCCGAGGTCGTGCGACCGCTTGACCGCCGACTTCTGCGCCGGCACCGGTCTGGCCCCCGGCGGGTGTGGTTTCCCTACCTCACCGAGCACCTGGAGTCGCTTCTCGACCGCGAAATCCGTTCTGGCCTCGAGCGCCGTGAGCGCATCGTCCACGCTGTCGTACCGGTTGAAGAAATCCAGCACGTCCCTCTCCGAGTGAAATCCGGCATCCCGCCAGTCCAGGTCATGCGCTTCCAGCTTCTCAGCGATCCGGTCGTGCCAGGCGGACTGTCCGGGGGTGAAATCCGCCTGCGCGGTGACGCGGGGATTACCCCCCGAGACGTCCTTGCCCAGGTAGCAGACGCGGTCCCCGGACCAGCGGCACCACTGGGAACCCCGTTTCCGCCACACGTGCCCGTTGGGGAGCTCCACCTCTTCCTCGAACCCCGCGACCTTGGAAGGGCGGCGAGGCGAGTGCGACACCGCGCCGAACTCGGTGTCGAGCTGGCGGGACGTGAGTGGCACTCCCTCGACGTTGCGGGTGGCGTCGAGCGCCGTGCGCTCCTCCCCCGAGAGAGTCTTCGCTCCGGCGTCCGCCGCACTGCCCTTCGGCAGCGTGCCCAGATCCTGGGTCGGCGCTTCCGTGGGATGCAGGTCGGCGGCGCCTGGGTGCGCTCCCCCGCGGGGGTCGGCCTTGAAATGGGGCCGGCTCGCATTGATCTCTTGCCACGCCCCCCGCACATCAGCGGCGATCAGCGCCGCCTGCACTCCGAGCATGGCCCATTCAAACTTGCTGGGTGCCGAGACCCCGAGGAGGTCGCCTTCTGGGCTGGCGGAGGCCTCGGAGACGGTGAGTCGATCGAGCGCGTCCTCGACGTCGAGGGCGAGCTGGGCCGCGCCCACCGCCGCACCGATCACCAGCCCTGCCGGACCCAGAACGGGCAGAAAGACCGCCATCGCGAGCGCGAGACCCATGTTGATCCAGAACTTCTTGACTTCCCGGTCCTGCATGGTCTTTTCGAGAATCGATCGCTGCGCCGCGTTGAGCGATTGCTTGACCGATTGCACCGGCGCTGGAAGGTCGAACGGATCGATGTCCTCGGAGCCGATCTCCACGATCGCCTGATCGACCCGCTTCAGCAGCTCGGTGTACGCCTTGCGGACCTCGCGCTGGAAATCACCCTCGGTCCAGTCCTGGTGAACCTCCTCGGGCTTGAGCACGCCGAAGAAGGGAAAGGCCTCGTAGACCTGACCCAGGGCCACGCCGAGGCCCTTGACCTGGGTGCGGCGCCAGTCTGCCAGATAGCGGGCCATGTTGAAGGTGAACGCGGTCATGAACCCGCGGTCGATCTTGCCGCCGGATGCTTGGTGGCTGGCCAGCCCGGCGTTGGCCCGGGCAAAGAACTCCCGGATCCGGTCGCTCTTGTATGGATCCGCGTTGGCGGTGGTTCGCTGGAGCAGATCGGCGAATTCGTCCCGGTCCGCCCGTATCGCATCACCCGACAACCGGTCGAACAGCAGGGCGGAGTCCGACAGCCGGACCTTCCGCTGCTGCAGCAGCTGCGCCTCGGTGGCCGCGGCGCGGAGGGCGTCGCTTATGTGAGGAGCGGGGGACTGCTTGGCGCCAGGGCCTCCCTTTCCTGGCTGGGGCTTCGCCGGCGTGCCCGTCGGGCCGGTGAAGAGCTCGTCCCGCCGGGCTTCGATCGTCGCGCGGTGGGCGGCCATGGACCCCAGTGCCCGAAGCCGGATCAGCATCCGGATTCGGCGCACCAACTGCTCCCGCCCGGCGTCGGTCTTGGGCTCCGGCGTGGAGGCGAGCTCCGACTCCAGGGCCAGGTCCTTCGCGGGAGCGGCGGAGAGATTCTTCATGAACGCTTTCTCGTCACCGAGACGATGAAGCGTTCCTAGGGCCTCCCAGGTCCTGGTGCTCTCCGGGGCGGGCGCCGAGTCGTCGCTTGGGTCGCGCTGGAGCCGCCCCGCGCCGGTCTTGCCCCCGGTCTGCTGGAGCACGTGCGTGGCCTCGTGGGCAATGAGCCTGAGGTCGTAGCTGCTCTGTCCGGCGCCGAGCCAGATGTGATCCCCGTGGGTGAACGCCTTGGCGTTGAGGCTCCGGGCGGCTTCCCGCGACTCGGGATCATCGTGGATCCGGACCGACCGCAGATCGGAACGGAGCACCGGCTCGATACCCGCCCGGACGGCGGCCGGTAACGGATTGCCTCCCCGGCCAGGCAGCGCCCCGGTCACGCCCCCCAGCGGGGGAGCTGCGGACGACTCCGCCTTCCGTTGCACGGCCGACCCCGAGCCCCGCGCGTCCTCCTCCTCACATGCTGGACAGGCCCCTGTCCCCGAGGCGCACTCAGCGCATCGGCGCTGCACCGATGGGGGAGACCCCGGAGCTGCCGGAGGATCGGCCACACCTGCCGCCCCGACCACGGCGTCGGCCACCCGATCGGCCTCGTGCTCGAACTGGTCGTCCGGACGGCCGACCTCGAGCATGGCCTGCACCACCGATTCCGAGAGTCGCCGATGCGAGATGAACAGCGGCAGGCCAGCGACGCTCGCCGTGGCCAGATGAGGGGTCCGGGGACCCGGATGTTCCACCGGTCGGGACGCCGCGCGTGGCGGCTTGGGATGGCGGAACTCACCGATGGCCATGGGCTACGCCTCCCGGACAGGAGGAGTGCCCGCTCGTGGGTCGATGAACTCGGCGGGCAACTGTTTCCCGAGCTTCCGGTACTCCGTCGCCAGGCCGGCCGCGATATCGCTGAACCGAATGGGACGACCGGCGTGGCGGGCACGGGCCGCGGCGGTGAATACCACGTTGCGAATGTGTCCGCCGCACAACTCGACCCGGGCTGCGAGCCGGTTGATCTCACCGGCCCGCAGGTCCTGCCTGGTGCCGAGGTGAACGTCCCACATCGCGCGGCGCTCCTCCGCGCTCGGCATGGGGAACTCGAGGATCAGATCCAGGCGGCGAGCAAAGGAGCTGTCCAGGCGATTCCGACTGTTGCTGGTGAGAATCACGATGCCGTCGTACGTCTCGATCCGTTGCAGCAGGTAGTTGGTCTGCGCGTTGGCGAAGCGGTCGTTCGCGTCCTTCACATCGGTGCGCTTGCCAAACATGGCATCCGCCTCGTCGAACAGCAGGACGACTTCGGCCTGCTCCGCCCGGGCCAGCAGCACCGCGAGGTTCTTCTCGGTCTCGCCGATGTACTTGCTGGTGACGCTCGCGAGATCCACCCGGTAGAGCGGCATTCCCAGGTGGGTTGCCAGCCAGGACGCCGCCAGCGTCTTCCCGGTCCCCGACGGGCCGACGAAGAGCGCGCGAACGCCGGGCGTGTAACGCGCCGCGGCGGTTACGCCCAACTCGTCGGCCAGCCCGTCGCGCACTCGGCAGCGCAGCAGGAGGTGCTCCAGCTCCGAGCGGAGAACGCGTCCCACGACGAGCGCATCGTCGCCGATGGCCCCGGTGACCGGCTGGGCCAGGGCGTCGATGCCGCCCCCTTCCCCGCCCCACCCCGCCGCAGCCACGTCCTCCCGCTCCGGGCCGCCGGCTCCGCGGAGGGCAGCGCGATGGCGCGACAGCCGCCCCAGGACGGCGATGCGCCCGCTCCCGTGGCGATGGCGCTCGGCCAGCTCCGCCGCAAGGTCGGGATCGCCGATCGCCGTGTGCCAGAGCGCCCGGCGTTCCGCAGGTGAAGGGACCTCGAGGCGCCAGGTCAGAGCGATCCCGTCATCGGATTCGATCGAGCCGTCGGGGCCGGTGAGGATGATGGTGGGTCCTTCATAGAGCGGGGGAAGGGGCACCCGCTTCCGCTCGCCCGGGCTCGCCTCGACCAAGTGCACGGGCAGCAGGTCTCGAAGCAGCAGCCAGGGCGTCAGTCCGTCTGGAAGCTCGGGGGCGAGGAACACCGCCCTCTTCCCCATGGCTCGAGCCACCGCCGCGGCAACCGCGCGTCCCTCGGCCTCTGATCCGGTGCGGAGGAGCAGCTGTCGCCGCGGCTCACGGAGCAGGGCCAGCGCGTGACGTTGGGCCGCTTGGAGGACGGAGGCCGCGAGGGGCACCCGGATCAATGCGTCTCCGTCGATCCGGGCACCGGGCGGCTCGGAGTCGACCCCGTGCAACCCGAGACACAAGTGGCTAGCGATCGCGACCGTCCGCTCGGGAAGCGGACCGGGCTGGCCTTGAATGAGGAGCAGTCCGCTCCGCGCCGCTGCCCCGGTCAGCAGATCGGCCGCGAGACCGCTCGCGCCCGCGACGGTGCCGAGTACGGTGGCCAGCAAACCCAGGGTCGGCCTGGAGCCCCCCAGCGGAGCCTGCACCCGGGCGACGGCCCGCCCGGCCATCACGTCCTGTTCCACCGCCGCAGCCAGGGCCACCGAGAGAATCTCTCCGAGACTGAGACCCAGCTCCGCCCCTAGCATCACCAACGGCTGATCACCAGGGGCGGGGCGTCGTGCCAGCGCTCGCGCCGCTCGCGGCCATGACCCCGAAAACCGCTCCACCAGTCGCAGCCGCTCGACCAGATAGCTGAGTTCACCGGCCCCGTCACTGGGCGCGGCTCCCTCTATCGTCTCCGCCACCGCCGCGAGCACGCAGTCGCCGAGGGTCGGCGCCGGGAGCCCGGCCGGCTGCTCGTCGGCGTCCAGGACGCCGAGCACCGCGGGCTCAGTCACCCCGGTACCCGCCCTCGACATAGTGGTAGCTGACCACGCGCCCCAGCCACCCCGTCCAGCCCGGGTCGGCATCCAGCCCGAGCCGTCGGAGCGAGAGATCCGCATCCGCGAGGTCGAACATCAGGTCGATGTGCGTCCGGCTCAGCGCCATCCATCCTGCTCTCCGGATCAATCGCATCACTCCCGAGCCGAGCCGGCGACGAATCCAGAGCCGAGTCTCTGCCGTCCAGGTGGAGAGGACCAGGGACAGAGGGTCCTCGAGAGGAGCGGCGGTGGTCCGCCGGACGAGATCCGGCGCCGGCCACTCGAGGGTGGTCGGCCAGCTTTCCTGCCAGAGCGCGAGCGTCAGGCGCCCGGAGCCATCCGCGAGCCGCTCGAGGCTCTCCGGTCCGCTGCACTGTTCCCACCTGACCGGTCGAGTACGCTCCCACCAGCTCTTCGGTGCAACGAAGAAGGGCCGCGAGGCCACTCGAGCGGGTAGCGAAGGCCCAAGCGGTGCGATGGCAGGATCATCCTGTGGGATGCCGGCGCGACGCCCGATCTCGCGCATCAGCCGGCACGGTAGTTCTGTCTCCACCAGCCAATCCGACCGGTCGAGCGCTTCCTCGATACCCAGATGCCGGAGCACCGAAACCAGGAAAAAGAAACCCGCGAATTCCGTTGGACGGGCTCTGCCGTCAAAGACGGACCCAGCCGGCGCGACGTCGAGCGGATCGCTGGGGAAAGTGGCTCGTTCGCCTCGTCCGCAGTCCGGAGCAGAAACCGCGGCCTGCGTCGGGACCCTGGAGCCGGCAGGCTCCCCGTTCCGAGGCCTCGGCGATCCCTGGGGAACAGCGTGCCTCTCCCGCTCAGCGTCGGCATGCGGGCCTGGCGTGCTGCTGAGATCGTTGAGCCTCGTTCCGTCACGTGACCCGCTCCTACCGGTCCGCCCGGGACGGCGAACAGGAGACACCGGCCCGCTCGTGCCCCGCGTGCGCCCGCTCGTCTCGGCTGCAGGAGACCAGGTGGATCCGTGCGGCTCCCCGTGGCCGCCTGGCAATCCATCACACAGCTCTACCGCCAGGCTGGTCAGGAGGGGATGATCGAGCAGGCCGGGCCGTTCGAGCAGGATGCTGCTCGCTGCCAGCCAGATCGTGCGGCCATCCCGCGCTCCCCACTCGCGGGCCCAGCGGGCCAGGACCCCGGCCCAGCCGACGGGCGGCTGCAGCCTGCTGCCGGGGTTAGGCATCGTTCCCCCGGCTTCTCCGATCGTGGTGGGTGCTCCGATCGCGGTGAGAAGCCGAAGCCCATCATCTGGCTCCAGCAGCGCGAGCACCGGGTCGAGCACACGGTGCGTGAGCAACTCACCCGTGATGCGCGCAAGCTCCAGGACTCTCGGCCCGGGCTCGGCTAGCTCCAGCAGCACGGCTCTCACCACGGCGTGAGTCGGGGTCTGTGCGGCGGTGGCAGGCAGCGCGAGACTCCAGAACCAGTCGGTCGGAGGCGGGCCGGTGAGGATCCGCCGAAGAAATGCCGCGCGCGCGGTCTCCGCGTCGGGGAAGAACACGGCATCCGCCCGGGCCGCGCCTGCAGCATCGAAGCGGACCGCGTGCGCCACCAGCTCGCGGACGCTGCTCTCGAGGCGATCGGCGACGTGACGGGAGTGCCGCTCCGGGTCGATGCATCCCAGGTCCACGTAGCGAACCACGACGAGGCGGTGGTTGGATTCGGCCCCGAAGTCGGCGACTCGAAGCGCGTCCTCGACCAGGACCCGGCCACGCCCGATCCATTCGTCCCGGCCCGCGCTGAGCCGAAGGGTTCGCACCTCTCGCCGTTGCTCCCGCATGCCGGCTACCGGCCCATTCTCGCGCTCAGGGCCGACACCATTTGAAGCCGAGCCGCACCGTCACCGCTGGCGGCCGTAAACTGCGCCCGCGCCCCTTGCGCCAGCGTCTCCGCCCGGGCCGCGGTCACGATCCGCGCGGCTGCTACGCCGGCGGCGAAGTCCTCCACCACGGCCCGCGCGATTACATCCGCCCCTTTGTACAGCAGCACGTTCATCCCGACTCGCACCGCCGGACTCGGCGAGGTGACCTGGATTCTGCCCCCCACCAGAATCGGGGTGTCCTGGTGAACGTGCCCGGTGATCAGCTGATCCACCGGCGAGTGACTCGCCAACAGCAGGCAGGAGCGAACCAGGTCGTTCACCAGGCTGAGCGCAGCCGGCTCGGCGGCCACCTGGAGAAAGAGCCAATCCACCAGTCCCTGCAGCTCCCGCCGGTCCAGCACGTCGATCTCACCCCAGCGGCTGAGCACCGCCAGGTTACGCAGGCTCCCCGCCGTATCGTACTGGCTGAGGGCTTCGGCCCAGGCGAGCCGGATGACGGGAAGGACCTCGCTGAAGTGCCGGTGGAGACAGCCTGCGACTTGCGCGATGTTGTCCAGCTCCTGGCCGGCGATCCGGGCGACGTCGCTCCGCCCGTGGGAACCGTCCAGCAGGTCTCCCAGATCGACCAGCGCGGGGGCCCGTTGTCGAACGGTGCTCCAGCTGTCGCGCGGCAGCGCGGAGAGGTCGAGCTCGAGGCGCTGGGCTCGGGTCGTCCGGATGACTTCCGTCTGCGCTTCCCGCACCGTGGTGAGCGCGCGACCCAGGCGCGACGTGGTGTCGAGCGCGAGACCGGAGGCCGCCGTGGTAAGGACGCGGGCCCGGTCCCGGGCGAAGGTCACCAGATCGCGGATCGATTCAAGCCGGTCGAAGCGGTCGAACACGGAGGGGATCGCGACGAACCAGTTGGCCGGCGCCTGCCGAAACAGGTCGACATAGCGTTGGAGCTCCGGCGCGAGCACGTGCTCCTCCCCCAGACACGCCGGCACCGGGCTGGGGGTCGGACCCGGATCGAGCGGACGCGCGGGCGCCTGCCGGATGGGATCGGCCAGCCGCGGCCGGTGGTAGGCGAGGAAGCTGACGTGTTCCCGAAGCACCGCCCCCCGGCGATGGTTGATCGCCTCGATCCGCTGCACCTCCTCGGCCAGCAGGGCGCGATCGGTCGCCACGTCGTGACGCGCTTCGGCGAGCTCGTCCTCGATCTGTTTCAGCCGCCGATCGGCATCCACGGCGTTGCCGGTGACCTGGTCCAGTGCGCCCCGCGCGCGCTCCACCGCCTGGCGATAGTCCTGGACCCGTCCTTCCACGGCGCGCAGGAGGAGCGTGGTGTGATTGAGGAGATCGCTCCCGATGGCGAAGTAGCCGGCGTCCGAGTCCGAGGGGTCGTCCGGATCGGGCTCGCTGGCCGTCAGTCGCGCGAGAGTCGCTGGCACTCGGAACTCACCGAGCGGGCGGGTATGCCGCTCCCGCGCCGGGCTGCCGTTCGAGTTGAGCAAGGCCCGGGCGCTCCCCTGTCCGACCGGCTTGAAATGCGCCTTGTCTTCGTCGCTCAGGGCCAGGTACTCCGGCGAGTCCTCGTGCAGGGCCAGGCCCGGCATCGGCAGATCGTCTACCTGGATCTCGAGGCCCAGCAGGCTGGAGGCCACGTCGCGCTTGGTGGCGGCGCAGAAGTCCTTGGCCTCGATCGCCCGCGAATCCAGCAGCCGCTCGGCGATGGACGTGGTGCGGATCTGTTTGTCGGCCACCGCCGCGGGAGCCTCGATGAGGTCCGGGGCAGCGCCGGCCCCCGGCCTTGGGCGTGGCTCGATAGCGGCCGCGCCGCCGAGCTTGCCACCTACGACAGTCTCGAACCCGAGGCGGCCAGGTCCGACCTTGCTGGCGATCCCGCCGAAGTCGATGGCCTCACTCGGGATCACCGCGCCTATTCCTTGGGCGCCGATCTTCTCGATGGCCGAGGGCGGCGGCTGGGTAACCGGCACGAATGCTTCGCTCGGAAACACGAAGGCCGCTTTGGGCGGTTCGATGCTGACCATCGTCGCCGGGGACGGCCTGTTGAACACCAGGCCCCCGAACGCGCCAGCTCCGACCTTGGCACTTGTGAGGCCGCCGATCGGAGGGCCCTTGGTGCTCTTGAGCGCCCTGATGACGTTCACCGGTGCCGCCCTGGTGAGCAGGACCTCGGCGTCCTTGGTCCACCAGCGTTCGGGCTTTGCCGCCTGCATCTGTGTGAACACGTCGCTCAGGTTCTTCTTGACCTCGGCGGTGCTCCGGGTTTCCTGCGCGATCTGCGCGAGCACCGGTGAAGTCACGAAACGATCGGTCGCGCGGTCGCCCACGATCTCCTGGCGCAGCCGGTACATGGCGGTCTGGACCCGCATGTAGCCGAAATTGATCTGATCATTGGCCTCATCGATCGCCGCCTCGAGCAGGGCGATGAAGTCTCCCAGTCCGCGGGTATGCAGGGCGGCGAGCTGGCCCGCCGTGATGGGGCGGCTCTTCAGATCTTCAGTGAGGTCCTCGAGTCCTCTGGCGACTCGTACGGGGACCTCGCCCGTCTCCGCGGTCCCGAACTCCGGCTCGGGATCGGTCATCGCCGGAGGTCCCTCCAGCCAGACGAAGGTCTCGCCGCCCTCGATCGGGGTGGCCCCCGCGGGGAAGTCGGCATCGACCCACACCTGCTCCCGGGTGGGAGAGGGATCCGCCGCGGGGGACCGCCCGGCCCGGGCCCAGGTCACACGACCGTCCACCGCGGTGAAGACCAGCCCCGTGAGCGTGGTATCCACCAGGCCGACGGACTCCGCCGGGATCTCCAACCGCACCCACCGGCCGGGCAGTGGCAGCGGCCCCAGAGAGACCGCGGTCGCGCCTGCCGGAAGATCGAGCTGGGCCCGGCCGAAATACGCCCGGTTCTCCAGGGGCTCCTCGGCTCTGACACCGCTCCAGGTGAGCATCAACGCGCTGGGCGGATCGTTGGGGTCGAGATAGGCGTACGCCACGAACCGGTCCCCCGCGCCGAGCGTCAGGGTCGCGGTGGCCCCCTGGAAGCCGTGCCGGTGGGATCCGGTTGCGCTGGTCCCCTGATGCGCCCGCCCCGAAACCGGGGTCGGCGCCGGCGGTGCTCCCTCATCCTGCTCCAACTGGCCCGGATCGTCGGCCGGCTCGGGGAACGCCGGACGGGCGCCGGTCATGGCGACGAACAGCGCCTCGTAGCTCCGGCGGACATTCTCGCGGCGGCGCAGCCACTCCGAGCGCCGGTCGACCGCTTCGGTGATCGCCTGCTGGAACCGGGGATCCACCGTGTCGGCGACCAGCAGTCGCGGCTCGAAGAACTTCTGGGGGACGGGTACCAGATAGCGCACCCGGTCGGGCGTGAAGAGGTCGAACGGGGCCAGTGAAGCGCTGGCCTCGAGGGCTACGTCCAGGTGCTCGATAGGCACCGGAACCGCGTCGATGTCGTAGGAGCTGGGGAAGAACCCCTGATGGGCGATTTCGGGCTGGAGCGCGGTCCGGGGCAGCAGCCCGGCCGGCGGAAGGTAGCGAAACTGCGCAGCTACGGCGCCGATATCCAGATCGCGCAGCTTCGGGTCACCGAGTTGCTCCACCAGCTGGTCGAAGCGCGCCTGCCAGAAGAACGGGTTGTCTCCGGGAATGAGATCACGGCGCCGTTTGGGCTTGCCGCCGGCCCGCGCCACGCTGTGCCCATCCACGAAGAGCGGGACCCAGTCGGGGTCGAAGCCGATCAGTGCGAGAGGCACCCCCAGCTCCTCCCAGGGAAGCAGCGTCTCGCTGTCCCGCCGGCTCTCTTCCCGGAATACCGCGTACGCCAGCCGGTTGCGCCAACGCTCGTCGGGCACCGGGAGCGGCCTCCAGTCGGTGGGCCAGGCGCAGAGCACCAGCCGGCATGCGTCGCGGCGCTGCCAGTTCTCGAATCCGAATGCGGACGGGTCTTCCTCGCAGGGATCGGCCAGCGAATCGTCGGCCGAGTCGGCCGTGGCGCCGCGTCGGGAGACCAGGACGTCGATCTCGACCGGCTGCAGAACCAGGATTCCAGCGCGAGGTAGCGCGCCCGGAGTGGTTCGCCATTGGGCGAAGGACTCGTACAGCTGCCGGGCCATCAAGGTGCCCGGCTCCGGCCCCACCTCCTCCTCATCGGCAGGAGGCGGCGTCTCGGGCGGCGGCGCCGAGGGCGCCCAGACGGGCAGCGCGTCGAGCGGGATGCGGGCGCTGGCCGGGATCGTGACGTCCTCGCCGCTCGCGGCGATGCCTTGCCCCGCGGTGACGTGGATGAAGTAGGTGGGGTTCCCCTCACCCGTGGTCTCCACCTCCAGTGCCACCTCGAGCCCTTCGACGGCCCCGGGCGAGACCCGCTGCCCTCGCAGCGCCAGGTCGCCGGCTCGCCGATCCTGCTCGCTGGTGAGCGCGACCTCATCCAGCGTCCGCCCGGGGTACAGATTGAGCCGATGCCGCCAGCCGGCGTCTGTGTCGGGTGCCGGGACCGGATCGACCAGGAGCACCTGCTCCCAGTCGTGCGCGCCGAGGATAGGGCGGATGTTCATCGCACGATCTCCGCCAGCTTCACGTTGATCAGCTTCGCCAGCGGCTCGGTTCTCCCGGCGAGGCCGTGGGCGAGCACCTCCGCCGCGAAGGCCGGAAGCTCGCTGTCGGGGAGCCGGCGGCCGATCAGATCCAGTTGGGGCACCAGGGCCGCGCGACTCACCGTCTTGACGAACTTGTCGTTGTCCTTGAGCTCCGGGGTGGCCGCCTCCAGGCGGACCATGCCGCTGCCGAACTCGGGATCCGAATATCGCTGCGCCACCTTGAGCACGGTCCCGCTATCGAGCAACGGACGGACCTCGGGGTCGGTCGGCGGCGCGGCCTCGACGATGCTGCGGTGGGCCTCGCGCATCTCCTCCAGCGCGCCTTCGATGAGGGTGCGCGAGAGGGCGAACTTGGGCGAGCTCAGCAGCGACACCAGTTCGGCGTCCGCCTCGGCGCTCGCGACGGACTTGAGACTCTGGAATCGCCTGAGTAGACCCCTGCTCTTCAGCGCGCTGACCAACTCCTGCTCATCGGCCACCTCGTTGGTGTGTATCCGGAGCGCGCTTCCCGTCGCCTCGGCTCGGAAGTTGAGGGTCCGGCGCCGCATGTACCACAGGGTGGGTGCCTTGGCCAGCGCGTTCTGCCATTCGGCGTCGGCCAGCTCCGCCTGACCCACCGGCGGAGTGAGGGCGAGCGTCGGACGCAGGAGCAGCAGCGCCTCGACCGGCAATCGCCGGGCGATCAGTCCCGGCGCGGCGGCCTTGAGGGGCCGCACCAGGTCCGGCACCGCGGCCCGGAGTGCTCTGATCTTCGGGCGGGGAACCGGTATCAGCACCAGCACCGCCGTGGCGTCGAGGTTGTCACGCTCACCGACGAGGTCGATCGGCGGGAGCAAGAGGCTGTCCTCGATCAGCGCCGCCAGCTCGTCGTCGGGTACGGCGGACAGCTCCACCTCCATCTCGGGCGGGAAGTAACTCTGGGTGAACTCCTTGGGGTTGATGGCGGATACCGGCATACGCCCCGCCGCGGGCAGGGCCAGGAAGTGATCCGACGCGGCGAAGGTCGGGCTGCGGTTGCCCGCCTGGCGCTGGGCGATCACTTCGTCGAGCTGCTGGTTGTACTGCAGCAGGTGCGCCTCCCGCAGCGCCCGGGGAGCGAACCCCATGCCCAGGATGTCACCGTGCTCGGCGCCGACCTCCCGGCGGACCAGATATGCGTCCGCCCAACGGATGACCCCGCGGTCCAGCGCCAGCAGCGCGACCGGCAAGGCGGATGAGGGCAGGCCCTGGACATCGGCCTGCACGAAGATCTCCCGCGCGACGGCTGAGCGTCGCAGGTCCAGTTCGTCCGGACCGGCGCGGTCTCCGTAGGGAATCAGGGTGATCGCGGCCCCCTCGATCAGGTCGCCGTCCTCGATGCGGCGTTCCCCGTCCAGGGTGGTGGGATAGGAGGCAATCGGATGGGCGCTGAACTCGACCGACCGGATCGCCAGCACATACAGTCCTGAGCGGGTCCCACCCGGCTCGTGGATCCGCTGCAGCAATCCGAACGCCGCCGAGAGCTGTTGGCTGGTGGCGAGATCGGCCAGGTCGACCTCGACGTCGCGTGAGAGCACCACCAGGTCACCGCTGGGTGTGACGCCGTGGCCGGCCGCGATGCGGATCGTGCGTGCGCCGGTCTGGGTGATCCCCATCCCGTGAATGACGCCGAATCCGCCGGCGCGGCCGAGGTCCGCCTGCCGGGCCAGGAAGTAGTTCTGCTCACTGATCAGGTCTTGGGCGACGAGGAACCGCCCGTCGAAGTAGCGCGGCCGCCGCCGGCGCTGATCGAGGATGACCGCGCCGGCCTGGGTCAGCTTGGCCAGCTCTCCGCCGGCCAGCCGATCGGGAATCGCGATCCTGGTCCGGGCCGATCCCTGGGTGAAGTCCGCCATTGCTGCATCTCCTCCGCGCAGGCGCGGCGTCGGCGCTGGCTCAGAGCCCGAGGGCGTGAGCCAGGGCAGGACTGCTGTGTACGAATTGCCGGCTGTAATTGTCTACCAGCACCGGGTCGGCACCCCGCAGGGGTGGCTTGTCCGGGGACTCCGGCTCTTGGGCCGGGATGACCACCCGAGCGAGAAACACCGCCGCCAAGTCCTGGTTGAGCTTGTGCTCCCGCAGCGGATTGAGCTGCCCGGTGGGCAGCCAGGTCTTCCCTTCGCGCCAGGCATCCAGGGCGGCTCGGCGGAGCGCACGGCTGGCGGCATGCTCGCCGTCCGCTATCGCTACCGCGGCCCAGGGGTCCTCCGGCGTCTGTGGATTCGGGTCGTCGCGGATGACGAGCTCCAACGCCGAACTGTCGCGGAGCCGCGAGGGTGCCACCGCATCCAAGGCATCGAACGGCCCCTGCTGGAACGAGGGAGTGAGCCCGCGTTCGCAGGCTACGAACTGGAGAAACACGTCGGCCACGACTCCGGTGATCTGGGTCGGGACGAGCGTCGGGGGGTTGGCCGTCTCGTCGGCCGTCACCAGGGCGAAGTCAGCCCGGCGGGCCGCCACCAGCTCGTCCCTGGTCCGGGCCTGAAACCAGTCGTTGAGCTTCAGGCACCAGGTTCGCGAGACCTCGATCAGCCGCCCGAACCGGTCGATGGCGAGACCGGGCTCCACCAGCAGCCGGTCGGACTTGCCGGGCTGGCCGGGCTCCCAGCGGACCCGGAGACCCGCGATGGTTCCGGTGCCGTGCAGGTAGGTGAGTGCGCGAGCGAGGCGGAACCGATGATACAGTTGCTCGGCGGTGAAGTCCTCCGCGGCGAGCAGTGTGCCGGTCGCGTAAAACAGCCGGTCGGGCGCCATCGGCCTCGCCAGGGGGTCGTCTCGAACGGTCATGCCGGCTCACCTCCCAGGCGCGGATCCAGGCTGGGCGCCCGCTGAATGAAGTCTTCCACTCCGATCGCGCTCTCGCCGACTCGTACCGCGCGCGCCACAGGCGCGGGGCCGAGAAAGGTGTCGGCGCCCACCAGCGCGGCGATTCCCACCAGAAACGGGTGGCGGGCGGGCACCACGCGGGCCGCGATGTGGGCCGGGGCCTCGAGCTCGACCACGCGCTCGATCAGCCCGAGCGCGCGCGGCTCACGGGCGCTGTGGACCAGTACGGTGACCCGGCTGGCGAGTCGGTCGAAGAAGGCCCGGACCTCCGCGCTTTCCTGAGCCGAGAGGTCCTCGGCGGCGAAGAGCGCGAGCAGCTCCCGGCGCAGCTCGTCACCCAGGAACAGGGTGTCGCCCACGTAGGAGTTGCCGCTCACCGCAAATCCGGCGAGCAACGGGTCTCCCTCGTCGGCGAAGTCCGCCCCCAGGATGGTGGCAAAGGTTCGCCGCAGCCGAAAATCCTCGACCACGACCGCGTCACCCTGAGCGCAGGCCCCGCCGGTGACCACATCGATCGCACGCCGGAGACCGGTGAGGGTTCCCCGCCAGCGGTACAACTCCGGAGCCGCGACCAGGATCGCGCGGCGCCGCTCGGGGGGGAAGCTCGGGTCGAAGCTCAGGCCGATCCAGCCGGCGAGCCAGTCGAGCGCGTCATCCGGCGCGGTACGAGGCTCGGTGAGCAGATACGCGTGGGCGATGCGGTCCTCGATCGGGGTCAGCATCCCCTCCAGGCTCGCCACGAACCGCTCGAGGAAATCCGCACCCGTGGCGCTGATGTGCGTGTCGCTGGGGACCTGCTCGTCGGCGTCGGGCCCGAACACCGACTCGTGATACAGCTCGGGGAAATAGCGTTGCACATAAGAGAAACGCGGCGCGTACACCCGGAGGGCGGCCACTTCCGGTGTGGCGTGGCCGTCTCCGTGGAGCACCATTCGGACCCAGAGGTACCGCCCACGCAGGCTGCGCACCCGCCGGTTGGCCCGTTGAATCAGGGCCGTGAACAGCCCCCGCCGATGCTTCTCACGGGGGCAGTCGAGCAAGCCCTCATGGAAGGGGATCTCGGACGGGAAAGGCATCCAGGCCCCGCTGGGAGCGCCCGTGTTCTGGCCGGGCACGGAGCCGAATCGGTGCTCATGCCAGGCTCCTGAAGCGCTCGCGGGAGGTGCCGCGCCGTCGGAGGTTGCCGCCAGGAAGACCTGCACCCCACAGCCTCCGGGCAGCGCCGCCTCCAGATACAGGCGGTGCCAGACGGTGTGGGGATCGCCGCTGTCGATCAGCTGCTGGTTGCGTACCTCGCCCCGGAGGGAGAAGGCGGGGAACGACACCGGGCTGAGCGCCAACTGTTCCCGCGCGCTGGGGTAGAACGGCGGCATGGCCAGACGGTGTACGAATGGCTCGCCGGCCCAATCGCGGAGCGGGTACAGATCCCCCAGCGCCCGGGTCGTGGGCACCCACTCGGCGAGCGGGTAGACCAGAGCCTCCCGCTCGAGCCCAGGCACCAGCACCGCCAGCCGCTCGGGTTGGGTGAAGGCGATGCTGTAGCCGAATCGCGCGCCTTCGAGGACAGTGGCTCTCGACAGCCGACCCTGCTCCTCGAGCCTTCGAAGACGAGCTTCGCCGTCGGGACCCCATGATAGCAGGACCAGGCCATCCCCCGCGCTCGCGGCCAACGCTACGGGGTCTTCGTCCTCGGGCCATGCGGCGCGGTCCCAGACCACCAATTGCGGAGGGTCGGGATTCTCCGGATCCGGGCGGAAGACGTCGGTCCGGTGGGGATCGCTGGGACGCTCGGGGAAAGGCCTGCCCGTGACCCGTCCCAGGCGTCGGTTGGTCCGGTCGAGCACCCATACCGCGCCGGCCGCGTCCGGCGCGAGCCGCCAGGCCACGAAGTCGGGTGCCGACACCGAGCGGGGACTCCACCGTCGCCGCAGATCGACCAAGGTGATTGCGCCATCTTCCGCGATGTGGAGCGTCCCCTCCGTGCCGACCGCGAGATCGGTGGGATCGCCCCCCGCCGGAGCATGGATCGGGACCTCGCCAGTGAGCGCTCCGCCGGCGACGACTCGGCGGACGTCGGACCGCCATCGCGCCCAGGTGCCCAGCGCGTCGCGGGCTTGAGGGACCAGGGCCAGCCGGTCCTCCGCCACCGCGGCGGTGACGTCGCCGAGCGGGATCCCGGGGGCGGCTCGCTCGCTGGCCAACCGGAGCACCCGGTGGCGCTCGTCGAACTCCAAATGCGAGGGCGAGGCGACATAGACCCAATCGGCGAACGGCCGGGGTGCATCGCGAGGTGCGGTGGCCGACCTGGGGCGGTAGACGTCCGCCAGCATCCAGAAGCGGGAGCCGTTGGCGTCCATCAACACACCTCGAGGACGACCGGGACCGGTACGGCGGGCGCGCCACTCGGATCGGCGAAGGGGTTGGGGGCATTGCGCAAGTCATCGGGGGCCGGGCCGTCCAGGACGACGAGGCTGAGAAGCTCGGGCAGCTCCCATGATTGAAGGGCCAGGCGGACGGCGCCGTCGGCGGCCGGAGTCACCGGCGACCAGTCCTGCTGGCGTTGGGCGAACAGCTTCACACCCTGGACTTCCTTCACACCCGGAACCCGGGCGACCGCGACCTCGAGCTCCCGCTCACTGACCGAGCGTCCCAGTGGCCAACCGCCGCCATCCGGGCCTCCGGGAGGCAGCGACCAGATGACGATCCGGAGGGCATCCCGCACCGCGGTGAGAGTGGCCTCGCGTTCGTGCCCCTCCCGGATCGCGACACCGACCGCCACGCCCAGCGCCACGTAGCGGCAGCCGATCACGTACATCTCGGTTCCGACGGCGCGCCTACTGTCGAGATAGTTGTAGACTGCCTCGATCGTGGGACGGTCGGGTCGGGGATATGGCGGGACCGGCAACGGGTGGATGGGGAGCACCATGACCGACACCACCCCGGGCACGTCGGTCTGTCGCTGCTGCGGCTTGAAGCGGGGCAGCACTTCGACCCGGCCCAGCTGCACTCCCGGCGTTTCCGCGGCGAGCCGGCGATAGTCCTCCGCCGTGACGGCGCGGTTCTGATGGCGCAGCCACGACGCCAGCCTGGTCTCCGCTTCGGCTAGCTGCTCGCCCCTGGCGCCCCAGATGGTGGGAAGACGCTGCTCGACGGTCAGCTTGCGGGTGACGGGCTGACCATTCGGCCCCTTGGCGCTGATCTTCCCCAGCGTTCCCGGGGGGAGGTTGCCCGCGTCTCCCCCGCCGAATCGCCCGAAGGCCAGGCGGACCAGCATCCCCGGATCGGGGCTCCGCCCATGAATCCGGTCGCCCAGCCGGATGGTGCCCGCCTCGGCGTCCACCACGAAGGCGTGGGCATCCCGGCCCTCGAGCGCCAGATCCTCGGTGCGGCGCCACGGCTGAAAGCCGAGTCCGGCCTCCTCGACCTCGATGACGAGGGTTTCCTCTTCTACGGCCGTTCCCGGGAGCTGGAACACCTGCCCCGGGGAGCCATCGCTCTTGCCCAGTACCCGGCCGAACAGGGTCTGCCGTTGATCGATCTCGACCGCGTTCACCCCGACCCAGCTCAGCCGGAGCGAGCTCATGCGCTCCAGCGGCCGAAGCCGGATCCAGCAGACCAGCCGTCCGACCTTCTCCGGCACGTCCAGACGCGGTGGCTGGTCTCCTACCCCCGCATCCAGAAGCACGCGCGGGTTGTCCTCCGGCGTGCCGATGAACCGCTTTTCCGGCAGCGCCAGCCTCAGGACACCCTGCCGGGTGAGCCCGCCGGTCGAGTCGCTGATGACATCCAGCGTGAGGTAGTCGGCCTGGCCCGCGCCGTTGCGCCGGAAGCTCACTTCCCAGGTGTGTGGCACCCGGGGGCGGCGGCTCGGCTCCTCGGCGAGCTCGGGCACCTCGAGAGCCGGCGCGATTCCGATGCTGAGAAGCTGCTGCCCGCCGGTGCCACTGTGCCCCAGCGTTTCCCGGATGGGGTCGACCAGATCGGCGGACTTCGCCAGCAGCGCGAGCCACAGCGATTGATCGACCGTCTCCTGGATGAGATCGAAGCCGGCCGCGGTGTACGCGCCGTCCGGAAACACCGGCGTGGTGGCGTACGGCTCGACTTGGGGGACCTGGTAGACCGTCCTGAGCCCGTCCATCACCTGGGCCAGGCCTTCCTTCTCTTCGGCCAGCAGCCGGCGCTTGCAGTACGCCTCCATTCGGAGCGGCAGGACCGTCACCTCGTTGCGTGACTCGAACGGCACCGGGCCGGGCAGATTGGCGAGGGGCGCCAGCGCCACCGCGTCGGTCGCGGTATCCTCGTCCAGCACCACCGACACCAGGCCGCGCGCCGGGCGGGCGGAACGCATCGGGAGACCCAGCCGCTGGAGGAAGACCAACCGCTGCCGCTCCGGAATCAGGTTGGCCCGATACAGCATGGTGTCGATCAGCCAGGCCGTGCAGCGGTTGATCGTGTCGCCGGGATCTCCCTTGCGGACATTGGTCCATTCCGGTGTGTGGGCCGGAATCCGTCCGACGAGCTCCTCGACGAGATCGTCGTAGCTGCGGTCGTCCAGCGCGGGCACGCGGAAGGGCATGGCTACCTGCCGAGCTGGAGGGCCGCGCGCAGCGTGGCCGGCGCGCCGGTGCGCCGGATCCGGTAGTTGATCTCGATCTCGACATCCGTCGCGCGGTCGGGTACCTCCCACACCTCGACCCCGTCGAGCTCCAGGCGCGGCTCCCAGCGGGTGAGTGCCTCCACCACCTGATCCCGGATGCGGCGGCGGGTGAGCAGGGTATTGGGCTCGTGCAGGAAGTCCGCCAATCCTCCCCCGAACTCCGGGTGCATCAGTTGCTCGCCCGCCCGGGTAAGCAGGATCACCTGGATCATCTGACGCACGCTCTCTTCCAGGCTGGGCCACTGCAAACGCCCGTCCTGATCGGGTAGCGGAAGTAGCGGCCACCCGATCGGAGAGGCTCCGGCTGGAGTGCTGGTCAGCGCCATGGCCTCACGCCTTCTTCGGTATCGGAAGACAGATCTTCACGAACAGCATCCACTGGAACACGATGTCGAACACCAGCAGGAAGACGAACATCACCATGAAGGCGAGGACGAAGATGATCACCAGATTGAACTGGCAGATCCACGCGATGTCGATGCCCGCATCGCTTTGCGACTCGCCGTCGATCAGACCCTTGGGATCGATGTTCTGCAGCAGATTGAACGTCTTCGCCGGCATGGCGAACGCGACATTGGGCTTGAGCTTCTTCAGGAAGTCCCGGTCGATGCCGGGCAGCTCGATCCGTACCGGAGGGCGGCCGCTGCTCTCGTACCAGGGGGCGATGCGGAAAGGCGAGCCGTATCCGCTCCAATCGGGCGGGTGGATGCAGTCCCGCTGCTGGCGAACGAAGGCGCGCAGCCGGAACTGCCTGGCGGGGTCGTCGAACCGCGGCGCCTCTGGCCGCATCCCGCGCAGGCGGGCGTCCAGCGCCGCCTTCAGCGCGGCCAGCATGTCGGCGCTGTGTTGAGGGGTGAACAGGGGCCACGCCGTCGGCATGATGAAGCCGCTGACCTGCGGGTCCTGAAACAGGAATAACCGGGCCGCGTCGCGCAGTGCGCTGCCGGCGGTGACCTGAGCTCCGCCGGGGAGCGGCAGCGTGAGTCGTTCGAGCTGGGCGTAGATCGCCCGTCCCTGGGGGGCGTCGTCGAAGGCCCCGTACTGGAAGGCGAGCTGCCGGAGCACCGCGAGGAAGCTCTGGAACCCGGCATCGTCGCGGTAGGATTTGAGGTGCTGCGCGGTGAGCGTCTCGCCGCCGTGCGACCAGGTGACGCCGATGCCGGAGGTGGAATAGAGCAGGTTGGCGGTGAGCGCCTTCACGTCCTCGGTCGGATAGGCCGTCGGTGTCTCGGCGGTCGTGACGTCCTCACTGGTGACGGGGACTACCCCGTACAGCAAGGTTCGCCCGGTCGCGCCGATGACCTCGGGTGGCGCCACGAAGAGCGGCGCCCATGCCTCGGAGAGGAGCTCGGGGGTCAGCGCCCGCTCGGCCAGGCGGCGGTCGATCTCGGCATTTCCCGATCGAAGCGGCGGCGCCCGGTGCGCCGGATCCGGATCGAGGTCGCCTTCCCTGCTGCCCAGGAACTGCACCCAGCCGCGGATGCGCCCCGGCTGCTCGCGCCATCCCTCGACCAGTCTGGGATCCGACGGCGCGGGCTGCTTGCTCTTGCCCTCAATCTTCTGGCCGAGGGCCAGTCCCGTGCGGCGGACGACGAAACCCGCACTTTCGATCGCGGCCGGATCGAGTCGCGGCGTCAGGAGCGTGTCGCACACCGCCTCCAGCAGCACCACGTGGTAGGTGCGCTGGACCGGATGGAACAGCTTGAGCAGGCCGTCCTCATCGAAGCTCTTGGCTTCGCTCGCCACCACCCTCTCGATGCCGCCCGGAGTGGACAGCTCGTCCAGCACGGCACCGATGAAATCGTCTTCGGTGCGCTGCAGGACCAGGGGCCCACGCTCGACCCCGGCGAGGGCAGGCCCCCGCAGCCGGATGGGGTGCTCTACCATACGTTGCCCATCCCCGGCAGGTAGGCCTGCCCCGCGACGGTCTGGCTCTGCACCAGCATCGCCTTGACCACTCCGCTGAAATCGGCCATGGCGCTGGTCACCTTCACCTGTCCCGCCGTCACCTCCATCCGAGAGCCCTTCACGACCACCTTGTTGCCGGTCTGGATCTGGATTCCCTGGGAGTCGAGCTTGATGGTGCACCCGCCGGCCTTGAGCTCGATGCTGCCCCCGGCCTTCTCGGTGAGCGTCAGGCTGACGTTGCCGGGCGTGCTCAGAGCGATAGTCGCTTCGCCCGGCTTGTCCTCGACGATCGCGATGCGACTGCTGCGCCGGCCAACGATGGTCCAGCGGTCCACCCGCTTCCCGTCGCCGCCCAGCCGCTCCGGAGCCGTGGTGCCGCCGTTCCACAGCGCCCCCAGGACGACCGGGAAACGCGGGTCGCCGTGCAGGAACGCGACCAGCACCTCGTCTCCGACGTCCGGCACGAAGAAGGTGCCGCGGTTGTCGCCCGCGCAGGGCACGGCGATCCGAGCCCAGACCGGGCCGTCCTGATCCTCCACCCCGTCGCAACAGTAGAGACGCACCTCGACCCGCGGCGGCCCCGAACGGTCGTCGACCGCGACCACCTCGCCGAGGTACGCACCCAGGAAGAGGCCTGGCGTCTGAATCTCGAACGGATCCGAGTGGGCGGTCATCCTGCCCCCAAGAAGGCGCACTCGCCGACGAACTCGGTGCGATAGCCGCTCGCGCGGCGGCCGAACCGATGGCGCGCCTCCACCACGTAGTAGGTGTTGTCGAATCGAGGGCCGAGGCCGGCGATCGCGACGTGAGTGCCGACCCGGATCACCGGATCGCCCACCGCGGTGGCCTCGAGGGTGACGAACCTCCGTGCGCGGGCGTCGAACGCGGCGTCGGCCGCGGCGCGGGCCTCGGTCTCGTCCCGCGCCTCCAGGTGCCCCAGGTGGTGAGCCCGGGACCCGAACGGGGTCTGGCCCAGTGCTCCCGGCCCGGTGAGGCCCTGGCCCGGCCCCGCGACTGCCCCGCTGCTGGTGACGCTGATCCGGCTGCCCTTGGCCGCGTCCCACCCCGCCAGACTGACGCTGGTCACCTGGTGGGAGAGGTCGGCCAGGGCGCGCACGCTGTGCAGCCCCTCGAACATCCGCAGCGCGACCGTCTGGCGATGGACCTCGCCGCGCGGGGAGACGTGCAGCTCCTCTCCCACCGCCTGGAGATCTCCGTCGTACCGGCGGACCAGCCGGCGCAGGAACGCGAGGTCACTCTCGTTGAGCTGCACTTCCGGTCCGATCTTCTCGCTGAACCCGGTGACCACCGGTTTGAGCCCGCACAGCCGTGCCAGAGCCTCGGCGAGCTCCGCGATCGAGATCGATTCGTAGATCTTGGTGCGCCGCGCCAGCCTGGCGCGTTGCAGGGCATCCTCGGCCAGCACCACCAGCTCGGGCGAGCCCTTCAGTGAGTAGTGCGCCTCGAGCCCGGTGACCGTTCCCCGGAAGATCTCGAACGGCCCGTCGGCGTCGCCGGCGTACAGGGTGAGGGCCGCGCCCAGTTTCAGGATGGCGCCGTCCTCGAAGGCGAACGCCGCCGCGCCGTGCCCCCGGCTGGCCACGTTGGTGAAGCGGAGCTCGGCTTGCGACATGCCCCCCTCGTGCTCCAGCATCTCCAGGCCGACCAGCAACTCGCGAGTCTTGGGGTGCTGCTGGCCCTCGATCACGATCGTGGGCCTCAGGCTGCCGACGGTGGCCGCGGTTCCCATGACGCTCAGTCCGCCAAGACCCGGCGGTCGAGCTGGTGCTGCCGCGCGACCAGCTGCCGGACCAGCTGCAGGGTGGCCTCATCCTCGTGGGTGGCGGGCGCGCCGGCCGGCGCGCCTCCCGGCGCGGGCGCCCGCTGCACCGTGCCGACGACCTCATGCACCACGACGCCCATGCGTCATCCTCCAAAGGTGATTCGCCCGCGACCCGAAGCTCGGCCGCGGACGTCGGTCCTGAGACTCGCCGCCGCCGTGAACTCCGCCTGGCCGCCGATCCCGAACGATGCGCCGGCATCGGTGTCGAGCTGCACCGTGGGGCGGCCGGCGAGGAGGAGCGCGGTATCGAGGGAGCTGGTGCGACGAGCCCGGGGCGCACGAAGGCCGGCGAACGCACCCCAGCTCGCGGGCACGCCGGCGGAAGCCCGCCCCCCGATCAGCGGCGCCTCGCCCACGGTCACCGACGCCGCGGTTCCGGCGAACGCTCCGGCCCCCGCAGACACGCCTGCGCTCGCGAACCCGCCGCCTCCCGCGAATGCACCCGCCGAGGCGCCCGCTCCGGCGGCCGCGCCGAATGAGGCGCTGCCGAAGGCTCCGGCGCCTGCCCTCGCACCGGCGCCCCCAAAGGCTCCAACACCCGCGCCCGCGCTCGCCGAGGCCCCGAAACCGGCGCTAGCGCCGAACCCGGCACTCGCACCGAACCGGGCACCGGCGGAGAGGCCCGCTCCCGCGCCGAAGCCTGCGGATGCGCCGGCTGCGACTCCGGCCCCGGCCCCGAATCCCGCCGCCGCTCCAGCACCCACCCCCGCCGCCCCGGCCGCGAACGCCGAGGGTGGCCCCAGCACGACCTCGGGGTCCACCGCGAGTGGCCCGGAGGGAAAGCGCATGTTCTCCTCATTGTTCGCCGC
>JBJMOX010000041.1:0-3568 GCA_045803515.1 Gemmatimonadales bacterium
CTCGACCCTGCTGCAGGTGCTCACGCCGGACCACCTGCTGGGCCGGGTGTCCTCGGTGAACGCGATCTTTATCGGAAGCTCGAACGAGATCGGCGCGTTCGAGTCGGGAGTGGCGGCGAAGTTGCTGGGGACGGTGACGTCGGTGGTGCTGGGCGGGATGGCGACGCTGGCGGTGGTGGCCGTGACCGCGTTCCGGGTGCCGGAGCTCCGCCGGCTGCGGGAGATTCGGTGATGGAAGGGCGGGAAGGACGGGAAGGGCGGGAAAGACGGGAAGGACGGGAAGGAACGCAAAAGCCGACTTTACGAACCTTCCCGTCCTTCCCGTCCTTCCCGTCTTTCCCGTCCTTCCATCAGGCCGCCGACTCTCCCGCGCGATTGGCCTTGCGGGTTTCCACCTGCCGCTTGAGCCAGTCGATCTGGTCCTTGATGGTCTGCCGGGTGGCTCTGGTAGCGAGCCAGTCCAGCGCCCGCTTGCGTTCCTCTTCGGTAAACACGGGCGAATCCGCCAGCCGCTGATAGAAAGCCACCTGCTTCTCGGTCGGCGCGTACGGCCCGACGCGGCTGACTGCCTCCGCCAGCGGCGGCTGCGGGCTCGGCGCTGGGGCGGCTGGGGCAGCCTTGGAGATGCCTCGGAGGGCGCCGGTCTGGGCCTCGACGACGCGGGCCTGGCCCGTCTGCCTGGCGCTGGCGATGACCTGGGAGCGCACGTTGCCCGGGATCAGGCGGAAGCGGGCATTGCGTGCCGCCTTCATGGCACCCGCCTCATACCAATGGGGATTGAGCTGCCGGCCACGCTGGGCCACGACCTCTTCACCGGCGAGGATCCGCCGGACGAAGTCGCGAATCTCCGCCTCGCCGAAGTTCTCCGCCATCCAGCCGAGATAATCCCGGCCCTCGTCGCTGCCAAGCAGCTCCCGATAGGTGCTCCCCTTGTACTTCTTGCTGGGGACCCGCGAATCAAGCTGGAGCTGGGCGGGCTCGAAGTACAGCGGCTGGCGCTTGACTCCGATCACCTGGTCCAGGCGAACCTCCTGGCCAGTGGGCGAAACGGCGAACCGGGCGGCTTTCACCTTGAAGAGCGCCTCCCGATCCTCGTTCTCCCCGATCACTTCGTACTGGAGATCCTCCTCGCGGATGACCTGGCCTTGGGAGACCAGCGCCATGCAGCACTCGTCTACGCCGGTCTTGGAGAGACCTACGACCTCCTGACCACCTTCCTTCACCACGTACACCAGTTCGGTACTCGCGACTCCCTCGAGCTCCTTCCGGAGGGCTTCCTCGTCCATCCGGTCCATCAGTTGAAACGGGTCCCACGGCGCTGGCGCCGCGGCCGGGACCTCAACGGCATTCGAGCTCATCTCTGACATCGTCTCACTCTCCTGCATCCGATTACGTGTGGGGACGCGCGGGTTGCCCGCGGTCCGCTTCCGAGTCCTTTGACGGGTGAGATAACCGAAGAATGTTCCGGTAGGAATCAGCTTGCCATGCGGCGATCCGTTTCCTTCACGACCCGACGTAAGATCCAATTTAACAACAACTTAGTTGCTGTCAAGAGGTTCTATGTCCTGCGCTGACAAGGGGTTCGAACGGAGAGATTTCGATAGGGGAGGGGAGTATCAGACCAAGCGACTTGGGACCCACAAAAAGCGTGAGGGACCGAGTATTCCGGTCCCTCTTTATATCTCACTCATCGCTCTCCTCTTTCTTGTAGAGCCAGTACTCGGGACCGGCGAGATTCTCCGGCCAGTCACCCAGGTGAACATCTCCCCGCCACGCCTCTGAATCCCCGGGTTCCCACCCCGAGTCCGGCGTGTCCCAGGGAAGATCGCCCTCGCCCTCCCAGGGGCGCCCATCATTCTGGCTCATGGCCCTCTCCTCCCTCGCAGCTTCGGTGTGTTGGCCCTTGCGCCAGTGTGCAAAGCAAGTGCCGGGCCGGACCAAAGGTCGCTGCCCCTCGGGAGGCCATACCCTAGTATCGGAGGAGGGCAGCCGAGTTTGAGGTGGGGCCTGTCACGGGCTCCTGGGAGCCCCGGCCACTCCCCCGCTCACCGCCGTGTCGCCGCGCAGTTTGCAAGACCGGGAGGTACCGAGCGAGCGGCTCCGGCGGGAGGCCTTCCCTCCGGATTACCGCCGGGATACAATTCCGCTCCTCGTAGTACGGGACGTGGCGCAGTCCGGTAGCGCACTGCAATGGGGTTGCAGGGGTCGCGGGTTCAAATCCCGCCGTCCCGACTCTGGCCGACCTTCGGGTCGGCCTTGTCGTTGGCGGCTCTTTCCTCAGCTCGAGGTACTCATGCGTTTGCTCCCAGTCTCGGCCGCGCTCGCGCTGGTCGCCGTGCTCGCCGCCTGCGGCTCACGCGACCGCGCTGCCCGCGCCCCCGCCACTCAAGGCGGCGACCTCGCGGCCGACACCGCGACGATGACCCGGACCGGTTCGGGACTCCGGTATCACGACGTCACCGTCGGTCAAGGCGCGGAGGCCACGCCCGGGCACCAGGTCAAGGTCCACTACACCGGCTGGCTGCTGAACGGGAAGAAGTTCGACAGCAGCCGCGACCGCGGCGAGCCGTTCGAGTTCGCCCTTGGGGCCGGGCAGGTCATCGCCGGATGGGATGAAGGAGTGGCGGGAATGAAGGTGGGCGGGCGGCGCAAGCTGGTCATCCCGCCCGATCTGGGCTATGGCGCCGGTGGGGCGCCGCCGGACATCCCTCCTGGAGCCACACTCGTGTTCGACGTCGAGCTACTCGACGCGCATTGAAGCGCGTCGAGTCGATACACATCTCAGCGAGTGGCGCCCTCGACCTGGGGGCGCCTTTTCTTTCGGGCCCCAGCCCCGTGCTTCGCCTGATGATGCCCACCCGCTTGGGCCGGCACCACCGTCTCGCTCTGGTCCAGACGGCGAAGCTCTACCCGCCGGTTCGCCGATCTGCCTTCGCCGGTTTCATTGCTCGCTACCGGTCGGTCGGGACCGAAGCCCCGGGCCAGCATGCGTTCCAGTGGCACGCCCCGCTGGTGGAGATAGAGCCGCACCGCCTCCGCGCGCGCCCTCGAGAGCGTGAGGTTCCTCCGGTACACGCCGCTCGAGTCGGTGTGGCCGGCGATCTCGACGCGGATCTCCGGGAGTGCCACGAGCTGCCGGGCGATGCTGTCGAGCACCGGGAGCGAGCGGCCGATCATGACCGGCATTCCGGATTCGAAGCTCACGTTCCGCAGGGTGAGCACGGGCGCGGCATCGGTGAACAGGGGTGGACACCCGGAGGCGTCGACTGGGGTCTCCGAAGGGGTCGCGGAGCACTGATCGACGGCGTCCTTGATCGCGTCGCCATCGGTATCCTGAAGTGCGGCGGGCGCGAGACGCAGCAAGGTATCGGCCGTTGCAGTCGTGGTGATGTCCGCCGGCGCTGCAGCGTGTGAGGCTGCCGGCGGAGTTGCCGGGATTGGAACGACGCGGCGGAGAATGATCTCGATTCTTTGTGCGCGATCCTCCGGTTCGCCGAAGGCCTCGGCGGGAGCCGTTACGACCTCCCAGTGGCCCGCCAGCAAGAACTCCCGGAGCTGTACCTCCAGC
>JBJMOX010000363.1:0-22415 GCA_045803515.1 Gemmatimonadales bacterium
CAGCCGAACTCGATGGCGATGTTGCAGCTCGCGGCCCCCGCAAACACCGTCAGCGCGAGCGACGGGTCCACCGCGCGGGGACCCTGGGTGAGGAAGTTGTTGTATTGCCGCTCGCCGTGGGCCACGCCGCCGAGCGCCGTGCCCATCATGGCTCCGACCCGGTCGGGGTCCTCCCGGGCGAGGTCGAGCTCGGCGTCGGCCAGGGCCATGCGGGTCGCGGCGATGGTGAACTGGGAGTAGCGGTCCAGCCGGCGCACTCGTCGCTCCTCGATATGGTCGGTCGGGACGAACCCGTCGACCTCCCCGGCGATGCGGGACTTGAACACGGAGGGATCGAACCGGGTGATGCAGCGGACCGCGGAGCGGCCGCCGCGCAGTCCCGCCCAGAGTCCCTCCACGCCCAGCCCAATGGGGGTCACGGCTCCGATCCCGGTGATGACCACCCGGCGAGGCTCAGACACGGACGACCTCCACCGCGCGCCGGATTCCCGAGAGGGTGCGCGACGCGATCCCGTGGATGAAAACCGGACCGATCACCCAGTGAGCCGCGGCGCTTCCAATCAATGGCCACCCGGGCCCGCTCCAGTCGTGCACGATCGTCACGTCGGTTCCTCCGTTCACCGGCTCGATCCGCCAGACCACGTCCATGCCGGTCGTGATGCCCCGCACGTGACGATAGTGCACCTCCGCCGCCCCCCGGTCCACCCACATCTCCGACACCCACCAGGTGGGATAGCGCAGCCGCCCGAAGGGGCGCCAGGCCGCCATCTCCACCAACCCGCCTTCCCCGCGCCGCTCCAGCATCCGTACCCAGCGGTAATGGCTGAGCAGCGCGGGCCATGCCTCCACCTCCACGGCCGCCTCGAGCACGCGGGCGGGCGGCGCGCGCATCCGGATCCGGTCGACCGTGCGCATCAGATGAGGCCCGGACGCCAGGTGGCGACCAGGCGGAGTCCCGGCCGCCGCTCGACCCGCGCTACGATGCCGGCCGTGGCGAGCAGGTCGCGAAGCTCCCTGGCCGTATACCCCCGCTGGATGGATGTCATTCCGTCCGCGATGGTGACCGGGTCGAACCCGAGTGCCCGCGCTCCACACCAGAAGACGGGCGGCCCCAGCCGGGTCCGCCGCAGATCGGCGACGATCACCCCGAGCCGCGCCAGTCGGTCGCAGCAGCGGAGCAGGCGGACGGCGGAGGGCCGCGCCAGGTGGTGGAGCAACTGGCTCACCAGCACCAGATCCACCGACCGCTCGCGCAACGGCGGAGCCCCGGCGCAGGCCACCGCGGTGGGAAGGCCGGCCCCGCGCGCCAGTCGGGCGGCGACCCGGCTGCGCTCCAGCCCGACCGGCACCAGCCGAAGTCCACGACGCCGCGCCTGCCGTGCCGCCATAAGCGGCAGATCGCCGAGGCCGGTGCCGACGTCGAGCATGGTGAGATGGGTGCCGTGGGGTACTCCCTGCAGCAGTCGGCCGAGCCCGTGCCGCACCGACGCTGCGCCGCCGAACCAGCGGTTGGCGCGGGCAATGTTGCCCAGCGAGATCTCCACCGCCCGCGGATCGGC
Source organism: Gemmatimonadales bacterium (assembly GCA_045803515.1). GTDB lineage: Bacteria > Gemmatimonadota > Gemmatimonadetes > Gemmatimonadales > GWC2-71-9 > CAVVWJ01. The sequence goes on from JBJMOX010000363.1 coordinate 1,560, forward strand.
CGCCGGATCGTCGAGCAGCTCCTCGCCCAGCGGACTGAGCGCCAGCGGTTCCACCGAGATCATCCCAGCGCGGCGTAGCCGCCGCGGTAATAGAGCAGGGGGCGGCCTTCCCGGACCGAGCCGCCGATCACCAGGCCCACGACGATGGTGTGGTCGCCGCCGGGATACTGAGCGTAGCGCTGGCACTCGATCCAGGCGAGGGCACCGCCCAGCAGAATCTCGCCCTGGGGGCCGGCCTGGTAGCCGACCCCGTCGAACCGGTCCTCGTGCGGATCGGCAAACCGCCGGGCGAGCACCTCCTGGCTGCTCGCCAGGATGTTCACCGCAAAGCCCGGCGCCGCCAAGATGAGATCGTGCAGCTCCGCCCGGCGCTCGATGCAGACGGACAGCAACGGCGGGTCGAGCGAGACCGAGGCGAGGCTGTTGGCCGTCATCCCAGCGGGCCGGCCGTCGGGCCGCTCGAGAGTGACGACGGTGACGCCGGTCGCGAACCGACCGAGACACTCGCGGAATTGGGCCGAATCGACCCCGGCGTGGCTCAGAGGACCATCCTGGCGAGAAAGAGGGGGTTGAGCACCTCCCTAGCCGGGACGAAATCACCGGTCACCCCGATCAGGGTATGAGCCATGCCCCGGCGGCGCCCCAGCCGGGCCACCGCACGATCGAACAATCGCGGCCACCACATACCGTAGCCGATCAGCCGTTCGACCGCCCATTTGCCGGCGAACTCGCGCCAGCGGCCCTGGCGATAGCCGGCCAGCCGCTCCGCGGTCACCGTGCCAGCAGACGACAGCGCGTCGCCGGCCACGGCGGCGAGCAGGCCGGCGCCGCGGAGCGCGCTGTAGATGCCCTCGCCGGTGAAGGGGTCGAAGAAATCGGCGGCATCGCCCACCAGCGCGGCACCGTCGGCCACCACGCGATGGGACCAGGCGGCGAACGGCCCGGTTGCCAGGACCTTCCGGACCAGACGGCCGCCGGAGACCCGCGGGTACACCTCGGGAAATTCGCGCAGCGTGTCCAGAAAGAACGGCTCCAGCCGTCCGCGGGCGCCGGCTGCCCGGTCGGCCGGAAGCACGAGCGCGACGTTGGTCCTGCCGCCTCCGATGGGATTCAGCCCCACGTACCCACGCGCGCCGACGTGCATCTCGGCCGAGTCGCCCATCCCTTCGACACCTTCCACGTGGGCCACGAACGCGACCCGGCGAGGCCGGCCATGGGTGCGGCGCCCCAGCCGCCGGGCCACAACCGACCGAAGGCCATCGGCCCCGATGGTGATCCGGGCGCGGATGGAGTGCCGGCGGCCCTGGGAATCACGCACCAGCGCGCCGGCGATGCCGCCCCGATCATAGAGCAGCTCCTCGACCGTGGTCCGCTCCCGCACGTCGGCCCCGGCGGCGCGCGCGGCGCCGACCAGCGCGAAATCCAGGATGTGCCGCGACACCGAGAGCCCGGTCGAACGGAACGGCTGATGGCCAGCGAGCGCGAAGATGCCGTGGAGCCGCGCGCCGCGAGAGGCCGTCACGGCGGTCCCGTGGAGCGCAACCGCACCGGCAGCTTCGAGCGACTCGACCACGCCGAGCCGGTCGAGCAGGCGAACCGCCTCCGGACCCATGTATTCGGAGCAGGGCTTGTCCCGGGGGAAGGCGGCCCGATCGACGGCCGCCACCGCGAAGCCCGCCCGCGCGAGCAGGGCCGCGGTGGCGCTGCCGGCCGGCCCGGCGCCGACGACCAGCGCGTCGAGCGACCGCTGAGACTCAGCCGAGCCGCTGATACTCGGAGCCATCCAGGACGAGTCGGTCGGGGGAGAACCCGGCGAAGGAAAAGTCGAACGTGGCCGTGGCGCCGCCCGCGTAGGTGATCGCCACGCTCGATTCCCTGGTGAGGAAAGTGCAGCTCCGCTCGCTGGTGCGGGGAAACCCCTCGACCATCGATTCAGTGACGATCGTCTGTCGGCAGGTGCCGCCGGCATCGAAGCGCCAGGTGGTGGTCCAGCGCTGCAGGTCATCGGGGACCTGAATCAGGATCACGGTCTGCCAGTCGCCGATGAGGGGCGAGGGACTGCTCGCGCCGGCCTGTCCGCCGCCATTGCCGCCAGCGCCGGGAAATGGCAGGCTGGGGCTCGGGGCCAGCGGCTCACCGCCGCAGCCAAGCGAAGTGATCAGAGCGGCTGTCCACAGAGCACCCAGCCCGCGAGCGCCAGGAGCGCGGCGGCGGTAGTCGCGGCGAGGTTCACCCCGTCGTTGTCCAGCCACGCGATTCCTCCCTGCCGAACGGTGGGCGTTCCGCAGCGGTGCACCCGCCACTCGCTGGATGCCCCGCACGCCGGGCAGAGAAATCTTCCCTGCAGCACGGCTCCCAACGTGGAGTCCAGCAGCATTCCCGCGAAACCTATCGCCGTCGCGAGAGGCAGGAGCCGCGGTCCTCCGCTGGCCAGCGCGCCGGTGGCAGCGACGAGCAGTGCACCCGCGAGCGCCCCGACGCTCCCCAGAACAGTAACACCGCCATTGGTGCCCGGCGGGACGATGCGGCCGGACCAGAGCAGCCGGGGCGGCGTGCCGCTGCGACTCCCGATGGCGGTGGCCCAGGTGTCCGCGGCGGCGGCCGCGAGACTTCCGGTGATCACCCACAATCCGGCTTCTCCGCAGCAGAATCCGAGCAGCGCGCCCAGCGCGGCGGGGCCGCCGTTGGCCCAGACCTGGCGATGGTCCCGCCGGTCGCCCTTGGGGTCGAGGCCGGATGCCGGGAGCGTCAGCCGGGAGACGAGGCTGCTGGAGACGAAAAAGGCGGCGAGCACCGCGCCGCCTTGCCACCCGCCGCCCCAGAGCACCAGCGTTCCGACCATCCACGCCGCCACTGCCCCGGAGCCGGACAGTGCGTGGGCTCGCCAGCCCGCCAGCGAGACGCCCAGGGCGGCGAGCAGGGTGAGCCCGGGTGCGACGGTCGTCAGCCTGGTCCCGCCTCGTTCCGGAGGAGATCGAGAATCCGCTGGCGCAGCGTGCCCGGGCAGGTCTCCTTCCGGGCCCGCTCCTCCAGCATCCGGAGGAAGTTTTCCTCGAACCGGGCCTGGTCGAAGCAGTGGCGGCAGTGGTCGAGGTGCCGCCTGACCTCCACCGCGAGGCCCGGGGTGAGCTCGCGCTTCAGGTAGTCCTGAAGCCGATCCACCGCCTCCCTGCAGTTCATTTCCTCGGCCATCGGTCAGGCCTTCCGCGGCTTGATGTAGCCCATCTCGACCGCATGCTCGTAGAGTGCCGCCTGCAGCAGGCGCCGGGCACGGAACAGCCGGGACTTGACGGTGCCGACCGGCACCTCGAGCGCCTCAGCGATCTCGGCATAGCGCAGCCCTTCAAGGTCGCTGAGGACCAGGACCTCGCGGAACTCCGGGGGCAGGGCGTCGATGGCCTGGAGCACCTTCTCGTCCACGATCTGGGAGAAGAAGGCGCCTTCCGGGTCGGCGGTCTCCATGTCCCGGAAGATGGCGTGCGGCTCGACGGTTTCGAGGTCCATCGCGACCGGCTCCAGCTTGCGCCGGCGGTAGTCGTTGATGAAGGTGTTGCGCAGGATGGTGAGGAGCCAACCCTTGGCGTTGGTGCCGGGCCGGTACTGCCGCCAGGAGCGGTATGCCTTGAGCATGGTGTCCTGGACCAGGTCCTCGGCCCGGGCGGCGTCGCCTGTCAGCCGGAGCGCCACGCGGTAGAGCGCGTCGAGATGGGGCAGGGCCTCTTCATCGAAGGAGAGCCCGGCCGCGGAGGGCTCGGCCATGGAAAGAATGTAATGACCCCGCTAACTTCTGCGCACGACCCCCGTGCCTACTCCTTCTTCGGTCCCCGCCCTCATTCCGCTCAGCTTGCTGGAGGCGATCCGCAACCTCGACACCCCGGTGGAAGACGGGTTGGACGAGCTGGCGGAGGAGATCGTGGTGCGCCGGCTCGGCCTGAGCCCGACGGTGGCGGCCCAGATCCAGCGTTACCGCCACACGGCGGACAGAAACGGAGCCGTGGATCTCGACGAAGTGGTCTCGGTGCTCCGGCTGGTGGGACGCCGTCCCGATGCGCCGCTGGTCTTCGCCGACGCCGGCCGGCGGGCGGCACGCTATGCCGTGCGGGCGCACGGGCGCAGCGCCCGGACCCTGGCGCGGATGTCTCCCTCCGGGCTCCGGCCCCGGATCTCCCGCCGGGCGGCGGCCCGGCTCGCCCGCCAGATCTTCGCGGGTGAGCTGCGGGCGCGTCCGCAGGGGAACGAGGTTCGGATGACCAGTCCGCTCTCCATTCTGGCGTTCCCCGACGGCGCGGCCTGCGCGTTCTACGGCTCGGCCTACGGCGAGCTCCTGCGCGGTCTCACGGCGTTCGAAGGGGCCATGCTCCACGAGCAGTGCCGCTCGCGGGGCGAGGAGGCCTGTATCTGGCGGACCGCGGCAGCCGAGGTGTACGAATGATCCCCGCCCGGGCCGAGCTGGCCGAGGCGCTGGCCGAGGCGGGCGCGGATGGCTGGCTCCTGTTCGATTTCCACGGACTCAATCCGGTCGCGGGGCGGGTGCTGGGCCTGGGCGGCGGGCTCTCGACCCGGCGGCTTTTCGTGCTGTTGCCCAGGGAAGGGGACGCGGTCGCCGTGGCGCACCGGATCGAGCTGGCTCCCCTGAAGAACTTCCCAGGCCGGGTGATCCCCTACGCCGGTTGGCAGGAGCTGCACGCGGCGCTGGGCGGGCTGGTGCGGGGTCGGACGCTGGCGATGGAGATCTCGCCGGAGGACGCGGTGCCCTACCTCGACCGGGTGCCGTTCGGGGTGATCGAGCTGCTGCGCCGGCTGGGAGCCACCGTCGTACCGTCGGCACCGCTGGTGAGCCGGTTCGCGGCCCGCTGGACGCCGACGGAGGCGGAGGACCATCGCATCGCGGCCGAAGTGCTGGCCAGCGTGGCCCGGAGCGAGCTCGCCCGCGCGGTCACCGAGGGCGACGCGGGCCTGACCGAATCGGCGCTGCAGGCGAGGGTGGTTCGCGCCGCCGAAGCAGCGGGGCTGGTCTTCGACACCCTGCCGATCGTCGGCTTCGGCGCCAACGCCGCCAATCCGCATTACGAGCCGGAGCCGGGGCGCGACGCCACTCTCCGCCCGGGAGACGTCGTGCTGCTCGACCTGTGGGCGGGGCGCAGCCTGAGCACCGTCTTCGCCGACCAGACCTGGATGGGCTTCGCGGGTGCGACGCCGCCGGAGCGGGTGCGCCGGGTCTGGACGGTGGTGCGGGACGCGCGGGATGCCGCCATCGCCACCGTCCGCAGCGCGGCGGCCGCGGGCCGCCCGATCGCCGGCTACGAAGCCGACCGCGCGGCCCGCGGCTTGATCGAGGCGGCGGGGTTCGGATCGGCGTTCGTGCACCGCACCGGGCACTCGATCGATCGGGACCTGCACGGCTCGGGTCCGCACCTCGACGATTTCGAGACCCATGACGACCGCCGGCTGGGGCCCGGCATCGGCTTCTCGGTGGAGCCGGGCGTGTATCTCGCCGGGGAGTTCGGGGTGCGGAGCGAGGTCAACATGTACTGGGGGCCGGCCGGACCCGAAGTCACTCCGCGGGAGCCGCAGCGCGACCTCATCCTGGTCCCGGGGTGACGCTCACGACGACGCCGCTCTTTCCAAAACCGGCTGAAGACGTTAGAATCGCGTCCGACCTCTTCTGTCTTCGTTCCGTTTTTCATCTCTGTTCCTTTGCTCGCCCACCGGCGCGGATGCGCTGCAGGTAGCCTGGCTGTAAGAGTGGGTTTCGCGGGACGTCACGAAGTCACATTCGCGTTTCATCGGGCAACTTCTCCGGTTTCAGGCAGTTACGTCGGGATGCACGAGGCGACGACAGCGCTGATGTTTCCTTGACACGTGATTTTGCGCGCTTCATATTAGGCTGCCGACCGGGCCGCGGTCGTCGCAGTTTGGTGTCGATGCCGTCTCGATGCCCCTTCAACTCGCAGGTGACATCCCTCAGCAGCTTCCGGAATTCAGGCTTTGGGCCGAGGGCAAGCGTGTACGCCCTCGCTCCGAGTCGGCGGTAACCGCAGGTTCACGCCTTTGGAGGACGTATCCATGAAGCAATGCCGTGTCAGAGCCTTCGCACGCGTTGCGCGTTTCATCGCGCTCGCGGCGGTCGCACTGGGATGGGGGAGCGGCGCGCTCCTCGCCCAAGAGTCGACTGGTAAAATCGAAGGCAGGGTGCGTGACCAGGCGGGCGCACCCATCGCCACCGCCCAGGTGTTCGTCGTGGGGACGGCGTTCAACGCCCTCACGAACGCGCAGGGCTACTACTTCATCAACAACGTGCCCGCGAGCACCATCGCCGTGCGGGCCGCATTCATCGGCTACAAGTCGACCCAGGTGGAGGGCGTGAAGGTCCTCGCCGGCCAGACCAATACGGTGGACGTGCAGCTGGAGCAGACCGCGGTCCAGATCCAGGAGATCACGGTCGTCAATCAGACCCAGCCGCTGGTGCCCCGCGACGAGGTCACTTCCAAGCAGCGGATCGACGGCGAATTCACCCGCAAGCTCCCGACCGACCGGCTCAACAACGTCCTGGCGCTGCAGCCGGGCGTGGTGGCGAGCCCCACCAGCAACACCCTCTCGATCCGCGGCGGGCGCACGGACGAGGCGGTGACCTATGTCGACGGCGTGCCGGTGTCAGCGGGCTATCGCGGCGGCAGCCGGATGGGCTCCGCCGGCTACACGGTCAGCGTCGGTACCGACGCCCTGGAGGAAGCCTCGGTCACCACCGGCTCCTCCTCCGCCCAGTTCGGCAACGCGCAGTCGGGCGTGGTGGCCATCACCACCCGCACCGGTGGCAGCAAGTACACCGGCACGGTGGGGTACGAGACCGACGAGCCGTTCGGGAAGGGCACCAGCATCGGGTTCAATCGCACCGAGGCCAGCTTCAGCGGGCCCATCACGAAGAACTTCACCTTCTTCCTGTCGGGCGTCCTGGAAGGCCAGAAATCGTTCGAAAGCGGCCGCGGCAGCGCGGATAACCCGATGTTCGTGCAGGCGGGCATCGACACCACCGTCGCGGTGCCGAGCGCGCTGGGCGATCCCACGGCCGACACCACCCTGGTCAACGTCTACAACTATGCCATTTACCGGGGCAACTGCGACCAGTTCACCGGCGCCAATGCCGCCGGCATCGACCAGAGCCCGGGGGCCCAGGGCATCGCGAACAACTACGGCCTGGACTGCCAGGGAATCCGGGTTCCCGCCTCCGGCCGGTCCACCTACCAGCTCACCGGCAAGCTCAACTACAGCTACGGAACCGGCTCCCGGATCGCGGTCAGCGCCTTGGGCAGCCAGTTCCAGGGGCGCTTCTTCACCGAGAACCCGGACGTCACCGGCCGCCACCTGACCTATGGCGATCTGTACGATCCGCAGCAGCTGCAGGGTTTCCGGAACTACAGCCGGGCGTACATCCTCAACTGGACCCAGAACCTGTCCAAGTCGAGCGAGCGGGCCATCGCGCTGGAGACCTACCTGTCCTACCAGCAGGACCGCGCCCTCCGGGGTCCCATGACCCAGGAAAGCGAGGCCAGCACCCGCGATCCGTTCGGCGGGTTCCTGATCTCGCCGATCGACCTGCTCTACAACTTCAAGACCTTCCCGCTCAATGATGAGCTGATCAACAACTACCGGAACAACGTCAAGGGCAGCCGGCGGTCGCCGTACGATCTGGAAAATACCGACCAGTACCAGCCGGTGGACGCCTTCCGCAACAACGCCTACGGGTTGTACAACAGCGACGACATCGCGCTGCTGGAGTTCCCCGAGAGCGGCGGACCGGGCGGCCAGAACTTTGCGCTCCTCATGTACCGGGAAAACCGCACCATCGGCAAGGCCACCCTGGACTGGCAGCTCGACCGGTTCAACCGGGTGAAGCTGGGAGGCGAGTACACCCACTACGATCTCAACAGCTACTCGCACTTCCTCGACACCCAGTCCTTCTCCGACGTGTATCACGAGAAGCCCATCAGCTGGAATGGCTTCGTCGAGGACCGCCTGGACCTGGGCGACGTGGTCCTGCAGGCGGGCGTCCGGTATGACTACTACAGCACCCGGGCCAGCCGTCCCTTCCTGCTCGACACACTGTCCAGCAGCGCCACGTTCGGGCAGTACGTTTCCTTCCCCCGGACCAGCAGCTACGTCGGCACCGTGGCGAGCGGCCCGCTGGCCGGGCAGGAGCTGCTGCAGTTCCGGCAGGACGACAGCCACTCGTACGTGAGCCCGCACGTCCAGGTCTCGTTCCCGGTCACCGATCGCACCAACTTCCGGCTCTCCTACTCCCACCAGGTACAGGCGCCGGACTTCGGGGTGTCGCTCCAGGGCATCAACACCGATCTCGCGATCACCAATACCAACAACTTCTACGGCAGCGACCTGGACTTCGGCCGCACGATCACTTTCGAGTTCGGCGTGCGTCACGCGTTCAGCGACGACATGGTGCTCGACATCGCCGCCTACAACAAGGACAATCTGTCGAACGCCGCCGGCCGCCTGGTGTCCCGGTACGATCCATTCCGGGGGAACAACCAGAACATCCGGGTCATCACCAACGCGGACTTCGGCAACACCCGCGGCATCGACGTCCGGCTCGACCGCCGGATCGGCAACTTCTTCAACGGCACCCTCTCCTACACCTTCCAGGAAGCCAAGAACACCGGGTCGGATCCGGACACCTATCTGGACTTCGGCTCGCGGGTGCTGAATGCCGTCTCGGGCGGCAACCAGCCGCCGCCGCAGGCGATTCTGCCGACCGACTTCAGCCGGCCGCATACCCTAGCGGGCGCCTTCTCGCTCAACTTCCCGGGAGGCTGGCAGAAGGGGTCGGTGGTCGGAAGCATTCTGCAGAACGTGGGCGTCTTCACGATCTTCCGGTACGCCAGCGGCACGCCGTACACGCCGTGCAGTCAGAACGTCGGCGATGAAGACGTGGTCTCCGGCGACAATTGCAACCGCGAGTTCCCCGAGCCGCTCAACAGCTCGCGCCTGCCCGCCTTCAAGCAGTTCGACCTCAAGCTCACCAAGGGCTTCGGGATCGGCAAGCTGGACGTCACCGCCTATCTGGATGCCCGGAACATCTTCAACTTCAAGAACATCATTCAGGTCTTCGCGACGACCAACGACGTCACCAACGCCCGCGAAGAGCAACAGAACTGGGCGGCGGACAGCCTCGACCTGCTCCAGGAGGCGACCACGTCCGGTGCGCTGGGGAGCGCCGGCGCGATCAACCTGCCGTCGGCGCACGAGAAGTGCTCGACCTGGGTGACCCAGGACGGGCTCCCGGCCGCGCCGAACTGCATCGCGCTCATCCGGGCAGAGGAGCGCTACGGCAACGGCGACGGCATCTTCGACATTGACGAGCAGCACGCGGCCTCCGATGCGCTCTATGGGGTGGTACGCGGGATCCAGAACTTCACCGGCGCGCCGCGTCGGGTGCGTCTCGGTTTCGAAGTGAACTTCTAGTCTGTAGTCGGCGCCTTCCGGAGGCGGCTGCGGCCGCTTCCGGCGGGCGTGCGCACGCAATCCATCCTCGGAGAAGACGCGATGCACTCCTTTTTGCGTAAGAGAAACGTGGCCGGACTGGTTCTGCTTGCGCTGGCCCTCGGGGCGCTGACGCCGGCAGTGGCCGCCGCCAAGCCACGCCCGGGCGCCAGCCGTGGGTTCCGGCTCTTCGCGCGCTCCCTCGGCGCCCTGACCGTGAACCGGGTCTACTGCGGCCTGTCAGCCACCGGCGAGGTCTGCGTCGACTCGACCAATTCCTCCGTCATCGGCGGAGGGTTCTGGCCCAAGGGCACGGCAGACCAGTACATCTTCAACTCCGGCCTGCAGATCGCGGGCACGGTCGCCGCCGAGGCCGGATTCGCCTGGGCCGGGGACACCACTGGCCTCTTCTTCTTCGATCCGAAGGGGACGACGCAGCACGGCGAGCAGGTGGAGCCGATCTTCAACACCACGAACCCGGAGGACGCGCTCGTCATCGGCGACACCACCTCGGCCTGCTCCGGCGACTGTCTCGCAGCCAAGGTGCCGAGTGCCGACGCCAATGCGAACTTGTTCAACCCGCTGCTTCGCGGGCGGGTGTCCGCGTCTCAGGGCGATGTCTGGTGGCTCACCTGGGACGGCAACCCCAACCAGAACGCGGGGCGCAAGCACCCGCTGGGCATTCTGGTGGAACAGCGCGGCATGGCGTGGAACTTCCCCACCGGCAACGAGGACATCGTCTACTTCATCTACACCTTCTACAACGTGACTGCCCGTTCCACCAGCGGCGTGTACGATGCCGTGCGGCCGGGCATGCGGGAGATCCTCCAACGCCAGGGTGACGTCTTCCAGGATCGCAACGAAGCAGCGTTCGGGGTGGACATTCCGGACGGCGGTTACAAGCTCGACAACCTGTTCGCCGCCTTCTCCATGGACGCGGACGTGTCCGAGGCCACGGTGGACTACTCCTCGGTGAACGTGCCCTATGCGCTGGGCTACGTGTATGAGCACAAGTTCGAGGGGAGCGCCGGATGGACGTTCGATCCCCGGATCTTCTCGGCGCCGTTCTTTTCGGGCGCGGGCTTCATCGGCGTGAAGTACCTGAAGAGCCCCATCAGCTCGGTGACCGGCCAGCCGGTGGGCCTCAGCCTCTTCAGCAACACCATCAATGGCGGCGCCTTCGACGACGCCCAGAACACCATTCAGCTCTACCGCTATCTCTCGAACAACATCAGTACCGCCGCGGGAGATGCGGCCTGTAACGTCGGCGACCCGCACGTCACCCACATCTGCTACGTCAACACCGGCTCCCCGGACGACATGCGGTTCTTCCAGTCGTCCGGACCGCTGATCCTCGGGCCGGGCGAGTTCCAGTCGATCGTGGTGGCCTACATCAACGCGGCCCCGGTCGCGACCGGCTCCTGTCCGGCCGCCGGGACCTGCGATCTGACGCCGGGCGATCCCACCCGGCTCGAGAGCAATGCCGCCCTAACCGCCGGGGCAAACGCGGTCGACTCGGTCGCCGGGTTCCTCAAGTTCACCGGCGACGCCAACGCCAACGGGCACCCGGACCAGAACGAGATCACGGCCAAGCCCGGCTCGCTGATGGGAAAGGCCCTGGTCGCGCAAACGGTGTTCGACTTCGGCTTCCTCCTGCCGTTCGCGCCCGAGGCTCCGGACTTCTTCACGGTGCCGGGCGACAACTCGGTCACGGTGCTCTGGAAGCCTTCGGTGACCGAGACCACCGGCGATCCCTTCTTCGCCCTGGCTCAGCAGCCCACGGTGATCGACACCAGCACCGGTCTCCCGGTGCCGAACGCCTTGTACGATCCGAACTATCGGCAGTTTGACGTCGAGGGATACCGGGTCTACCGCGGGCGGGTCGACAATCCGAATGAGCTTCAGCTCCTGGCGCAGTTCGACTATGCGGGCACGGTGATCAAGGACTTCGCGGGCCAGGTGAATCCGAGTCCCGGATGCGCCCCGGAGCTGGGGATCAATACCTTCACCACTGCGCCTGCCGCCGATACCACCAAGCCGCCAGGCTCTTTGGACACGACCTTCGCCTGCCCTGTCACCTTCGATTCGGTGATACCGGGTGTGGCCCGGAACGTGTCGGTCGACGTGCCGCTGGCCGGCCAGCTGGTCCAGGTGAAGCTCACCGGGGGCCGGACGGCACTGGCGAACGGTTCATCGATCTTCCTGTCCACCGACACCGCCTTCACTGGCGGCGGTGCCGGCTTTCCCGACCTCAGGGACAACGGGGTTCCGTTCTTCTACGTGGACAACACGCCACGCAACAACCTGCGGTACTTCTACTCGGTGACCGCGTTCGACTTCAACTCGTTCCAGTCCGGGCCGAGCAGCCTGGAGTCGCCGCGCAATACCAAACCGACAACGCCGCAGCACTATGCCGGCAACTTCACCAGCACGGCCGTCCTGACGCAGTCGATCACCGGGCGGGGGGTGAAGGTCAGCAACGACAGTGTCCTGCCGACCCTGGATCCGGCCACCGGCAAGTTCAGTGGCAAGATGCCGGCGGCCAACAACGTGACGATCGGATTCGTCGGTCAGTTCCTGACCAATCTCTTCAGCGGCTCCGGGTCGTTCAGCGCGAAGCTGGTCGGGTTGGGACTGGGTGACGCCCGGCAGACACCGGCGATTCCGGTGTCGTTCACGTACCTCGTCACGTCCGCGGACGGTACCACTCTGGCGGACCCCATCACGCTCCTGCTCCCTATGCAGACCGACACCGCGACCATCGAGGCCTCGACGCCTCCTTTCCCCGCGGCCAAGGTCGACCCCGCGCGAACGGCCGTCTTCGGGTTCGATACGACGCTGGTGCAGAGCGGCCAGATGACGCAGGGCATCGTGGCATACCAATTCCACAGCGCCTGGGGTCGTGGCTGCTTTGTCGATGCCGACGTGGGGTTCTTCACGCCTCCGGCGGGGACCACGGGGTGTGCCTACAACGGCCCGCGGTGGTTCCAGGGCGATAACGAGACCAAGAGCGATCCCAACGCGGGCAACGTCGCCGGCACCGGGGACGCGACCGACTTCAACAACGCCGGTGAGCTGCCGGGCGTGCTGACTCTGCAAAACGTGCAAGGGTATACCCAGCTCGATGCCGGGTTCCGGCGCGTCGAGGCAGTAATCGGTGGTGCTGCCCGGGCGGCCGACTTCAATGTGTATTGGGGCGCCGGGGGCCTGGTGGACTCGGTCATCGACATCACCCACAATGTTCCGGTGCCCTTCCTGCCGGACAGCCTGGGCGCCGGCTGGGGGTTCCTGAACCAGTCGAACACGACCGGTGCAGGGTCGGGAGACCTGCAGCCCAATGTGCTTACAGTGTATGACTTCGGTTGCCTCTTCCCGTTGAACGATGCGACACGGGCACCCGATGACCAGCTCGGCTGCGGCGCGGGTGGCGGTCACTACACGCTGAGCAATACCGCCGTCCCTGGCGCGATTGCCATCTTCGGCGGCACGGCCGATCCCACGACAGTACTGCCCAATCCCAACCCGGGCTTCGCGATGTACCTCGCCGGGCACATCTACATGTTCGAGCTGGCGCCCGGCGCCTCCGTGCCGGCCGCGGGGACGGTCTGGACCAACCGGAGCTACATCGGCACGATCTTTGGCGGGAACGGTGCGGCGGGCAGCGAGGGGCCGTACACCTTCGACCCGAGGCCCCGCACCTTCAACGCCGTCGGCGCGGAGGCGACGCTCGACTTCACCGCCACCAACACGCTTGCGGCCGCAACCAAGAACGACGTCTCCCGGGTCCATACGGTGCCCGACCCGTACTACGTGACCAGCCAGTTCGAGCAGACGACGGATACCAAGATCATCAAGTTCGTCAATCTGCCGAACGACTGCATCATCCGGATCTACTCGTCGAGCGGGGTCCTGGTGTCGCTCCTCGAGCATCACACCAGCACGTTCGGTGGGGCGGAGGACTGGAACGTCCGGAACCGAAACAACCAGGTCGTCGCCAGCGGCGTGTACTTCTATCATATCGAAGCCGGCGACGCGCGCCGGGTCGGCCGGTTCACGGTCGTCAACTTCGCTGAGTAGCCAGGCCACGAGAGGCGCGGGTCGCGAGGCCCGCACCTCCACATCCAGGAGATGGGAATGAGTCATCTACACACGGCACGAAACCTGGTCTTGGCGACGCTGCTGAGCGGATTGCCCTCGGCACTCGTCGCGCAAAGTGACGGCAGCAACGTCAACGACGTCAACCAGGACAACACGGCCTACGGAACGACCGCGGCGGAGTTCCTCCTCCTCGGGGCCGGCGCCAGAGGTACCGCGCTGGGCAGCTCCTTCTCCGCGATCGCGAACGACGCAAGCGCGCTCTATTACAATCCGGCGGGCATCGCCCTCGGCGAGCGGTCCAACGCCACGCTCGGAACCTACGATTATGTGGCCGACACGAGGTACAGCTGGGCCGGCATCATGTTCCCCTTCTCGGGCGGCTCGCGGGCCATCGGACTCCAGGGTGGGACCTTCGGCTTCAAGGACCAGCCGGTGTACACCGTCGAGCAACCCGACGGCACCGGCTCGGTGTACTCGGTCAGCGAGAGCTTCCTGGGGGTCACCTTCGCCCAGAACTTCTCCGACCGGTTCTCAGCCGGCCTCACCGCCAAGGGCGTCTTCGACAACCTGGGCGACGCGACCGGGCGGGCGTTCGCCGTGGACTTCGGCACCAACTTCCACGCGACGCTCAGCGGGCACCCGGTGAAGTTCTCCTTCGTGCTCGCCAACCTGGGCACCAGTCTGTCCTACTCGGGCGCCGCGCTCGACGTCGCTACTCCGCGGGACCCGATTCCGGGCGAGCAGGTCGTGCCCGAGAACCCGCAGCCTTCCCAGTTCCGGACCAAGTCCTTCAACCTCCCGACCAGCTTCCGGGTGGGCCTGGCCTACGACCTCATCACGGGTGAGTCCAACCACCTCTCCGTCATCGGCGACTTCAATCAGCCGAACAACAACGGTGCCGGCTTCGGGGTCGGTGGTGAGTGGATGTCCCAGAAGGTCGGCGGCTCCCCGTTCGGATTCGCGGTCCGCGGCAGCTACAGCTACACCGCCGCGAACAACCTGACCCCGGCGGATCCGAGCACGACGGCGCTCTCGGATGAGGAGAATCTGCAGGGGCTCGCCTTCGGCGGTGGTCTCAACTTCGCCAAGGAGAGCTTCAATATCGGCGTCGATTACGCCTGGAAGTACCTGGGCGTGCTCGGCGGCACCAACTTCTTCAGCGTGAGTCTCGGCTGGTAGAGCCGGGGCCCGGCAAAGGTTCATGCACCGTCTTGCGAGCATAGGGTGTGGCGTCGCCGCAGGGTTGTTGTCTGCTGCGGCCCCCGGAGCACAGAGTCAGTCACATGGGAAGTCGGACCTCGTCATGTATGCCGTGCGGTTCTATCGGCATGATGACAACCGGACTCGCGTCAAGGGGCTGGTGCAGGTGCCCTTCAAGGTCCTGCAATCGACCGACGACGGTCGGCTGAGCTACGCGGTCTCGGTGCGGGTCTCGGACTCGACCGGCCTGACGCTGTACCAGCAGTCGTGGCAGGAGCACGCGCGGGCGGCGCCTGCAGTCCCCGACGCGTACACGGTCGAGATCGTCGACTTCGCCATCGCACCGGGCCGTTATCAGGTCGACGTCGAGGTGAAAGACTCGGTCTCCGGGCGCGCCCTGAGCTCGTCGGAGGAGGTGCGGGCGCTCTCGGATTCGAGCATGGCGTCGGATCTCCTGATCGCGCCCGCCATGCGGCTTGCCACGGCGGAGGACACCGTTCCCCGGCCCGGTGAGTTCCGCACCGGCAACAGCCTGGTCACGGCCGCGGCCAAGGTGATGTTGACGCCGCTCCGGGCCAAGGTGTTCTATCTGCTCGAGGCATACTCGGCCCAAGGCGAGCAAGGCACCTTGAGCTTCACCTTGAAGGACAGCGCCGGCACCCAGTCCATCCGCACCGCCGATTCGCCGGTGAGTGTGGACTCCGGGGGCGGTGTTCTGAAGGGCCAGATCGACCTCACCGGCCTGCCACCCGGTGAGTACGACATGACCGCCACGCTCAAGTTCGGGAACCGCACGACCGAGCGGCGGGCGAGCCTGGAGATGGCGGGACTGAACGAGGCGCTCGCGCGGGACACCACCCGCCGCGCGGCGGAGCGCGTCACCGACGAGGGCTACTTCGGCCAGATGCCCGCGGGCGAGCTGGACCAGGCCGAAGCCCCGCTGGTGTACCTGGCAGAACCAGGCGAGATGTCGGTCTGGAGCAACAGCCTCAAGGTCGATGCCAAGCGCCGGTTTCTGACCCAGTTCTGGACCAAGCGCGATCCCACGCCGGGCACCCCGCTGAACGAGAGGCGGGAGGCGTTTTACTCGGGCATCGCCCACGCCAACGAGGTGTACCGCGAGGGGGGCAGGAAACCCAGAGCGGGATGGCGGTCGGATCGGGGCCGGATCTATATCAAGAATGGCACGCCAGACCAGGTGCTCCGCCGCCAGCAGGAGGGGCGAAATCCGCCGTACGAGGTGTGGAGCTACGCCAGAGGGAAAGGGCTGTACTACATCTTCGCGGATCGATCCGGGTTCGGGGCCTATACGCTCCTGCGCTCGAACGACCTCAGGGAGCCCGGGCTGCCTGGATGGGCAGATGTTCTCGACCACCGCGCCCTGGAGGACGTCGGGCGGTTTGTGGGCGTGGACCTCTTCAAAGAGCTACGGCGTTTCTGACCCACAGTTTCACCAACGAGGTGCTGAGTATGAAGCGTTCGATGTTTGGTGTGCTCGCGCTGGTTGCGGGAATGTCGGCGTGCAGCGGCGATCCGACCGGCGACCTGCGCGACGAGGTCGTGGGGGTCGTCGCGGATCCCACCTCGGTGTTTGTCGCCCAAGACGACAGCGTCGGAGTCATCGTGAGCGCCATTGACGGTCAGGGCAATGCCCTCGACGTCAGCGATCTCACGTTCCAGGCGGGTGACGCCTCGATCAGTGCGGCCGACGACCCGACCTATCTGGCGGTGAACATCGGGACACAGCTTCAGCAGAGCCGGCGCCTGTTCGTCAAGGGTGTCTCCCCCGCAAGCACGGTCCTGACCCTGTCCACGAACGGCAAGTCGCTGGATCTCCCGGTCCGGGTCACTCCCATCACCGTCGCGGCCACATTCTCCACGGCGACCCCCGCGGCCAACGAGTTGCTGACGATTACCCTCCCGGCCGGGTTCAAGTTCGGTGCCGGGGCTGGCGTCAGCTCGCTACTGACCGGGTCGGGGATCATCGCATCGGTCTCCGCTGACAGCACCTCGGCCGATGTGCTACTAGCGCCCGGGACGACCGGCACGCTCGTCATCGATAGCGTCACCGTCGATTTTGCGCCGGGTGTCAAGTTCAGTCTCCCCACGACGGATTCCGTTACCGTCGGAGCCGTCACTCCGCTCGCCGGAACCGATGCGCCAGGAACGGCACCGGCGGTCACCATCCCGGCAGCTGGGGCGGCGAGCACCGTCTTCTTCGACGGGGGCACGTTTGATTACCCGGCACCGATCTTCGGTGGGGCGTTCGGCGACTTCCCCTCCCGTCTCTATAAGATCGTGGTCGCGGACTCGACCACTCTGACCACAACCGTGGATTGGCCCAGTGCTGAGGACCTTGGGATCTACTTCTTCGAGGCGGACGGCACGACCGAGACGGGTACGCCCGGGGACGCGGGCGCTGGTGGTATCCATCCGGAGACCACGACGAACACCTTTGCGCCAGGCACGTACCTGATGGCGATCGTCAACTTCAACCTGACGAATCCACCCTACTTCGGCCTGACTATAACGCAGCCCGCCGCGGAAGCGCCGTAAGGCTGCTGGACTAGATAAGCCGACGACCCCTGGCGACTCACTTCCAGGGGTCGTCGACTTTTGGGTTCATTAAACTCTGAACTGGCACGACCTGCTGCGCTGGTGATTGGTGGACCGATCCTCCGCTGATGTACGTTCTATTGTGTGGTGATCCTTTGTGCACCCTGCCCACCACCGGTCTGGTCGGTCAAGGCCAAGGTTCCACCGATTACACAGCACGACCCCGCCGTCCAGTTGACCGTGATGTTACTCTGCGCACCCACGGCGAGCGAAACGGTGCTCGGGTTGATGGTGCCGCAGGTTAACCGGCCGGCTGGTTTTGCTCCGCAGGTCAGGTGGACGGTTCCGAAGCAGCCCGAAACGCAGTCCAGCGAGAGTTGAGGTTGCGTAGGACCGCCGCGTTCTCGGGGAGTCGATCCGGAATCCCGAGTGATGTCGTTCAGCGCATAGGCGTGGCGCAGGGCTAAACCGAGACTTCTTCAAACAGAGACCTTTTCAAGAGCCTACGTGGCGAAATCTTTGCTTGTGGTCCACGTACCGGCAGCGTCTTAGCACTTCTTCCATGAACCACTCCCATCCGACGCGCTGCAGAGCTTCGCTCATGGAAAGCCCGGTGTGTCGCCGTAGGCGCGCGCGAACCGTGCGTGGATCCAGGCCTGATTCGTAGGCTTGCCGATCCAAGCCAAAGGGAGAGACCTGGAGAATCCTGACCGTCTTGAAGATGGCTCCCCAATCGCGTGCCGTGAGTGAACCACAAGGCGCGAGTTGCCTGCTGAGCCGACAACGAAGGGCGGGCGTGGAAATAGCCTCGGCCTCGGAGGCTCGGAAACAAGACAGAAGGGCATCTCCCATGTCCCTGTTGCGAGTCCGCCGCGCCACGTAGCCCGCCAAGTCGTGGGGAGAGGGAGGAGGGCGTTGTGCAATCGAGTTCACTATGGCATCGCAGCTTGGGGGCTCACCGGGGGCGGGCTCGGGGCTGAAGGCCAAACACCTCGGCAGTCGCTGAACACACCTCATCAGCTCTGGGCTCGCAGACCTAGAGGTCGTGATCAGGCAGATGGGACACCAGGGGGCCGAAGGGTGAGCTCGCGTGATCGCCTCCTCGACTCCGGGGGCGGAGCTCTCAGCGATGAGAATAGCACCCACGGGTGGCTCGATCAGTCCAAAAGGAACGGGCCACGTGTAGGGATGTGGGAGTACGCTGACCCCGGGGAAAGGCATTCGACTCCAGTCTCTCTCCTACCGCGGTCAGCAACGTTTCACATCCGCAACCATCGTGCATAGTCAAGCCGCCGTCTGACAGCCAACATTAGCGGGCGAAGTTGGTTGTCACTCAACCAGGAGATAGTCATGAAACGCATCCGCCTGATCGCTGCCGCGGTCATCCTCCTCGGCGGCCTCGCTCTCGCAACAAGCACCGGGACCGCCTCGCAGTCCAAGACAGGAATGTGTCCCGGGACCGGCTGCTACTGGCCACCTCTGCACCGGTGTGTTTCACCCTGCCCATGACGCAGTCACGATTCACTTATGGGACCCAGGCCGGCGAGGCCTGGCGCAACCAGAAGGACCCATGAAGAAGCTCTCGACCGATCCAGCGACGCTCGTCCTCGTTGCATGCGCGGTCCTCGTCACGGCCCTCGTGGTTCGGCGCGAACTCGTCCCGCGGTCTGACGGCATTGTCACCCGGCGCATGGCCCCGGAGTGGAAGCAACTCTCGCAGTCGGGCCACCGCTCGGGGGCAAGCAACGGTCCAGTCCACATTGTAGAGTTTTCTGATTTTCAATGCCCTTATTGCGCCGACGCACAGCGGGTCTTGGCGAGAGTGCTAGCGCGACATTCGGAAGAGGTGACCTTAATCTACCGGCACTTTCCGCTGCGCGGTATCCACCCGTTCGCAGTGGAAGCCGCACAGGCTGCGGAGTGTGCGGGCGATCAGGGGCGGTTTGACGTGTATCACGATCTCCTGTTCACGTTGGGCGATTCGTTGGGGAAAACTCCTTGGGAAGAGGTGGCTCGCCGGGCGCGGGTAGTGTCGCTCGGCGAGTTCTCCTCGTGCCTTCGTTCGGGAGAGCGCTTGTCCCGGGTTGAGGAAGACGAGCAGGTTGCCCACAACCTGGGATTAGAGGGGACTCCCACTTTGGTCATAAACGGCGAAATAATGGAGGGAGCCGTCTCCCTCCAGAATGTTGAGGAAGCAATCGATCGCGCAACACGCCGCTGAAACCGGCCACCTCCGCGGAGGAGATTGCGCTCGCTCCGAATGCGCTGACGCCGCAGCGTCGGCTTGGCGAGACTGATCGACTCAGCCCCCCGCCTGGGACGGCATCATACTGATGATGCACTGACACATCTCATCCGTGCTCAGCATGCCCGCTGCTCTCGCACCTCCCGCGGCGGTTGAGCGGGCTGTTCGGATTGTTGGCCGTGTTGTCGTACGTGGCCTTGGCGTAGATCGGGTGCGGAAGGTCTTCACCGGTTTTCGCAGCATGCGGGAAACATGAGCCGAGCCACTACGCCAGCACCGTGCGATCCTCCTCCCGAAACTGTCGCTGATACAACCGGGCGTACAGACCGCCCAGCGCCAGCAGCTGCCCGTGAGTGCCCTCCTCGACAATCCGCCCATGGTCGAGCACCACCAGCCGATCCGCCCGCTGCACGGTGCTGAGGCGGTGCGCAATGATGAGCGTCGTCCGGCCGACCAGCAGCTTGGCCAGCGCATCCTCGATCAGCCGCTCGCTCTCCGTGTCGAGATTGCTGGTGGCCTCGTCCAGGATCAGGATGGCCGGGTCCTTGAGGATGGCGCGGGCGATCGCCACCCTCTGGCGCTGCCCGCCGGAGAGCTTGACCCCGCGCTCGCCGACCAGGGTCTCGTATCCCAGCGGCAGGCGCTCGACGAATTCGTGCGCGTGCGCCGCACGGGCGGCCGCCTCGACTTCGTCCGCGGACGCGCCGGCACGGGCATAGGCGATGTTCTCACGGACCGTCCCGCTGAAGAGGGCCGGCTCCTGGGGAACGATCCCGATGGCCGTCCGCAGCTCGGCCAGGCGCAGCGCACGGATGTCGCTTCCGTCGAGGCAGATGCGCCCCCGGTCCACATCCCAGAACCGGGGGAGCAGCGACACCAGGGTCGTCTTGCCGCCTCCGGAGGGACCCACCAGCGCGACGATCTCGCCCGGCTCGACGGCCAGCCTGATCCCCTCCAGCGTCCACGGCAGTGCGGGATCGCCGTGATATCTGAAGGACACGTCCTCGAAGCTGACCCGCCCGCGCACCGGGTGATGCAGAGCAACCGGATTCGCCGTGTCCGCGATGGCCGGCGTCATCTCCAGGATCTCGAACACCCGCTCGGCCGCTCCCACGGCCTCCTGGTAGCTGCTGAAGGAGTTTGCGAGCGCCCCCACCGACGCGGCGATGGTGATGGTATAGAGCAGAAAGGAAACCAGCGCCCCGGCGGTCAGCTTCCCATCGAGCACCAGCAGTCCCCCCTGCCAGAGCACGATGACGATC